>JAFGVI010000002.1 GCA_016938065.1 Deltaproteobacteria bacterium | reverse complement strand
GACAGTGCGGCTGTCAGCGAATCAGTCAGCCAGGCGAAAAGTGATGCCGGTTCCGAACCCGGGGTAGATATTGCCGATATCAAAGATAAGCCATTTCCGCTGAATGTTGCAGACGTTGATTTTTTTGCCGCCGAGCCGGCGGCCGCAGTTGATGAGATTGCAGTTGATATGGTCGAAGTTGAAGAGGCCGCAGTTGATGAGACCGAAGTTGATATGGCCAAAGTCGATACGAACGTAGTTGACAGAGCCAATGAACCCACCTGGTTGAATGAATCTGAAATCGTTTCCTCTGCCTCTGCCGCTTCAGAATTTGCCGAGGCTGCAGATGTGACTGTTGTGAAAACATTAAATGTCGAGGGTTCGGTAAGCGCGAAACCTCAGGTTGCAGCCCGTGATTTATTCGATAATCTTCCGGCAGCTCAGCCGGCGGACAGCGCGGCCGTCAGCGAATCAGTCAACCATGCGAAAAGTGATGCCGGTTCCGAACCCGTGGTCGATATTGCCGATATCAAAGATAAGCCATTTTCTCTGAATGCTTCAGACGTTGATTTTTTTGCCGCCGAGCCGGCGGCCGCAGTTGATGAGACAACAGTTGATGAGACCGCGGTTAATATGGTCGAAGTTGATACGAACGGAGTTGACAGGGCCAATGAAGCGGCCTGGCTGAACGAAGCTGAAGCAGCTCCCGCCCCCCCAGCTCCTCCCTTTTTTGCCTCCGCTCCCGTTCAAGATTCGGCCGAGGCTTTAAACGCAAATTCTGCCGGAACATTAAATGCTGGAGACTCCGCAGGCGCGCCGGTGCCCGTGGAAACGCAGGCTCCATTCGAAAATATTCCAGCAGGGAAGCAAAATTTAATATCTGGTGATCTGCTGCCTCGGGCTGCGGCTGATCTGCCCGGCGTGGTTGCGGTAAATGCTGCAGGTTCGGCTCTTCCGAATCAAAAAAAAGTTTGGGACCATCGGTTTGAAAATTATTCTCTGAAAACTAATCCTTTGCCGAGTGCGAAAGGTTCGGCTTCGGTTCCCGAGGGGAACATGGTTCAAGCCGGTAATGATTTTGCTGCGGATGAGGGGAAAGGGGAAAACAGCGGCGGACGGTCGGGCTCGGAGACGCAGCGCAAGCCCTTGACCGGTGAGGAGATGGGCATTCTCCATCTTCAGGGAAGATCTCTGGAAACGCAGACTGTTTTTACTTCGGGAAAAGCCGATTTACCTCTGCAAAACTTTTCCGGTTTTATTGCCGAAAATGTCGAGAATACGGAGTTCTCCCTTGCCGGCGCCGGCAAAAAGATTATTGATGGCGACTTTGCCTCGGCTCTGTTGACGCAAGTTGGGAATAAAGAAAAATATCTTGCGGAACGTGTTTTGTCCAGATCTCATGAGTTGCTGACGGGTAGCCCGGAAAGTCTTGCCGGAAGAGTTTTTAAAGGGGGCTTCAATGTTGCTCCGGCCAAGCCCCTGCCGGTCAGTGACGAGAATCTGATCGAGCAGATAAAATCAGGAATGGTACGCCAGGTTAAAGGTCAACAGACGCTTACCATCAGGCTCTGGCCGGAAAGTATGGGGAAAGTTGAGGTTAAACTGGTGCTGCGGGAACGGGAGATGTCAGCCACTTTTACAGTAGAACAATCCGACGTAAAAGATGCGATGCTGCGTAAACTTGATAGTCTGCGGGACAGCTTGAGCCTGCGCGGGATTGATGTCAAAGAGATTGATATCAAAGTGGCGCCGCCTAAATCCGGGGATGGACCTTCGGTCGCAGTGGGAGATCATCATCAGGCCGGGAGCGATACCTGGCGGCAAAACCGTCAGGGTGGTTTTGCTCAGTCCGATCACGGGCCGGCCTATTCATCCGCAGGCATGCGGGGCAGAGATGACTCTTCTCTGGTGTCAGAAAGTCAAATTGATGCCGGGGCGGCAGCGATGGTTCAGGTCGGGCTTCCCGGATCTTTGCATATAATGGCTTAATGATTGCGCGTTAAAATTTAAGAGAGGTAAGATTATGTCAATGTCCAATCCCACCGTCGGCATCATCACCGGTGCCAGTTACAGTGATCCTTTTGCGATTCCGGCAAAGGGGAAAAGTGACGAGGTCAGTAAAGAGGATTTTCTGCTCTTGCTGGTTGAACAGCTTAAAAACCAGGATCCCCTGGAGCCCATGGATGGTACCGATTTTACGGCCCAGCTCGCGCAGTTCAGCTCTCTTGAACAGCAGACAGCGATGAACGATAACCTGGCTCTGCTGCAGGACTATTCGGCAACCTTGAATCGCTTGAATGCTCTCGAAATGATCGGTAAAAATGTCGAATTTGATGGCAGTGGGGCCGGTTCCGCAGCGATAAAGGGGGACGGACAGCCGGTGCCGCTCGATTTTGAGCTGGCTGATAACGCTCAGGAGGTTACCGTTGATATTTATAATGAAGCCGGAGGGAGGGTTGCAACTCTAGAACTCGGCTACTATGATCTGGGAGCGCAGAGTTATAACTGGAACGGCAAGGATGCCAACGGCAATGCTCTGACGGAAGGCCACTATACTTATGAGGTGGTGGCCCGGGATGAAATGGGTCAGATAGTCAGTACCTCCGTGAATGGCAGTGGAGAAGTTCGTGGGGTGGAAACCGATCCCGCCAATGGCAATACCATTCTGGTGCTGGTTGATGGCACCCGGGTAGGCATTGATCAGGTTGTCGGGGTGAGCGCCTCCGATTGAAAATTTAAGGTGGTTTTCCAGTTGAACGGTTGTTTTTTTAAAATAATTAACTAAAAAAGGAGGCGGTTATGGCTCTCACATCTCTTTATGCAGGAATCAGTGGTCTTAATGTCAACAGTGATGCAATTTCTCTGATCGGTAACAATATAGCCAACAGTAATACCATCGGTTTTAAATCAGGACGTATTCAGTTTAAGGATATCGTCAGCAGCAGTCTCGGTGGCGGCTCGGCCGGTCAGATCGGTCGCGGCGCAACGACCGGCGGCATCAGTACCCTGTTTACCCAGAGTTCCTTTGAAACAACGACCCGCGGTACCGATCTGGCTGTTGATGGCGATGGTTTTTTTATTGTTGCCGATGGCGGTACTAACTTTTATACTAGAGCCGGCGATTTTATTTTCGATAAAGACGGTCTGATGGTCAACAGCAGTAATCTCACGGTCCAGGGCTGGAAAGTTAATGAAGAGGGACAATCGGCCGGCGATATCGGCGATATCAATGTTTCCGATGTTTCGTCCTCAAGCAAGGCGACCTCCGGCGTCAGCCTGGGAGCCAATCTCGATTCAACCTCAGAAACTAAATTTGTTATAAATGACTATAATAATCGTTTTGTGCTGAATTACGGGCCAGCTGGGGGCACAGCGACCCCAACGGCTGTGGTAGTGACGCTGATAAATGGTACTTATACAGGTGAAACATTAGCCAATGAACTCCAAGCTAAAATTCAAGATGATACTCAATTCAGTGATTCTGCTACAGGCGTTGCTTTACCAGCGGATTTTACTGTTACTTACAGCAAGGTTACCGGCAAATTTACCTTTACAAATAAGACTGGTAATCCAATAGCTCTTGATGTAACCACTGATGCTTCTGCTAGTAAAACTGATAATTCCATGAAAGAACTGCTCGGCTTGGAGATTAAAGATAGATCTGATCCTGTTGACGGCATAGTCGACGACATTTTACTGGTTGATGGTACCAATGTAATTTCTGATCAGTTGCCTCGGTTGAGTGACAAGCTTTTCTATGTTAACAATAATAATAATACGATAATTTTTGGTGTTGGAGGGGTTGAATATCAGGCCATAATAAACGTTCAGGCAGATCCTTACACATCTCTATTTGCCAGCGATGGTGCAGACCGAGTGCCGGCAGCGGATTCGATGGCAGTGGCCTTGCAGACAGCGTTGAATGCGGCGACTCAGACAACTGATCCGACGCAGCTTCTTAGTGCTCAAGCAGACCGTCCTAATTTCTCAGTTGATTATAATGAATTAACCGGAAAATTTACAATCAAATCTGATTTTGTCGGTACGGTTGGAAATGAAGAAGACGTTCGTTTTAAATGGGAGGATGAGCGTACTTCAGCTGAACAGCTTTTAGGTTTTGCCAGTGAATATGATCCCAATAATACCAAAACCGTGACCAGTTTTACGATCACCGGTAGTAAAGGCAGTGTTGACAGTGTTTATGCACCAAATACGGTTTTTGATTCTACTGCAGCTACCTATTCGACCGCGATGAATGTTTACGATACCCTGGGTTCACCGCATACGGTAACTTTTTATTTTAAGAAGCAGGGCAGTAATCACTGGGAGTGGCATGCGGTGATGAACAGTGCCGACCTGGATAATGGTATTCCTAATGATGACGGCAGCAGTCGTTTGATGGAGGTTGGTCCCGGTGGAATCCTGGAATTTAATCCGAATGGCTCTTTAAAGAGTGAAACGGGCCATAATGATGTCTATTTTAATTTTGGCGGCGGCGCCGATCTGATGCAGGAAATTGATATTAACTTCGGCGCCAGTACGACCGAGGGGGGCAGCGGTCTCGATGGTACCACTCAGTACGCCGACTCTTCGGCGACCTTTTCCCAGACTCAGGATGGTTTTCCGGCGGGGTCGCTTTCCGGGGTTAATATCGGCTCTGACGGGTTGATTTCGGGCATTTTCTCTAACGGTGAGATCAAGGCTCTGGCCAGACTCGCTCTGGCAATGTTCAACAGTCCATGGGGCCTAGAGAAGAAAGGCGATAATATTTGGGCCGAAACAATTAAGTCGGGTAATGTCAGTATCGGGCTGGCGGGAACCGCCGGCCGGGGAACTATTGTTTCTAACTCCCTGGAACAGTCCAATGTCGATATCGCTACTGAATTCGTCAAAATGATTTCGGCCCAGCGCGCCTTTCAGGCCAATGCCAAGATGATTACCACCAGCGATGAACTGCTCAATGAGGTAGTCAACCTGAAACGGTAAAAATATCGGCCCACAGATTATAATTTTCTAAAGGGGGTAGATTTAAGGTCTGCCCCCTTTACTTTTTTTGAGGCTTTGACTAGGTTGATTTCGAGGTTTACAAAAGGTTTTCATAGTGAATAATAGTCATATAAGGCTTTGGAGGTTTTTAAGATGAAGGTTCTGGTGGTTGAAGATGAGCAGAAGGTCGCCAATTTTTTGCAGAAAGGGCTCAAAGAAGAGCAGTTTGTGGTCGACGTTGCTTATGATGGCTTGGAAGGTGAGGCCTTGGCCCTTGAGAACGAGTATGATCTGATTCTGTTAGACGTGATGCTGCCGGGTAAAGATGGGGTGCTGATTCTTGAAAACTTGCGGGCTCGCAAGGTCGAGACCCCGGTTATTATGTTGACTGCCAAGGATATGGTGGTTGACAAGCTTAAAGGTTTTGAAGCCGGCTGCGACGATTATATTCCCAAACCCTTCTCTTTTGAAGAGTTGCTGGCTCGGATTCGCGCGGTCTTACGGCGCCGCAGCGGGGCCAGCAGTAATGTCCTCAATTTTGCCGATCTGACCCTCGATCTGATTTCACATAAGGTGATTCGCGGGGGCAAAGAGATTGAGTTGACGGCTAAAGAGTATGCCCTGATGGAATACCTGATGCGAAACCCGAATCGGGTGTTGACCCGGACCATGATTACCCAGCATGTCTGGGACTATAATTTTGACAGCTTCACTAATGTCATTGATGTTTATGTCAACTATCTGCGCAACAAGGTCGATCGCGGTTTTCCCCAGAAGTTGATTCATACGGTGCGCGGGGTGGGCTATATTCTCAAAGAGGGCGACGGCAAGTGAGACCGGTCAGTATCCGGGTTAAGCTGACGGCCTGGTATGTGCTGGTTTTTGGCGTCGTTCTGGCCTGTTTCTGCATCAGTATCTACGTTATGATGGAGCGCAAGCTTCTGCACTCGGTTGATCGTCGTCTGCAGACCATGGCTGAGCTTATCTCAAAAACCGAGCTTTGTGCGGTGCCCAATTTTCTGCCGCCCGATTTTGAGCGGCGTTTGAACCGGATTTTCGGCACGCGTCCGGTCGGAAAATTTGTCCGCGTCCTAGATCTTTCCGGAGAGATTGGCTCGCGTACCGACAATCTTGATGAGGATAAAATTCCGGTCAATAAAGATCTGGTGCGCGAGGTGGTGACGACCGGAGAAATTATCTATGAGACCCAGTATCCGCTGGGTCCGCAGGTGCCGATTCGTTTTATCAACTTTCCCGTGAAAAGTTTTCAGGGCAATAAGGTGCGCGGTGTCGTGCAGGTGGGGACCTCGCTTGAATTTGTCCGTGAATCAATGCGTAACCTGCTGGTTGTTTTCCTGATTCTGGTCCCCAGTCTGCTCTTTGTGGCCGGGGTTGTCGGTCTGTTCCTGGCGGGCAAGGCCTTAAAGCCGATTCGGGAGATTGCCCGCACTGCCCGCCATATTACGGTTAATAATCTTGATGAACGGATCACCGTGCCGGTAGCCCGGGATGATGTCGGCCAGCTCGCCTCAACGATCAACGGCATGCTTGATCGGCTTTCTCTCTCTTTTCAGAAAATCACTCAATTTACAGCTGATGCCTCGCATGAGCTCAGAACCCCGTTAACGATTATGCGGGGCGAGCTGGAAATTGCGCTGCGCGGTGAACGCTCCGCACAGGATTACCTTGAGACGCTGGGCAGCAGCCTGGAAGAGGTTGAGCGGATGTCCAAGATTGTTAACGATCTGCTGCTGCTTTCAAAGAGTGATATGGGGCAGGAAGTCCTGCACTACGATCCAGTCGATTTGCGGAGCCTGCTGGCAAATCTGATCTCCAATTTCAAAGTTCTCGCCGATGAACATCAGATTCAGTTAAGCAGCTCTTTAGAAGAAGTTGAAATGGTCTCCGGTGATCAGCTCCGATTGCGGCAGCTGCTGGTTAATCTTTTGACAAATGCGATTCGCTACACGCCGGCTGGCGGAAAAATTGATCTGACCCTGCGTCGCGTCGATGAAGGTGTTGAGATAGCGGTCGCCGATACCGGAATCGGGATCCCAGCTGAGGATATTCCGCGAATCTTTGATCGTTTCTATCGCGCCGATAAGGCCCGCAGTCGTCAGTATGGGGGCAGCGGTTTAGGTTTGAGCATTGTTAAATGGATTGTCGATGCGCATCATGGCATGATCAAGGTTGACAGCGCCGTCGGCGAGGGCAGTATTTTCAGAGTTATACTGCCGATTACAAGAGATAATGCTGCAGCTTTTATCTGAAATTAATGAAAAATAATTTCTCTCTAATGCACATATAATTTTTACAGGTTATGTTCTTTTTCAAGAAACTCCTTTTCTTCCTTGTTGGCGGCTGATCCCTCCCCCTCCTTGTTTATTTGCTTTTGCAGTAAATTCGGGATCGGCCAACCACCCCCTGACCATCGGGTTGGTCAGGGGGTGGTTTTTTTTGGATGTTGTCAGGTGCAGATGTTTTTTTAAGACTCGGAGAATGGATTGTCTGATCTCCGGGTAAATCTTAAATATTGATGATGGAGGTATAAGATGATTTTTTTGCGATCCTGTAGAGGTATAATGCGTTCATCCCTGTCGATAATGATTGGCCTTCTGGTCCTTTTATCAGTCAATTCGGTAACGGCGGCGCCGCTGCTGCCGTCACTGGCTCCCCTGGTCACCAAGCTGACGCCGGCTGTGGTCAATGTTAATACGGAAAAACGGGTAGCGTTGCGAGGTGGCCGCGGTTTTGATTTCCCCGGGCATGGTTCGCGCGACACGTTTGAGGACTTTTTTGGTCGTTTTTTCGGGCAGTTTGACCGCAACTCCCCGGGCTTCAGTCAGCAGCCGGTTAAAAGTCTGGGTTCCGGCTTTATTATCAGCGATGATGGTTATATTTTGACCAATAATCATGTGGTCGAAGATGCTGACGCGATCAAGGTCACTCTTTCAGATAAGAAAGCCTATGATGCGCGAGTTATCGGTCGGGATGAAAAAACCGATCTCGCTGTCTTGAAGATTGATGCCGACCACGATCTGCCTACGGTGAAACTGGGTGATTCGAGTGAATTAGAGGTTGGAGACTGGTTGATTGCTATCGGCAATCCTTTCGGTCTGGCGCGGACGGTTACTGCCGGAATCGTCAGCGCCCGCGGCCGGGTTATCGGTTCCGGGCCCTATGATGATTTTATTCAGACGGATGCTTCGATCAATCCGGGTAATAGCGGTGGGCCGCTGTTCAATATCAAAGGTGAAGTCGTCGGCATAAATACAGCCATTGTCGCGAGCGGGCAGGGTATCGGTTTTGCGATTCCGATTAACATGGCCAAAGAGCTTCTGCCGCAGCTTAAAACCGGCAAGGTTTCGCGGGGTCGTCTCGGGGTGCATATTCAGGAAGTGACATCTGAACTTGCCGCCTCTTTCGGGCTTAAGGAAAAACAGGGTGCCGTGGTTTCGGAAGTTATCGAGGATAGTCCGGCGGCCCGGTCCGGTTTACAGGTGGGTGACATTATTATGGCCGTTGATGGCGATAAAGTCGAAGAGATGCGCCGTCTGCCGGGGATGGTCGCGGCGAAGAAGCCGGGAACTAAAGTGACGCTGGATGTTCTGCGCATGGGCAAAATGCTGCAAGTTGAGGTTGTGCTGGATGACCTGGAAAGCGATAATGGTGAAGAGATTGCGCAATCGGGTGATGATCGTCTTGATAATCTGGGTTTGGCCGTGCGCCAGTTGACTCCTGAGTTGGCCGCCCGGCAGCGTTTGTCTCTGGAACAGGGGGTGATTATCAGTCGTCTCGATCCTGAAGGACGGGCCGCCGATGCCGGTCTGAAAGTTGGCGATGTCGTCCTGATGGTCAATAATGTCGCCGTTGAAACGGTTAAGGATTTCAAGACGGCCCTTAAGGATGGGGAAAAGCAGCCCTATATGCGCTTTCTTGTGCAGCGCCAGCAGGTGCGTCTCTTTATTGTTGTGAAGCTCGGGGATTAGGGGATTAGATGATGGTTGTCTCGGATAACGCGTGGTGGTCGATTATTTGCACACCGCTGCCAGGGCCGCAGGTCAGAGCCCAGCTTGAGGACGTCCTTTATGAGGCCGGTTGCGGCGGTATCTGGGATCAGGCTTTGGGGCTTGGCCGGGAGGGAGGGGCAGTCGAGAATTTGGACTCTACTCAGCTGACAGCCTATTTCCCGGCTGAGCTTATGTCTTCATTGACCGTTCTGGTCGATCAGCTGAGGGAACAGCAACTGGTTTCAGGTTCACCTCGGATACAGATGGTTGCCGATGAGGACTGGCTTGACGGCTGGCGGAAAAATTTTACTCTGACCCCGTTAACTGAAAAAACGCTGGTTCTGCCCTCCTGGCAGGAGCTGCCGGCCGCTGAAACCCGGCTCGCTCTTAAAATCTATCCCGGTCAGGGTTTCGGTACCGGCACTCATGAAACTACCCGCCTTGCCGCAATTGCCCTGGAGGCTCAGCTGGAAGAGAAGACGCTGCTGCCGGTCAGTGTGCTTGATGTGGGCACCGGCAGTGGTATTCTGGCGATTCTGGCAGCTTTAAGAGGTGCGGGTCGGGTTCTCGCCCTTGATATAGATGACGAGGCCCTGGCTAATGCGCGTGAAAACTGTGCCCACAACCAGGTTTGTACTCTGGTCTCTCTGGAGAATCGTCCTCTGGCCCAGATTGAGGAGAAATTCAGCCTGATAGTTGCCAATATCATCGCCCCTGTGCTGGTGCAGCTGGCCCCTGATCTTTATCGTCTACTGCAGCCCGGCGGGTCTCTCATTCTTTCCGGCATTCTGCTGGAGCAGGGTTCTCATGTGCAACAAGTTTACATTGGGCTTGGTTTGCAGGTAAAACCGACGGCGAGCCTGGGCGAGTGGACGGGATTTGTTTGTGTAAAGGGAGAGGCGTAATTTTTTTTGATTTTTTTAGGCCGACTGCTTTTTGCTGTTGACAAGCGCATAAATTTAAGTTAGAAGACGCCTCCATTTCGGGTTGGAGATCATCTTTTCAATCTGCATCGGAAAATGCGTCCCCATCGTCTAGCCTGGCCCAGGACACCGCCCTTTCACGGCGGCGACAGGGGTTCAAATCCCCTTGGGGACGCCAATAATTTCAGCCACTTAGATAACCATCTTTAACTCTTTGCCGAGTGGGGTGGTTTCTGGGTGGCTTTTTTTTGCTTTTTGATCCAGTCCGGGCAGTACATTCATTGCCGGTCGAACCGAATCAATGCCATCTGGAGCATCGGGCCTACCTGTTTGTAGGTGTCGATATTGTACTCGGATAGGTTTTTTACAGCGTCCACCGGTTGTCAGTTGTAATGAGTTTGTCGTGTCTACTTATTCTTTACATATGCATAATTTTTCTGATATGGCATATCTAATGTAATCTGTGTTTTACCATTTACGAGGTATAGATTGTAATTATGGCTACTTTACAGCAATACATACCTGCCATTTTTCAGGTTGCCGATCGGTATGGAGCTCGAAAAATCAGGGTTTTTGGCTCATTTATCGATGGTAATGCTGATGAAAATAGTGATCTCGATCTTTTGATCGATCTTGAACAGGGGCGCGATCTTCTCGACCTGATTGGGTTCAAACAGGAACTAGAGGAGCGTATCGGTCGTAGAGTGGATGTGGTAACGGAAAAAGGGCTGAGTCCTCATTTGCGTGAAAAAATTCTTAGCCAGGCAAGACTATTATGAAAGATGATTTGGTTTACCTGCGTCATATTATTGGCGCCATTAAGGATATTGAGAGCTATACTGCTGGTGGGCGCGAAGAGTTCTTCGCAACAAAGATGATTCAGGACGCAGTTATCAGAAATCTTGAGATTATCGGTGAAGCAGTTAAAAATCTCAGCCCATCATTTCGCGATGAGCATATTGATGTTCCATGGAAACAGATTGCAGGATTGCGCGACGTTCTAATTCATCATTACTTTGGCGTGGATGTTGGTAGTGTCTGGTTGGTTGTGGAGAGCCGGTTGCCAGGTTTATTACAGCGCCTGGAACCGTTGTTGGGCGACTAACAAATTAGTAGCTGACATACTTGTTCGAAGCTGGGGTGAAAAATTTAATGAAAACCATCAATCGTACAATCATAACTGTTAAAGTAAAGGAGCCATTTGTTGAGTGGGCTAACAGCTTCGATGATGGTGGCCCCAAAATGGAGATAGCTAACAACCACCCAACGGCATTTTTAATCCCGGATCGCTACGATAAATTTAATTACGAAGATTTTTTGAAGAAAAATTTCAAAATAATCTTTGAGTCTGAGTTGGATTCATGGATGGTTGATCCCAGTGTTTGGCCTCAGAAAAGAACCTATAAAGTTTTTCAAGAGTGGTTTGACGTGCAAATCTCTGATATGGTTTTTGACCTTGCTAAAGGGGATGTAATAACGGAATCTTTCTAAGCTTGGGTGGTGGCCTGTTTGGTGGCTGGCGGGGTGGCTTTTGTTGTCCTCTAATGTCTTTTTATGCATCGTAAGATGTTGAAAATACTGGCGGAGTACTCTATAGGACACCCTTTCACGCCGGCGACAGGGGTTCAAATCCCCTTGGGGACGCCAACTGAAAATTAAAGCCATCTGGATAATCATCTTCAAATCTTAGCGGTTTGGGGATGGTTTACAGGTGGCTTTTTTGTTTTGCTCCGGGTCGGGTTTGCCGGGCGGGCATGGTGACATCGGATTAAAATTATTGTTAAAACCAAAATTCAGGGTAGCGGCGGTTGCGGGAAAAATTATAGATCAGCAAGGCGACAATCAGCATGATGAGGGCGCCAAAGCCTACCGTTACTAAAGCGTAGAGATAACCAAGGGCATGAATTTTATCAATTCCAATTACGGCGATTAAAGCGGTGGCTCCACCAGGAGGATGCAGGGTGGAGGTCAGAAGCATTACCGCGATAGCCGTCGAACCCCCCCCCAGTGCCGCCGCCAGCCAGCTCGGTTCGGGTAATGTGCCTGGTAGCAAAAAAACCCCGACAACAGCTGAAAGAATATTACCGGCAATAAGGTTTCTGGGCTGAGCCAGAGAGGACTTCTTATGGCCCCGTAGATAAGAACGGCCGACGCTCCGAAGCTGCCGATTTTGTTAAGGAGTCAATTCACAATCTGTTCTGTAATTTTTGTACTTTTTCGTTGTCTACGCGTTTGGGTTGCAGCGTTGCAGGACCTCGGTTAATTTTGCAACCGTATAGGGTTTGGCGATGCGGTCGATGAAGCCGTAGTCGGCGAAATCGGCCATGACCGGGTCGTTGGAGTAGCCGCTGGAGACGATGGCCCGGGCTCTAGGGTTGAGGGTCAGGATCTGCCTGAGGGTTTCGGTTCCGCCCAGACCTCCGGGAATGGTCAGGTCAAAAATCAGCAGGGCATAGGGCTGGTTCTGTTCGAGGCTGCGTTTGTAGGCGGTAATTGCCGCTGAGCCGTCTGCGACCGGGTCAACCTCATAGCCGAGGTATTTGAGGATGGCGGTTGCGGTTTCGCGCAGCATATCTTCATCATCAAGCAGCAGAATGCGGCCGTGGCCTTTGAAAAACGTTCTCGCAGGGTTTGCTGGCAAGGCTATTTTCCCAGATGCGGCGGGCAGGTAGACAGCAAAGCTGGTGCCTTGGGTTGAAGTTTTTGCGATCAGAATATGACCGCCATGGTTTTTAATGATGGTATAGCTTGACGCCAGACCTAAGCCGCTGCCTTTTTTCTTGGTGGTGAAAAATGGGTCGAAAATCTTCTCTCTGATATTTTCAGGAATCCCGCTGCCCTGATCCGCAATGGTGATTTTAAGATAATTGCCGCTCGGCAGGGCCGCCGGCCGCTGGTCCGTCAGGGCCATGTTTTCGGCGCTGATGTCGATGATGCCGCCTTGGGGCATGGCCTGAGTGGCGTTGATGATGAGATTGTGGATGACCTGGCTGAACTGACCTTTGTCAATCTCGGCGTTGCTGAGCCCGGGGGCAAAGAAAAAGCGGCATTTACAGTTGGAGCCGCGCAAGCAGAAATCTGCGGATTCGCGTATGATCCCCTCTATCGCGGCCAGCTCTTTGACCGGAGCTCCTCCCCGGGAAAAAGTGAGCAGCTGCTGTGTGATGTCCCGGGCCCGTAATGCGGCCGATTCGGCGCTTTGCAGGTATTTGAGAATTTCGGTTTTTGCATTTATCTTGAGCATGGCCAGAGAAATATTGCCCATGATTGCGGTGAGGAGATTATTGAAATCGTGGGCCAAACCGCCGGCGAGAATTCCCAGAGATTCAAGTTTCTGGCCTTTGTTAAGTTCGTTTTGCAGGGCTCTTCTTTCTGTAATATCTCGAAAAACGACAACCATGCCCAGAATCACACCGTGGTTGACAATCGGGGCGGCGGTGTGCGAGATCAGGCGGACATCCCCATCTTTAGTTTGCAGATGAGTATCTTGGGCCGTTATCGGTTGATTTTTTTGTGGTGTCGCTTTGGACCGACCGTCAAAAATGTCGGTTTCGGGTTCTCCGGACTGATTGATCAAAGTTAAAATTTCGGCCAAGGGTTTTCCTGTAGCCGCCGCAGCATCCCGCCCGGTGATCTTTTCTGCCGCCGGATTCATGAAGAGAATCTTTTTCTGCTCATCGACGGCGATGACGCCATCCGCAATACTGGTCAAGGTGACGCTCAGGTGCCTTTTTTCGGCGGCCAGTTCCATTTCGGTTTTCTGCCGCTGCGCGATTTCATCAGTGAGTTTTTCAAACTGCTGGTTGATCAGTGTCGCCATGCGGTTGAAACCCAGGCTCAAGGCGCCGATTTCATCCGGGCGCGAGATTTTGACCTGGGTTGCGAGGTTTCCCCGGCCCAGCTCCTTCATGGCCAGCGATAACTGCTCGATCGGTCTGGCGATTGAATTGGCGATTATAATCGCTAGAATAATCGCCAGCAACAGGGTGCCGCCGAAGATCGCCCCCATGTGAAGTATGCCGGCATTGAACTGGGCCATTTTTTTGTCGGCATTAACCAGGGTTACCAGGACACCAATCTTCCGGTTTAGAAGATTACTGATAAAACTATAGCCTAAATAGTAGTTTTTGTCAGCACTGGGGCAGTGTAGAGAAGATAAACCAAGAGATTGCGGATCAGCCCTCCGGTAGTCGATCGGCACTTGAAAAGCGTGAGTTGAGGTGTCGGCGCTGGTTATTTTGTTGAGGTTGTGCAGGATCATCTGTTGGCCGACAAGCAGAATTAAGCCGTCGTTTTGGCTGACAGTCCGCATTTCCTGCAGGATGGCCTGATTTTCATTAAGCATGATGCCGCTTAAGACCGTGCCGATAAGCTGATTGCGGATTTTGATCGGAGCCGCACTTTCAATAAGCAGTAAGGGTTCGTGATCTCTCTTCTGCAGTTTGTTTTCAAGCTCATCTTTGAGAAAACCGATCTCTTCCTGATTAAAGGCAGCGCATTTTTCGCCTTTGAGGGCGGCCTGGGTGAGGGGATGATCCGCCAGGGTGAGCGGGGGGGCATCGGCCTCGAAAGCCGGGGCGAAGGCCACCAGCCGGCCGTCGGCCGCCGTAACTGCGAGAAAGCTTAATTTGTGGTAAGCGCACAGTTCGGCAATATGTTCCTGAAGCTGGGGCAGGACCTCAAAGTGAAGGGTCGTGCGGCAGATATTGTCCCGGGCAAAGCCTTGCGTGGTTGTCTCCAGGCTCTCAAGCCTATGTTTGAGAAAGAGGTTGCAGGTCGCCAGAGAGGTGTCGATTTCCCGGGCGCAGCTGCCGTTTATTTCATTTTTGATCGTGCGGCTGCTGAAGTAGGCCGTCAGCCCCATGCTGAAGAAGGTTACGCAGACAACGGCCAGGATAAGGCGCAGGCGTAAAGAGTAGATCTGGAAACGGCGCTGTGGGGAATTTTTTTTTCTCATCGTCATAGTCATATCTTTTTAATGGGCCGGGGCCGGTTGATATTCAGGATAGACGCCCATTCGATCGAAAACCACCGCAGCCCCGTCCAACAGTTCCAGGGGGATATTTACGCCAATCTGTCGGGCCCGGGCCAGGTTAAAGGCGATCGCGTATTTCTGCGGCAGACTGATGGCGATTTCAGCCAGAGGACTTCCCTGAATCGCCTTCTCGATTTTGCCGGCGAGCTGGTGCCCGCAGGCCTCAAGATCAATGCCGCAGGTTGCCAGGTAGCCCATTTTAACAAAATCGATCATCCAGGTGAAGTCCGGTTTTTTAATATTTTTAAAGGTCCAGGCCAGGGCTTCGGCCAGCGGGGCCCCGCTGCCGTCAGCTCGAATCAGACTGATGGGAACATAAGGGTAGATAATGTCGACCTTGGGATCGGCAGCCAGCTTGAGCATGGTCTCCTGATAGTCGGCCAGGGTTCTGACTTCGGTGAATTGGACCACGGCAAAAGGGCATTGTGCATGATTGTTCTGAAGCCACTGCCGCAGATTCTGATTCATCCGGCGCAGAAAAAGGGTGCTGCTGGAACTGACCACGGCCATGGTCCGGGCTTCAGGCAGCAGTTCTTTAATAAAACGAAAATTCTTTCCATGATCATTCTCTTCCGTAATGCCGGTGATATTAAAGCCGGGGTGCGCGCGATTCTGCATGAACTGGTGTTCCTGATTATAGATTTCAGGTGCGATATTCATCCCGGCAAAAAAGATTGGATATTTGCTTTTGGCCAGCGGCAGCATGACATATTCAACCGCATTATCATCAAAAACGACAACCATGTCGGGATCACTGGTCGTAATGGCCGCAATGGCCGCCTGTCCCTGCTTCTCGATAGCGCCTTCTGCGAGGAAAGTCATTCTCGACTTCATGAAGTGGTGGGTGATGCTCAGATTTATACCGTCTTCATAACCCGCCCGGGCCAGACCGTCAAGCATGGCTTTTTCGATAATCGGACCGCAGCCTTTACCCTCTTCGTAACTATGAATAATCATGATGCGCAGCGGTTTCTCCGGGCTGGGCAGGGGCAGTGAGTTATAGATAATGTCGGCAGCGCCCAGTATGTCGGCGGGAATCGTAAGCTCAAGCTGCCGGGCCCGGCTCAGATTGAAAACTATGGCCCAGCGGGAGGCGTCCTCAATCGGCAGTTCTCCGGCCGGGGTGCCGTTAAGGATTTTCGCGGCCTGGGCACCGGCCTGGGCGCCCATGGCTTTGAAATCGACCGCCGCTCCGCCGAAAAGACCGAGTTGGCAGAAAAGAAAGCTGACGCTGAGATCGGGCTTGTGGCAATGTTTGATAAGCCAGGGCAGAATTTCAGGCAGGGTAACGGTTTTGCCGGTGTTGTTGCTGCTTAACGCGGTGAGTACCGGGCAGTAGGCACTTATTTCCGGGTCGCGGTTGATGCGTGCGATCGCGGCTTCCATCTCCTGCCAGGTGCCGATTCGTTCAATGAAAAAATTGGGCGGCAGTTTTTTGTCGGCGGTATCGCAGGCCAGCTGTTTGGCGATAGCGTCACCGGAAGGTGTCCGGTCAAGCAGGGCGACAACTTTTTTCAGATTGGGAATTATTTCCTGGATCAGGGCCAAGGAACGTTCAATCTGAAGCTTTTCATAAACGCCGGTGACATTTTGGCCCGGCCGTTCACGATTATTCATGAAGTGGACCTTCAGGTTGTAATCTTCAGGCTGGCCGTTGAGGCCCGAAAAGATGACCGGAATAGTGCTTCCCGCCAGGGGCAGCATGACTTCGCGGGTGGCATTGTCGTCCAGGGTGACAACCAGATCCGGAGGGCTTTGCCGGATCTCCCGCAGGGCCTCCCGACCTTGTGCGGCCATGGCGTCAGGGGTGGTGTAATTGCGTTTGGTATCCATGTAGAAGCGCCGCACCGCAAGGTTTTGATTTTCAATGAAACCTTCCCGGGCGAGCTCTTCGAGCAGGCCGTCTTCCTGCGGTTGGCTGCAAAGTTCACCCCTTTCGTAGCTGGAGACCAGAAAAATGTTTTTGGGCTGGGTCTCAGCCGCAAAGGAGAGGGCGGGGAAAAGCCCGATGCAGAGCAATCCGCAGAGGAGCAAAACGACGACGTGCACGAGTGGAATCTTAATCTTAAATAAATATGCCGGCTGATCTGACATTTTCCCTCCTGATTGCTTGCGCAAATTTTCTAAGTTGTCGGTTGCTACGGTGTTTTCAGACCTTGAAACGATCTGTTACTTCCCGCAGCTGCCGGGTCATTTTATTAAGCTCTTCCGCGCTGTGACGCACCCTGTCGCTGTTATCGGCCAGTTCCTGGGATGAGTAACTGACCTTGGCAATATCCTGAGCCACTTCGCTGGAAACGGAAGAGACCTGGGAGACATTGTTGGCTACATCCTGAATGCCGATGGATGCCTGGTCTATATTTTCAGCAATTTCGCTGGTGGTGGCGGCCTGATTTTCGACGGCAGCGGCAATGTCGTCGACGATGCTGTCGACTCTATTGATCACCTGTAGAATTTCCTCAATTTCGCTTACACTTTTGTCGGTTGAGTTCTGGATTCTCTGGATTCTGGCATTGATCTCGACGGTGGCTTCGGCGGTTTGTCGGGCCAGGGCTTTGATCTCGTTGGCAACCACGGCAAAACCTTTACCGGCATCTCCGGCCCGAGCCGCTTCAATGGTGGCATTTAAAGCCAGGAGATTGGTTTGTGTAGAAATCGTGGCAATGGTTTCGGTTACCTTGCCGATCTCCTGGGCCGCGCTGCCGAGATCGCTGATCAGCTCATAGGAGCTGCGCGTTCTAGTGACGGCTTCGTCGGTCATGGTCTGGGCCTTTTTCGCATTATCGGCAATCTCCATGCCGGCCTCGGCAATCGAGCCGGTGGCTGCGGCAACCGTAGTGACATTCGTGGCGGCTTCCTCCACGGCTGCCGCCACGGTATTCATATTGATGCTCATCTCTTCAGCCGCCGCCGCTACGCCGTTGGCCCGGTTCTGTATATCGGAACTTGCTTCTTCCATCTGACTGGCCAGAGTCGTCAATTCTTCTCCGGAATTACCCAGGATCGTACCGCTGTTCTGCACCTGCCCGATCATGTTGCCCAAGGTGTTGAGGAGTTTGTCAATGCCGCGGCCCAGAACTCCAATTTCATCCTTGGAGGTAAAGCCCATGCGTTTAGTCAGATCACCGTCGCCCTCGGCCAGATCGAGGGCGATTGCAGTCGCTTTTTTCAGACCTTTGATAAGGCTTAATGAGGTCAGGACCATAAACACCAGACTGAGCCCCAGGATGATAATAAAACTGAAGAGAATGAAAATCAGTTTTTTCTGTTTGGCCTGGGCTTCCGTTCGGGCACTCGCGATGATATGTTCGGCAAGGCCGTCATCCACCTTTTTAAGCAGGTTGATTTTTGCGGTGATGGTTTTGAACCAGATTTCAGGGTCAACCCCGAACGAGCGGGTCTGATCCAGACCCACGTTTAATGCTACCTGACGCATACGCTCAACCTCATCCACGGCCTCTCCCTTGACGATGTTATCGTAGAATTTGCGGGTTTCCGGTGTCGCTTCCGAGACAAACGCGGCAAGGTAGTTTTCCTGGGCGGCCATGAGTTGTTGAAAACGATTGTAGGTTGTGGTGGTGAAGGAGCCATGGCTGAAAACCCCGCTGATGACGGCCCTTTCGATGCCGGCTCGCTCTTTGCTCTGCAGAAAATTGACATAGGCAAAAAGCTGACTGGTTATGTCTGGATTGTTGCTGAAATGACTGGAGACGGAAATGGTATCGAGCAGGGTTTTGATGAGGGATGTGTAGTAGGCGATGGCCGATTTGCCCTCTATCTGCTGACTGGAGATCTTTTGGCGGATGGTGGAAAGCTCTTGCAGAATGGAGTTTATCTGGTTGGTATTGTCCGTCAGAGACAACCCGACCGGCTGTGCCCGCAAGGCGTTGCTGGCAGCGTTATAGTCTGCCGCTTTTTGATCGGTGTCCTGGCGTTGTTTCTTCAGAATCTCCACGAATCTCTGACCTTTGCTGGCAAGAAACCCGGATGATGCGCCGCGCTCTTTCTGCAGTTCATGCACCAGCAGGCTTATGCGGCCGTCAAATTCAACCATGCTGATGATGTTTTCCGCTGATTGAAATTCATGGTAGGTGCCGAGCAGATTCAAGGCAGAAGTAATAAGGTAGCCGCACAGGGGTAACAGGACAATTAGTCCGATCTTTGTTTTAATGGACAGGTTCTGTAGCAGGCGTTTCATTCTTGGCTCCATTGCGGGGGGCAATTAAAAAATTATCTCTTATCCAGAACACGTCTGACCTCTTTGGTCAGGGTTTGCAGCGAGTAGAGTTTGCTCTATTCTCCTTTTTAATCCTCGAACTCGGGATAGATTTTTTTTACACAATCTGGGCAGATTCCATGTGAAAACCGGGCTTCGGAGTGTTTGCTGATATAGGCTTCGACCTGATCCCAGTAGCCCTGGTCATCACGGATTTTTTTGCAGTTGCAGCAGATCGGGATAATGCCTTTCAGAACCTGAACCTTTTCCAGTGCTTCATTGAGTTCCTCAATCAGCTTTTCCCGCTCCCGCTGGTGGGCTGCCAGATTTCGCCGCGCCAGCACATGCTGGGAACATTTTTCAACGGTTTCGAGCATGATCTGCAGGTTAATCGGCTTGAGCACATAACCATCAACCCCAAGGGTGATCGCTTCATGCAGATAGCCGACATCATTGAAAGCGGTCATGACTATGGTCGGAATCTGCGGATTATCCTTTCTGATTGCCGAAAGCATCTGCAGACCGTCCATTTCCGGCATGCGGATATCGGAAACGACAATGTCCGGTTTTTTCTCGTAGTAAAGTTCGAGCCCCAGTCGGCCATTGCCTTCCGTCAGCACCTGATAATGGCGCCGTTTCAAATAGTTGATTACCTCTTCCTGAGTGCTCTCGTCATCCTCAACGTAGAGTACTTTCAACCTGTAACTTTCTTCTTCAATCATCGGTAATATTCTCCTGGTATGGAAGTTTGATGGTAAAACAGGCCCCGCCATCTTCCGGTTCTTCTTCCGGCATCTTAAGTGTCAGGGTTCCGTGCATATGTTCTTCAATAATGACTTTGCTGATATAGAGACCCAGGCCCGTTCCCTGGTGGGTTTTGCAGGTGGTGAAATAGGGTTCGAAAATTCGCTCCCGCAGATTCCTGTCGATTCCGATGCCGTTGTCTTTAACCTCAATCAGCAGCCACTCATTTTCTCTTGAGAAGATTATTTCGATATGGCCTTTTTCCGGCGCTGAATCTTGAGCTTGCTTCAGCATTCGTTTCGCCAGAATCGCTTCTTTGGCATTACTGATCAGGTTTAGAATGACATGCTCGAACTCATTGCCGTATCCGGTAACCTTCTTTTCCGCACAGAGTGCAATCTTTTCAATGCTGGTGAAGGAGCGCTGGTGGGTTTTGCAGGTCAGGCGCCAGTCGATATTCTGGTTTTCCAGTTGCGGGGAGAGCAGCGCCAGGACCCTGCCGCTTACTTCCATAGTGTCAAAGGACACCTTTCTTTTCTCGATCCGGAAAAAATTTCTGAAATCGTCAATGGTGCGCGACATCATGTTGATTTGGCCCATGGCTTTGCGAGAGGTTTTTTCAAGATATTCCGCAGTCAGTTCATTGTAGGCCGAGGCATCGAGAAGATTCTGCAGACACAGGCCCAGGGCGTTGAGCGGCTGCCGCCATTGGTGGGCGATGGCGCCGATCATCTCGCCCATGGCCGCCAGCTTGGCCTGCTGGACCAGAACAGCTTCCTGTTTTCTCCGTTTAGCGGTCTCCTCAAGCACTCGCGATTCAAGTTCCGTAGTCAGTTTTTCCAGGGCGACACTCTTTTCTTTGAGCGCGGTTCCGGTTGTTTCCAGCGATTTTTTGACCCATGATAACCTGATCAGTAATAAAATTATGCCAAAGAAAACGGCGCCGATTCCCAGAATGGACCAGTGGTAAAGATGCCAGAGATCTTGCCAGCGAAATTCCGGAGGCACATCGAACGGTGCTGCTCGCAGCTCTCGTAAAACATTTTCGACCTCCTGGTAACTGGCCGGTGGGGCAAAGCCGCGAATACCGAAAGGCAGGGTTTGGTTAATCCGGTCGGGCATCAGCAGCAGAGTGGCGAGCAGGCGACCCTGCTCCGGTCGGCTGATGTGCTCCAGAGCCGCCAGCGGCCATTCCGGATAGAGACGGGTGGAAAGACGGTAGGGGAAATCGGCTGGTGTTTGAGGGTTGATGATTTTAAATTCAGCAAGTTTGATTACGCCCTGAGCCGCCATGTTTTCGAGAATTCCGGCCCGGGCAAAGCCGACGTCGGCCTCATGTTCGCGCACCGCCTGAACGATGTTGGTGTGGGGCAGAGCCTTGAAAACAAACTGTTCATCCCGCAGTGGTCTTTTATCTGCCAGAAGAAGTTCATACTCCTGCATCTGACAGGCGCCGAAGGCCAGGCGAAAGGGCAGTGCAATTCGGCAGTTTTTGAGATTGCCAAGGTCGTGGATATCATCTCGGCTCGCCAGGGTAAAAATCGTGCCGCCGAAACTATGGAGAAATTTATCGCCGACCCCGCGAATTACAGTCAGCAAGGGGGCCGAAAGCTTGTAAATGTGGCTCAGATAGATATAGTGGGAGGGGTTGGTCAAGACGAAATCGAGCTCGTTGCGGCTGATGCTGCGCTCCAGTTCATCCTCTTTCAACGGTAGAATTGCGAAACGGTCGGGAGCCAGGGCGCGGTTGAGGTAGTCAGCCATTGGCTGCCACCTCTGCAGGGTTTCGGGCTTGGGCTGAAAAGAGAGGATGCCGATTTTTACTGCAGCCCGGTCAGCCGCCCCGGTCGCTTGGGCGGTTTCAGCCGGGAGCTGAAGAAACAGGAAAAGGAAGAGCAGAAGGCGGCTCAGGTCAAGAGCTGGTTTCATGCGGATGGCTTTCATTTCAGGTTTCCTCATCCTCCGCCAAAGCGATGGGCAGGCGTATACAGATCAGAGCCCCGTCGCTGCAGTTTTCCAGATAAATGCGGCCCTCCATATGCTCTTCAATCATTATTTTCGACATGTAGAGCCCTAGTCCGGTGCCTTTATGGTCGGGGCTGGTGGTGAAGTAGGGTTCAAAAATTCTATTTCTGATCGATTCCGGAATGCCGGTGCCGTTATCTTTAAATTTGACGATCAGTGTTTTTTTCTTGCGGAAAAAATTGACCACGATTCTTCCTTTGCTGATAACTTCTTGAGTCGAAGTTTTTCTTCTTTGCAAAATCGCATTTTTAGCATTGGCGATAATATTGAGAATTACATGTTCAAATTCATTTTTGAACCCCAGAACCGGGCATTTGGGAAAAAGAGATGGGTTATTTTTGATGTCAGCGGCGGTGATGGTCTGCCGGTCTGTGTGGTAAATGGTTTCGTAGGTAATATCATTTGCGTTCAACTGGGCGCCGATCAGGTGAAAGACGTTATTGACTGCGGGCATAACCTCAAAAACGGTTTTCTTTTTATCGGTGCGGAAGAAATCCCGGAAATCATCGATAGTGCGGGACATGAGATTGATGTTGTTCATCGATTTCTCGGTTGCCTGCTGCATCTGGGCTGGACTCAGGTCATTGTGGATGTAGGCATCCTGAAGATTCTGAATGCTTAAAGCCAGCACATTCAGGGGCTGGCGCCATTGATGAGCAATGGCGCCGATCATCTCGCCCATGGCTGCGAGTTTGGACTGTTGAATAAGTAACTGTTCATTCCTGCGGCGGAACTCGACTTCGATTTCAATTCTGGCTTCAAGGGTCTGATTTAACTCCTGCAACTCATCAGTGCGGGCTCTTACCCGATCTTCGAGTTCCGCATTATTTTGCTGAATTTCGCTGAACTGACTCTGAAGCGTGTCGGCGGCGGCCTTGAAATTATTAATCAGTCCGGCCATTTCCAGAATATTGCTGACCGGCCAGTTGATGGTAGTGCGGTTTTTTATTTTGGCGGGCAGGTCACTGGAAATGGCGGCCAGCCGGGACGGGTTTCTGGCAAAGGCTCTGCCGACCAGCCAGGAGATAATGATTGCCAGGAGATAGAGGGATAAAACCAGAGCCAGTCCGAAAATCGTGTTTTTATAGAGCTGGGCTCGTACCGGGGCAATCGAGAGCTCGGTTAACAAGGTCCATCTTGTGTTTTTCAGCGGCAGCGCCTGGAAATAGATCGCCTCCCGCCAGATATCCATGATCGAGATGTTTTGTTTGCTGCGTGGAAGCAGGAGGTTGACGTTCCGGTTAAGCTTGACTATCTGCCCTTCGTTCTGCAGGTGAAATTTCTGCAGTGGTTGTCTGGTAGCCTTGGTGCTGACCACAATATTATCGGAGTCGTCATAAATGGTCAGGGAGAATTCTTTCTGTTCTGTAATATAAGCTAATACGTTCTGAAGCTGATGAAGATCTATCGCTCCCAGGCCCAGTCCGGCCAGACTTTTTTCTTTGACGATGGGAACGGTAATTGTGAAAATGGGTTGAAAGACCCCGCCCCGCCCCCTGAAAACATTAGATATATAAGGTTTTAATGTGTTTTGCAGCTGGTGAAAATATTCCCGGTCGGCAAAGTTAAGGCCGATGGTTGATTCGCCTTTTTCGTTGATTTCGGGGAAGAAGGCCACGGTCTCGCCCCGGGCATCGGCAATATAGAGGTTGTAAAAGTCCGGGAATGACCTTTTAATCAAGCTCAAGTTTTTTTGCAGTTCAGCGGAGGGCTGCATCGTCGAGGCCTGTCCCAGGTCGGCGATTATGCGGATTGCGTTGAGATGTTTCTCAAGCCAGGCGTCGAAAATTTTAGTGACTTCTTCCGCTTTTGCGGCGACCTCGCTGCTGAGGGTCTGCTGATAGGTTTTTAACTCCCGCTGATTGCCGAGAAACAGGATGGTCAGAGTTGGTATCATTAAAAAAGCCGCGGTCAGATGGAAGATGGAGTTGGCGAGAGAGAGCTGATTCTCTAGTGATTTCTTCCGGCCGGTGAATTTTTTTAAAGGCAGATACCGGATCAGGAGCGTGGCGATCAGGGCATTGAAGATGCCGTTAATGCACTGTTTGAGAGCAATGATGAGGGTGGACTGAAACCCCAGAGACATTATATAAAAGTAAAACAGCCAGACCAGGGGCAGGCCCAACATCAGCCAGTAGAGGGTGTCGGCAATAATGATATTGCGGTCTTTTTTTCTTAAACTTAAGCCCAGCCAGAGGGCTTCAGCGGTAAAGATGACGATCGCGTAAGGGTGATTCCAGAGGGTGAAGGTATAGCTTGCCGTCACCAGAGCGACGCCGACCCCGATAACCGTACCGAAAAAATAGAGCGCCAGAATGACGAAGATTGAGCCGAAGAGAAAATTGACACTAAAGCCCACCGGAAAGCCGAACATATTTCCCAGCAGGCCGAGAAGCGTCAGGATGATAATGGCGGCGCAGGTTTTTCCGTGACTAGTGCTCATTTCTTCAGGAGCCATCCTTAGTTTTTGCCACGTAGAGTTTTTATTTATTCTTTTCAGTCACTATATTATAACTATGACTGAAATAATATGATTTATGGTTTAATACAACCCTGCAAAAACTAGCTTGTACCACCCTGAAAATCGGATAAGGCGTACACTACTTAATTGCCACTCCCAAGTACTCCAGGAACAACCGGTCTCTGGCAACTGATTCGGTG
>JAFGVI010000099.1 GCA_016938065.1 Deltaproteobacteria bacterium | reverse complement strand
TTTGAAACGCTGGTGCCGGGGGACGGAATCGAACCGCCGGCACGGGGATTTTCAGTCCCCTGCTCTACCGACTGAGCTACCCCGGCTGACCAAACGGAGGCCTAGATAGCTTAAAGCACGGGTCTTTGTCAAGAGGATTTTTTTCAATCAGGGAGAATTTTATGGTCAACACGCTTGATACATCATTAAATGCCATCCAAAATAATTTTGCCCGGCTTCAAACCAGCGCCGACAACATCGCCAACCTCAATACCGACGGTTATAAAGGACAACGTCTGATCTTTAGTCAAGGAGCGTCAGGAAACCCAACCCCGCGCCGCACGAGCGATCTAAGCCCGGGTCCCACACGCCTGGAAGAAAATCAGCAGGGCGATTTAGTTGAGATTGAGATGTCCAACGTCGACCTCGCCACGGAAATGGTCAAAAGCATGGAATCGGAGCAGGCCATCAAAGCCAATATTAAAGCCGCGCGAACGGCAGATGAAATTCTGGGCGAGATCATCGACACCCTGGCTTAGACTTTAAGCGGACACATCTGCTAGCTTCGGTTTTCGATCCTGCCGATAAGCCGCAAGAGACCATCCAGGATCGTCAGCGGATGGGGCGGGCATCCGGGGATATAGAGATCGACCGGTAATTTCTGCACGCCGTCGCCAACCTCGGCCAGACCGCGGTAAGGCCCCCCGGCAATGGCACAGGCCCCAACCACAATAACAACTTTAGGTTCGGCCACCGCCTCCCAGGTCTTGAGCAGGGCAAGTTCCATATTCCGGGTTACCGGCCCGGTGATGAGCAGACCGTCGGCATGCCGGGGCGAAGCCACAACCTGAATGCCGAAACGCCCCAGATCCCAGCCAATGGTACTTAACACATTGACATCGGCTTCGCAGGCGTTGCAGCCTCCGGCGCTGACCTGGCGCAACTTCAAAGAACGACCAAAAAGCTTTAACAGACGCCGTTCGAGCTCAGCCGCCAAAACCATCTCCTGCTGTTCGACACTGACCAGCAGATCTTCCCGCCGCCGCACCGACAATCGGTAATCACGCGAAAAAGAGATAGCCCCGGCCGGACAGGCCTGCACACAGTCGGTACAGAAGAGGCATTTGCCCAGATCCAGGGCTTTTGTTGCCGGCTCAATTGCGGCAACAGGGCAGACCTCGGCGCAGAGCCGGCAATCAGGCGCACATTTATCAAGGGCAAAAAGCGGCCGCCCGCGCAGATGCTCGGGCAGAGGCGGCAGCGGGCCTTCGGGAAATTTGATCGTGCGATAGCCCTGTTTGAAGCGGGTCAATATTTCCTGATACATTTCGTTACCCTGATTTTAAACTGTTTTGAAAAATCTACCTTTTCAAAGTGAAATTTAAAGATCGTGACCACAATAGGAAAGGTTGAAGCTCTTGTTGCATAAAGGAAAATCCGAAATCTCCTGATTCCGTAAAACCTGAGCCAGAGCGAACCAGTTATGAAAAGAGGGATCGACAATCTTGTAGCGGGCAAAGCGGCCGCCGGCATCGGTCAGCGCCACCTGACAGATCTCCCCGCGCCAGCCTTCGCTTAAGGCGACGGCCAGGGTTTCGGACTGCAGAGCCCCGGGCAGCAGGCGAACTTTACCCGCCGGCAGGTTTTTCAACTGCTCGACAATAAAAGCGATCGATTGCTGAATTTCCATCCAGCGGACATAGGCCCGGCCAAAGACATCTCCGGAATCATAGGTTGAAATCGGCATCTGGGCAAAACGAAAAATACCCGAAGGGTGATCATAACGAACGTCACGCATCAGCCCGGAGGCGCGCCCGGCCGGTCCGACGATCCCCAACTCGACGGCCAGGGTTTCAGCAAGGCGGCCGGTATCTTCAAACCGCGCCATGACCGATTGATTTTCCCATAAAAGATTGATCGCATCGCTGGATTCTTTTCTGAGAATCTCAATGCGGCGCAGCATTTCCTCAATGCCGCGCTGATCAAGATCAAAACCGACCCCGCCCGGCTGGACCAGACCGCGACCAAAACGATTGCCGCAGAGATAGGCGGTCAGATTCAGGAACTCCCCGCGAATCCGACCGCAGAAACTTGCGGTCGGCAGAAATCCGACATCGCCGGCCAGAGCCCCGAGATCACCGACATGGTTGGCCAGACGCTCCAGCTCCAAAGCAATACCGCGCAGAGCCTGGGCCCGCACCGGTTTTTGCGTATGCGACAGCGCCTCAATGATCTGCGCATAGGCAATCGTATGCCCGATCGTGGTGTCACCGGCCAGGGTTTCGATCAGATGCAGGGACCTGGCATCGGGTCCTCCCGAGAGCGCCTTTTCGACCCCGCGATGCTGAAAACCCAGGGCGATTTCTAAGTGCATGACCTCTTCGCCGTGACACTGAAAGCGAAAATGGCCGGGTTCGATAACCCCGGCATGCACCGGCCCGACGGCAACTTCATGCACCTGTTCCCCGGCCACCCGATAAAAATCGCCCACCGCCGGCTGAATCGCCGCCTCTGCCGGACGCTCCCAAGCATCGCGCCCCGTCCAGGAATGACAATAGCGCACCGGTTTAAACCAGGGGTGGCCGATGGCTTTAAGCCCAAACTGCTCGGCAATTTCGCGCTCGAAAAGATGCACCTGAGGACAATGCGGAGTCAGCGAAGGAAAACTTGCGCCCTTGACCTCAGTGCGGCCGACATGAAGATGATTTTCTTCATCATCGGCCAGCACCACATATAAAAACGTAAGCTCAGGCTCCGCCGTCGCCGCCCCGAAGAGAGCGCTTACCCGTTGTCCCCGGTTTACGCCTGAACTGATCGTCTGCTGAAAATCAAGCAGCTCCAGAAAAGGTATCTCATTGAGCGAAATGGCCTCGCCATTGGCGATGGCGGCAAGTTTTGCCGATTGCTGATTCATCCTTGATTCTCCAGAAAACTTACAGCCGCCCGCAGCAGGCTTTGCAGAAAGTCGGGAATGTACAGACCTAAACCTAAAACGATCGCCATAAAGGCCAGAATCGGGGCCGCAGTTAAGAAACTGTCTTTATAGGGGGATTCTTCAACATCCTCGGGCACCCGGCCTTGGACGACCTTGAGAACGGTTATCCCCATGCCGATAAAAACCAGGAAAAGAAATCCCAGAAAAAGCCCTCCGGCCCAGAAGTGCTCCAGGCTGAAAGCACTGTTGAGAATTGAAAATTCACTGATGAAAGGAGCAAACGGAGGCGACCCGGTAATCGCCAGAAAACCGGCAAGAAAGAGGGCGCCGGAGAGCGGCAGACGCCGCAAGGCGCCACGCACCTGATCTGTGCTCTTACTGGCATAGGCCCGATGAATATTGCCTGCGGAGAGAAACAGCAGACCTTTAGTCATGGCATTATTGATAACATGCAGCAGGGTTCCGAACAGCGCCGGGCCGCCGAGCCCCAGCCCCAGAGCCAGAATACCCATATGTTCAACACTGGAATAGGCCAGCATCCTTTTAATGTCGCGCTGACTGATCATAAAAATTCCGGCAACAGCCATCGAAAAGAGCCCCATAAAAATAAGCAGACCCGCCATGAACTGACTCTCACCGGCAGCATTGCCAATCTGATAGATGCGCAACAGGGCAAGAAAGGCACCGCTCGTAATACCGCCGGCAAAAATGCCGCCGACCACCCCTGAGGCTTCACCATAGGCGTCAGGTTTCCAGGTATGCATCGGGGCCAGGCCCATCTTCGTACCATAGCCGACCAGCATCAGAATAAAGGCGGCCCGAAACCAGATTTTCGATAAACCCGGCGCCTGTTTGAGCAGATCCATAAAATTGAGGCTTGCCGTAAAACCACCCTGCATGGCCGCATAGGCCAGAAAAAATGTCCCCAGCAGGGCCAGGGCGATCCCTACCGAACCGACCACCAGATATTTCCAGGTGGCTTCGATACTGCGCGGGGTGTGATTAAAATAGATCAACGGGGCCGTAACCAGGGTGGTGCCTTCAATCGCGACCCACATCAGCCCGAGATGATGGGCCCAGATCGCCAGAGAGACCAAGCCCAGAAAGGCCAGAAGAGAGGCGCAGAAAATCCGATTGGGGCGTTCCCGGCGAAAATGAAGATAGCCCACGGCATAAAAAGCTGAGAACAGATAAAGCACGGAAACAGTCAGAAGAATGATCGTGCCGACCGGATCGAGCTTCAACCAGACCGTTTGACTGCCCCATTCCGGATGCAGGATCACAGCCAGGGTAGCTCCTGTATGAATCAGAGCAGTAAACGGCAGGAGCCACGGCCGCCAATAGTTGGAAGGCACAATCAGAGCCAAAGCGGCCATAACCAGGGGCAGCAGAATCAGGACCGACTCCATGAATTACTCCTTGAGCGAAGAGAGATTGCGCGTATCCAGTGAAGCAAACGTGCGATTGATCTTATTGTTAATAATCGAAACAATGAAAATACTGACGAAAAGATCCAGCAGCATCCCCATCTCGACCACCAGGGGAATAGCTTCAAGCAGAAGCAGGCTGAACATATAGATGCCGTTTTCCAAAACCAGATAGCCCAGCACCTGAGTCAAAGATTTCAAACGGGTGGTCAAGAGAATAAAACCGATAAGAACAACCGTGATCGAGGTTGGAATAATCAGTGACAGTTCCGACTGGCCTACGGCATTGCCCCGACCGCAGATGAGAAAGACCGCGGCTGTAACCAGGGCGCCAATAATGGTGCAGGGCAGCAGACCGAACAGGGGCTCAACCTCGCGCTTGATCTGCACGTCGCGCAGAGCTTTAATCATAATGCTGGGAATCACAAAACCCTTCAGCGAGATGGCCGCAGCTGAAGAGAGGATGGCCGTAAAAGTAAGATGGGAATGGATAAAGAGCGGCAGCAAACCCATGAGCACGCCCTGCAGGGCCACAATCCGGATAACCGAGATAATCCGGCTGCTGCCGAGGGCAAAAAGATTAAGCGCCAGAATAATCACAAAAATTGCATTAATCAGTTCGTTCATAGGGTTACCTCAGAAGGATAACAAAGGCGGAGCTGCAGAGTAAGACCGCGACAATCAGCAAAGCCGGAACCCGCGGCAGGCGCAGGCGCCCGGTAATTGATTCGATGGTGCCGACCAGAAACGCTAAACCGATCATACCGGAAGTAAACATCAGCCAGTTGAGCCATGGCCTATCAGTATATAACGGCATAACAATATTTATCAGAACTGAGCCGAGAACGAAAAATTTCAAGGCCGAGGCATATTCAATGACCCCGAGTAGAGGGCCGCTGTGATCGAGCACCATAACCTCATGAATCATGGTCAGCTCAAGATGGGTGGTCGGATCATCCACCGGAATACGGCTGTTTTCCGCAAGAAAAACAATAAACAGGCCCAGGAGAATCATCACCATGGGCGCCACACTGCCGGGATAATCCAGAGCCACAAAACGACTGTGCAGCATGCCCGCCAATGAAAGCGAAGCCGAAAGCCGGGCCAGGACCAGGAAAGCAAAAAACATGGCCGGTTCAGTCAGGACGGCAAAGGTCACTTCCCGGGAGGCCCCCATCCCCTCAAAGGCCGAGCCGGTATCAAGCGCGGCACTGGTTGTAAAAAAGCGGGCCAGGCCGAAAAGGTAGGCAAAGAGGAGAAAGTCACCCGTAAAAGAGAAGAGCGCCGGGGAACTGCCGAGCGGCACCAGAAGCCCGGCCAGCAGAACCGCAATCAGGGTGATGAGCGGGCCCGCCTGAAAAACCCAGGTCGTGGTTGCACTCAGCACCATACCTTTGCGCAGAAGCTTCAGGATATCGTAATAGCGCTGCAGCAGGGGGGCCCCGCGCCGACCGGCAAATCCGGCTTTGGTCTTATTGATGATTCCCATCAGTAATGGCGGCAAAAGCAGCAAAAATAAAAGGTGAACCATGAGATCAATCATAAACCACCACCTATTCCACTAAAAACAAACAGGGCAATACAGATCAGCAGGACATAAAGAACATAGAGATGCGTCTGACCATGCTGAAAGATATAGACCTTCGGTATAAATCGCGAACATCTCTGGAAAACCGGCAGGACCAATCTCTCCAAAACCGCATCCGGAACAAAATTCTGCATCTCGCTTTTGCCGGGGAAGGGCAAATTGGTCAGATTCTTTAAGGTTCCAGGCCGCAGTGCGAAGGAAAAGAGCCTGACCAGGGGCTGACTCAACGACGTTCCCGTATACTGCATTTTGGCCGTGGGCTTGGCATAACCGCAATCCCAGGTCACTCCCCGTGAAACAGCCTTACCCTGCCTCAAAATTTTTTGCCAGCAGGCCCAGCCTGCGATAATAATGATAATGCCGCTGCCGACATAAGTGAGCCAGAGCTGCGGGACCAGAGCCGCCAGGGTCAGGCCGGAAGCAAGCAGCGGGGCCCAGAGCCGCACGGCTTTTTCCAGCAGCGGGGCAATCAGGCTCGGCAGCAGACCGAGAAAGATAGAGGCAAACGCCAGGCAAAACATCGGGATTTTCATACTCGCCTCAGGATCATGCGCCGGTGGCGCTGCCGGCGCCCGGGAAGAGCCCAGAAAGATGGTCCCGTAGAGTTTGACAAACGTGGCCAGAGCCAGAGCGCCGATCATCGCCAGAACCACCGCCGCCCCGCCCGCCAGAGCCAGGTTCGCCGGCGATGCGGCAGCCAGGGTTTTAAAGAGACCGAGATAGATCAGCCACTCACTGGCAAAACCGTTAAGCGGAGGCAGTGCACAGATGGCGACGGCGCCGACCAGAAAGAGCCCGGCGGTCACCGGCATATTTTTGCCCAGACCACCCATCTGTTCGAGATCGCGGGTACGGCCGGCATGAATAATGGCGCCCGCATTAAAAAAAAGAAGCGACTTGAACAGACCATGATTCAAAATATGAAAAAGAGCTCCCCCGAGGCCCAGCAGCACGAGCTCCGGCCGGTTTGAGGCCCGGCCGAGCAGGGCCAAACCTATTCCCATGGCCATAATGCCAACATTCTCAATACTGCTATAAGCCAGCGCACGCTTCAAATCCCGCTGACTTAAGGCCAGAGCAATCGCGTAAAGGCCGCTGATGCTGCCCACCACCAGCAATAGCCATCCCCACCAGGATTCAAGCTGAAGCAGCAGTCCGGAAACACGAATTATGCCGTAAAGACCCATCTTCAACATCACCCCGGACATCACTGCCGAAACATGGCTCGGGGCGTTGGCGTGAGCTCCGGGCAGCCAGAGATGCAAAGGCATGAGCCCGGCTTTAAAACCAAAGCCTAAAACCGCCAGAACGAAAATTATCCCGGCGCGCGACAGCGGCACCGCCACGGGTGTAAGCAGAGCAAAAGAAGCGGTCTCCCGGTACCACAGGGCAAACATGGCAATCAGAATAAGCGTGCCGATATGGGTTGCCACCAGATAGATCCAGCCTGCCTGCCGAACTTCGGGCCGGTCGTCCTCGACTGCCGCCGCAAAATAGGCGGAGAGAGCCATGATCTCCCAGACAATCAAAAAAAGAATACTGTCACGAGCGATAACCACCATCCCCATACTGGCGGCAAGAAGACCATAGAAAAAACCCAGCCTCTGGCTGTTATCTGGGTGTTCCGCGGCTCGCCAGTAACTCAGGCTGTAAACTGAGCCCAGGGCCGGCACCGTAAAAATGAGCCAGAGAAAAAAAGCGCTGAGCGGGTCGATGACAACCGCAAACCGCCCCCAGGGAAAACCCCAGGGAAGGAGCAGGGTTGCCGCCCCGGGATCGAGCAGTGACAAAACCGTACCGACAAGACCCAGCAGACTGCCGCCCAGAAAAAGCCCGACCGTCAAACGTTGCCCGGTCGAGGCCTTAAGCGGCAGCCAGCTCGCGGGCCCGCCACTTAAGGCCATCAAACCCAAACCTGAAAGCGTTAAGAGCACACTCAACATCTTCTTTGAACCCCGATTACAACTCTTCCAAAAGCATTTTAAACACAAAAATTGGGGCCGCCGTCTACTCTAAAAAAAGCTCAAAAGCAATCTTTTAATCGGCACCAAAGTCAACATCATAATCATAACCGCTACAATGATATAGAGAACATAAAAATGGGTCTGCCCCTGCTGAAAACGGTAGAACCAACGAAAAATTTTTTTCACCTGCCGAAATTCCGGAAGCAGGACCCTATCCAGAACAATTTCATCGACATGAGTGTGCAACGTCTGTTCTTCAGGCAACAGCCCCTGCACCAGCGAACCCCGGGTTCGGGGTTTAAGAACCCAGGCAAAGAGTCCGACCAGAGATTGGGCAAAGGATGATGCCGTATATTGCATCCGGGCTTGGGGATTGGCGTAACCGCAATCCCAGGTCCCGACCTTTTTAATCAGGGCAAACTTGGGGAGTAACAGCAAAAACACGATCAGAGCAAATGCGCCGATGATAACCAGGCTCAAAGATGCGACCCCGGAAAAGGGCAGCAGAGCCGTCAGTTTGAAGGCTGAAGTTGTCGGCAGCCAGGCGGCTACGGTTCTTTCCAGCCCGGAAACCAAAAGAACCGGTGCCAGACCGATAACCAGACATAAAATGGTTAGAACCAGCATCGGCAGCAGCATGGTTTTCGCAACCTCATGGGCCGACGAGGGTGCGGAACCGCGGGGCTCGCCCAGAAAAACTGCGCCATAGACCTTGACAAAACAGGCCACGGCCAGAGCCCCGATCATTGCCAGGACGGGGGCGGCAACCAGAGCGATCAGGCCGGTGTCAGCGGAGCTTAAAAATGTGCGAAAGAGTCCCAGATAGATAAAAAGTTCACTGATAAAACCATTTAAAGGGGGCAGGCCGCAGATCGCCACGGCCCCAACCAGAAAAAAAGCGGCACTTAAGGGCATGCGCCGGGCAAGCCCGCCCAGTTGATCAATCTGGCGGGTGTGAGTCGCGTGCAGAACCGAGCCTGCCCCCATAAACAGCAACGACTTGAAAATGCTGTGATTTAAAACATGGAGCAGCGCCCCGGCCAGCCCCAGAATAATCCATTCCGGCCGAGCATTGCTGCGGCCGAGCATTGCCAGTCCCAGACCGAGCAGGATAATACCGATATTTTCGACGCTATGGTAGGCGAGCAGACGTTTAAGATCATGCTGGGCCAGGGCAAAGATGACGCCGAGTAATCCGCTTGCAATGCCGGCCAGAAGAATCAACCACCCCCATAAAGCCGGAGGCAGGGGCAGCAGTGAGAGCATTCGGATAAGTCCGTAAATCCCCATTTTCAGCATAACCCCGGAAAGTAGAGCCGAAACGTGACTGGGGGCGTTGGCATGGGCTCCGGGAAGCCAGAAATGTAAGGGCATGATGCCGGCCTTGAGACCAAAGCCGACAAAAGCCATAAAAAAAATAATATTGACCAGCAGCGGCGAAGCAACCCCATCCGCCAGCGGCTGAAAAACAAAAGAGCCGCCGGCATGACGCCACAAGGCGAACATACCGAACAGAATAAGCGTACCGCAATGGGTGGCAACCAGATAGATGAAACCGCTGCGGCGACACTCTTCATGCTCATCTTCAGCCGTAATCAGAAAGAAAGCGGAAAGCGCCATCACCTCCCAACCCAGTAAAAAAGCCAGAGCGTGTTTACTGATAACAAGCAGGAGCATACCCGCCAGCAGAGTGCCCCAAAAAAACTGTAATTTTGAAGCTGAATCCGGCTTTTTCGGCTGCGGCCAGTACCCCAGACCGAAAAGGCTGCCGAGAGTCCCGACCAGCAAAATCGGCACCGTAAAAAAGGCACTTAAGGCGTCGATCTGAAGCAGAGCGTTCCCGGCCGCCGGCCAGTAAAACAGGTGGATGACATTCTCGGCCTGAACAAAAAAAAGCCCGACCCCAATCAAGCCGGACAACGATCCTAGAGCAACCAGAAAAAACGCCAGACGCTGCCCCCAACCTCCGGCCGAGGGCATAAAAAAACCGGGTACGCCACTCAAGGCCAGCAGCCCAATGGCTGCGATGATCAAAGCAAAAGTCACATTCGCATCCTTCGGATTACACGTTATTTAATTTGGAATCTCAGCTTCGGCTAAAGCCAGCAGAGCCAGCAGTTCTGCGCGCGGCGCCTGACGCAGTAAAGACTCGCGCAGAGCCTGATTATGCAGAACAAAACTGATTCTCGATAAGAGATGCAGATGACAGCGGGTTGTGGTGCTGATGAGCGTGAACAGAATATTGACCGGTTTGCCGTCAAGCGCTTTAAAATCTATCGGATTTTCGAGAAAACAGAGGGTAACCGAAGGCCTGGTTACATGCAGAACCACCGGATTGCGTACATGTGGTATGGCAATGCCATTACCGATTGCGGTAGAGCCCAGACTTTCACGGGCCAACAGCACCTGGCTGAGAAATTCCCGGTCAAAATCGGCCGGTAAAACCAGCGCGCCAACCAGATTGCGCAACACGGTTTCTAAATCGCAACCCCCCAGCTGATAAATTATACCGCCATTATTGACGGCTTCGAGCAGACTCGGCAACAGCGCATGGCTCGTCTCATCGGCCAGAAAAATATTCGGCGAAATCTTCATCTGCCGGGCGGTCGCCCAGGCGCGGATCTCAGTTTGATTAAAGCGATACTCTTCGTGAATCTTATAAAAAGGGATGTCCGCCTGTTTGATCCAGCGGTAAACCGTTTCTTCAGTTACAGCAAGTAACTCAGCGGTGTCTTTGACCGACAACTTCATTGTGTTCAATCTCTCTCTTTAAAGGTTAAACATCATCTTATTTTGGCGACCGGATATCAAAACGCGGCGCTTTGAGCATGCGACCGATCTCTTCCTTGAGATTGACCTGCTCCGGATTTTCTATATCCTGAGCCATCAGCAAAGCAAAGAGGCGATCCTGCTCGACCGGATGCGCATACTCCTTAGGGGTTACATTCATCAACTGAATATGCGCCGCCCAGGGCACAAAATAGGTTGTCGCCGGAAAGCCCTCATACTCGGAGATATCAAGATTAAGCCCCGTGATATAGAGAAGATTCTTGCCGGCATATTCGCTGCCGCGACGGATTGACTCGACGATGCGCGCAAACTCCAGCTGAATGATTATTTTGGCCGCGCGCAGCGAGGGGTTTGGTGACGTCACAATCGTCGGCATAAACTCAACCAGGGATCTCTCCAGCAGAATCGAGGCGTCGGTTTCATGAAAATCTTCCCGAAAAAAGAAAAGATCGGCAAAGAGATGAGCACCGATACTCTCGCCGCCTCCCCCCTGCCACAAATAGCCGCGGTCATCGAGTCGTTTGCGAAACTCATCCGCGACCGCAAACGTCTGACTCGTCGACAGGGCCGCAACCGGAACAATACGCCCATCGGCATCAACCCTGGCAATCTTCTCTAACAACAGCACCAGCCCATCTTTGACCGGGTGCGAAGCAAAATCAATAAAGGAGTTCTTGACCGTAATCAGCGGCCTGCCGGAATCATCCTGATGCAGAAAAATCCGCTCCTGAGCAAATTGATACTGTTCGAGATAGGGCGTGATAACATGCGTTATCTTGCCGCAGGAGTTGGAAATGCTGGTTCCTGCCATCATCGGCCGGACGCACTTGCCATAGGTTCCGGTATGCGGATCGTACCCGACATGACTGGCCTGCAAAATCAGCGAATCTTCGCCATGATGGGCATGAGGTCCGTGCCGGTCGCTGGCAATAATGCCCCCGACCCGACCGTGATTAAATGGAAAAGTACCAAAGTGTTTGGTCAGTAAAATAATCGGCCAGCCCTGATTCTCGTCGGAGCAGAAGGCCCGCGAGGGCATAATCAGCCCTTTACGAAAACCCAGCATCATACAGAAATTAAAGAGTTTAGGCACGAATTCCGGATAGGGAATGGCCAGACCATCAACCTTGAATGGGGCAAGTTTCCGTACAATGTGTGGTTTCTGCAGTAAAACCGGCATAATCAACTACCTCCCCAATCCATTAAAAGGTTAACCTATGATTTTTTCATAAACCACGCAAAAAGAGGGGAAGAGCAAAACTTACTCTCCCCCTTCACTTACCGGGGAGCGCCCCGGAAAAACCTAAATCGACAGACAACACTGCTTCATGAAGCACACAGTTTAATAAACCATCAAAAAGGGATATCATCCGGCCCACTGTCGGGAATTGAAGAGGGACCATAAGGACCGCTACCGCCGGCATTTGCCGACCCGCCACCACCGAAACCAGAAGTGCTGCCGCCCCCGCTGAAGCCGCCCCCCTGACCACCGCCGGCAAAACCGCCGCCCTGACCACCGGCAAAACCGCCCTGACTACTGCCGGAGCCACCCTCTTTACCACCCAACATCTGCATGGTCGAGGCCACAATCTCAGTCGTATAGCGTTTTACCCCGTCCTGTTCCCAGGAGCGAGTCTGAATACGCCCTTCCAGATAGATCTGCTTGCCCTTATGCAGCCACTTGGCACAGATCTCCGCTAATTTCCCAAATGCGATAATACGATGCCATTCGGTTCGCTCTTCGCGCTGGCCGTCCTTGACCCAACTGTCCGTAGTCGCCATCGTAAACGTCGTAAAAGCAGCACCACTGCTGCCATATTTCATCTCAGGATCTCCACCCAGATGACCTACTAGAATCACCTTATTTACACCTGCCATATTCTTTTCCTCCTAACCCGGCCAAACCGGAACCAAAAATTTTCCCGCACAACCCTGAAGACCGCAACCTGCAACCTGCAAAATAAGCTGTTTTTCAGAAAATCGAACATACGTCTTTTTCCTTCTATAATCAAGCCCGAAAAAAGATTTTCGAAATTAATATTGTGTTTTTTTTTTCAATCTGGTAAGGCCTACGGCCTGAAAATTGTCAACCAGCCTCGAAATCAGGATTTTCCATCCTCTGCAAGCCGACAGGCAGCAGAGACCATTCGGGGAAAAGAAGTAACAACGTTTGTTAAGGAGAGAGTGAAAAAATGAGTGAGATCAAAACAGTGGGCGTGGTCGGTTTTGGCGTCATGGGTGCCGCGATCGCCTTAAATGCAGCCGGAGCCGGCTACAATGTAATCTACAAAGAGCTTAACGATGAACTCGTAGCCAGCATGTTTGAGCGCTGGGTGACTAAACCGCTAAGCAAAAGAGTGGCTAAAGGTAAAATGAGCCAGGCCGACATGGATCAGCTGAGCGCCAAGATCAGCGGCACCAGCCTCTACTCCGGACTTAAAGATTGCGATCTGGTTATCGAAGCCGCAATTGAGAAAATGGATCTTAAAATTGAAGTTTTTGCCGAACTTTCCAAAGCCTGCCGTAAAGATGCAATCCTGGTCAGCAACACCTCGACCTTTCTTATCGAAAAACTTATGGCCAAAGTCGAAAACCCGGGCCGGACTGCAGGGCTGCACTACTTCTTTCCCGCCAACATCAACCGCCTGGTTGAAGTCATCAGACAGAAAGAGACCACGGATGACACCTATCAGGCCCTGATGGAATTTGCCAGAAAAAATCGGAAGGTAGCGATCACGGTCAAAGATTTTCCCGGCTTCGCCGTCAATCCGGTGTTTATCGCCAGCTATGTCGTTCTCGATAGTTTCTATGGAGACAATTTAAATGCGGCCAGCCTGGAGAGCATCTCGCAGGAGGCCTTAGGCCTTAAGTTCGGCATCATGTGGGTACAAAATGGCGCCGGCCTGGGCACCTGCTATCACGCCGGCGTCTCCATGGCCGAATATTTAAGGGATGCCGACACCGGCTACCCGGCGATGTGTGCCCAGTTAAAGCAGCAGTTTGAGAGCGGCCAGCTCTGGGATCTCGAAGGCGGCCCCATCACTGCCGATCAAAACGTGCGCACTGAGGTAAAAGAACGTCTGCTCGGGGCTATTTTTGCCATTTCCACCCACCTCATCGAACATCAGGTAGTCAGTCCCGATGATCTCGAACTCGGCATCATCACCTCTCTGGCCTGGCCCAAAGGACCCCTGGCCCTGATGAACGAGCTCGGCATGGCCGAAAGCGCGCGTCTGGTCAAAATTGCGGTCGCCGCCGGAGATTTCAAACTGCCGAAAAAATTTGCCGACAACGACTTAACCCCCTGGAAGCTGAAAAACTCGTAAGCTAAACAAGATACCTGTGATACCGGTCGAGGCCGTATCTACCACACAGCAAGATTCGTGGTAGATACGGCCTCGACATTTTTCGAACAAGAAAAGCGAAAAGGTGATCCGGGCGACTGATTCATTTGCATGGGAAGCCCAAAGCCTGAGATGAGACGATTGGTCAAACAAAACCCTAACCTTGATTTTCGCCTATGTCAATTGATTTCAACTCCCCGCTCTGCCCGGTACCCGGCTTCTCACACTTCAAAGAGAAAGCCTGCCAGATCACGCCTCGATTACCCAAGGAACAACTGATACCAGGCCATTGGCAATAAAATTTTTACAAGGTTCTCAACTGCTGCTTCAACCATTCGCGCAACTGATCGCTGGACAGAGCGCCGCTGAGCCGGGTTGCCTCCCGCCCCAGATTGAAGAGCACCAGAGTAGGAATCGAACGAATCTGATAAGCTGCCGCCGTGCGCTGATGGGCCTGGGTATCCAGTTTGATAAAGATCAGCTGGCTCGCCATCTCTTTCGCAAGATGGGTAAAAACAGGAGCAAATTGCTGACAGGGACCGCACCATGGAGCCCAGAAATCGACCACGACCGGCAAACCATTCTTTTCGACAAAACGACCGAAATTTTGATCATCGGCATTGATCGGCTGAGCACTGAGCAACCGCTGCCGGCATTTGCCGCAGAGAGGCCGGGCCTCCAGCTTCTGCCGTGAAACCCGGTTCAATGCCAGACAATCAGGACAGACCAGTTGGACTGATGATAGCTGCGTCACAATAAACCTCCAGAGACTTTTTAAGATACCCTGCTCAGGCAGGCAGCTTGGGAAAAACAGAAGCACTCCCCATATTTTAGCCTTGCTTCGCCCTCTTTGCGGGGAGGAGGGGGGGGGGCGCAATGTGCCAGATCGTAAAAGCAAAAGCCGGAAACAGGGGAGTGTCCCTTGTTTTCCCCTTGTTTCCCTTTACCGAGACAAAATCCCCTTCATGAATTCTGTTGCCCGCAAGGTAATTTCGCTCCATTGAGGACCGAGAAAGAATAAATGCCCGCCTCCATAAAACATGTATTCACTGACCGGACCGCTGACCCGATCGATAACGTTGCGACCATGCTCAATGTGAACGTCTCCATCGTACAGACTGTGGGAGACGAAAACCGGCACGGAAATCTCCTCGAGCGGATAATTCGGCAGCGTTGCCATAATCACCGAATCGTTAATAGTGCCGTTGTAACGGGCGCTGGCTGGAGTGATGGTCCGGGTAAAAAGAAGCAGCCGCTCAATGCTGGCGGGATCAGCGGCAATATCAGCCGCCAGGCGCTCCCGTGCAGTGGGATCAGCAATGACCACGAGTTCAAACCAGTTGCGAAGTATGGCTTCCGGGTAACGGCTGGTGGCCTCAACAAGTTTGTAGGATTTAGGGTCCTGAAAGTCCTGCGGAACCAGCAGGGGGACGACAAAATTATCCGGATAGTCCATATCGGCCCGGTAATTAAGAGAGACCGCATCGAAGAGCAAGACACCCTGCACCCGGTCCTGATGCCGCAAAGCAAACTGCAGGGCGGTCGGTCCGCCCGCCGAAGTCCCGAAGATAAAAACCTTGTCGATATGCAAATAATCACTCAAGGCCGCCAGCATGTCGGCCGCCAGTTCAAAACTGTCATTGATTCCAGACTGCAGCGGAGTGCCCGGATAACCCGGTCGTGAAGGACAGAGCAGTGAGAAGCCTCCAGCCATCAGATCGGTCAACATAAAGGCATTGTCATAGCCCATCAGACCGCCATGAGAAACCAGGATTACCGGCTGGTGGCGATCCCCGAGCCAAGCATAACTGACCTGACCGAAGCCCGGCAGATCGACAACCTCACATTCCGCCTCGAGATCGTTCAGGGCCTGGCTGTGCCAGTTCTGATAATTCTCCTGGGATGCTATTACATTCCACCAGTTAAGAGAGCTCTGCAGTTCCAGGTCAGTTTGCCGCTGAAGCAGATCCTCGGCGGCAGGCGTTTGGGAAACCGCGAAAATTCCGGAGTAAAAGCTGCCCCCGCTGCTGAAATCATCGCAGGTCGCGACTGCGACAAGCCCCGGCTCATCACTGGTAATCAGCAGAGAACCGCCGGCAGCGGCTTCTAAGTTCCAGAGCCTCTCGAGATTGCCCAGGTCAATTACGGTGCTGCCGTGAGCTTTCAGCTCGAACGTGTGCTTTTCATCAGCCTTCTGCCCGACAGTATCTCGATAAGACAGGATTACTGAGCTGGCCGCCTCGCCGGGATTACTGATCAGGATTTTCGTATTCCAGGGATAAGCCTGTGCCAGATAGGGAATTTCAATTTCGGCCGCTGCTTTCTGGTTAATCGGCAACCGGGTCATCGCCCGGGCCTGGTTGGTAAAAAGAAAACTGTTTAAATGCATAAGTAGAAAAAAAGGAAGCCTCCGATTGGTGGACCGCTTATAATAATAAGCATAGGCGGGGCCGAAATGAAT
>JAFGVI010000098.1 GCA_016938065.1 Deltaproteobacteria bacterium | reverse complement strand
TTCAGCAGGGTGTCATGGGCTTCCAAGTCCAGTCCCAAATCCCGCCACATAGGTTGATAATCAACACTCATCTTTGTTCTCCTTTTTAATTTCGGGTGGGGTGCCGATTATCCGAAAATAAAATCGACGGTACTTATGTTCGCAAACATGACCCGAAGCTTGATCTTGAAAACTTGTACCTGATGAAGACTTGTAAAGGAAAAGCCCGATGATGTCTAATTCATTATGCTGATATAACGCGCTCGGTCGATACCTGTAATCAATAATAAACACGAATGAATTTAGTGGAGATACGGACCGGAGTTTACATGGGTGTGAAGCCATAACGGCCGGTTTCAGCAGTCGCAATTAAGATCTTTGTCACTTAATTTTTACTTGACTGATATGGTGAAAAATGGTTTTGGTGGTGCAGGGGTGTTTTGTTGAACTTAAGAGTTGCCAGCTGAAACTTGCTATCCGGGTTAAGGGGGAATCTGATGAAGAATGTCTATCGCTTGCAGTTTGTGATCGTTGCTTTGGCGCTGGTTTTGTTTATTGCAGGCCTGGTTACGGCGGCGGAACCGCTTAAATTGGTGTCGCCCGGGGGGCAGGGGGAAGCGGCCCTGGTCGGTAGTTGCCGGCCGACTTTCAGCTGGTCGGCAGTGAACTGGGCCGAGGGCTACGAGCTTTTGCTTTTTCCCGCGGTTGCGGCCGAAAAACTGGGTTGCGAAGAGATGCGGGCTCTGGTTGAGCCGCTTTTTGAGATCAGGATTGAGGGTCAGGGTTTGAGCTGGACTCCGGATGGCGATAGCGGCCTCAATCCCGGGCAGGATTATGTCTGGTTTGTCCGGCCCATGGCTCAGGAAGGTCCCGGGGCATGGTCGGAGGCCGGTCGTTTTGTCGTGGATATGCGCGAGAACGCTGGTTTTATCAATGATACCCTGAGACATGAACTTTCGCTTTATCTTGCCGGAAAGGCCGATTCCCAGTCGCCGTTTGCCGCCTTTGCCAATTTATTGATGTCGGTGAATACGGCTTCGGGGTCTGTTGCGAGAGTCTCAAGTCCAGCTGCACCGGCTGAGGCGGCTGCAGAAAGCGTCGGCGGTTTGGTGATGTCAGCAGCTGCGGCCGAGGCCTCGGCCTTATCTGAAGGCGAAACCGGGGCGACGTTCCCCCGGGGGGCGGCCCCGGACACTAAAATTTCCCTGAGCGGCCCGGTTCACATTGCTGTCGACAACACCGGCACCAGCGGCGGGGGAGATGCGGGAGGCTTTGATCCGATTCCGATAATAACGAGTTACAATCACTCTTTCGTCGATCTCGGCGAAGTGCTCTACAGTTCATCCGGAATCCGCCTCGAAGATGAGGGTTACAATAGTATATTACACAGTTATTACGGAGGCAGTGCCTATCTCCATTTCATTCCTGATTACAGCATTATGTCAACGGATCTCGGCGGCACACTGCGTCTTTTTACGACCGAGCAAGGTGAAGATGCGGAAGCCGTCACCGATACTGGACGCGGACTCAGCATCAACGAACAGGGTAATGTCGGCATCGGCACGCTGACGCCGTCTGTGGCATTGCAGGTGGTGGGTGCCGATAATAATGGCACCGTCGCCACTGTTAAGCTGGTTTCTACCAGCAATACTCAGGTAATGCTGCTTGACGGCAATGAAATTGATGCCTTCGCTGCTTCGGGTGAGGGCGGTGTGTTATACCTGAATCACAATTCCGGAGCCAACGTTCAAGTTCCGGTTCTTAAAGTTACCGGGGGCAGCGATTTTTCCGAGCAGTTTGACATCTCCCGGGCGGAACTGCTCGCCGAGCCCGGCATGGTGGTCAGCATCGATCCTGAACATGCCGGCAAACTGCAGATTTCCCGGCAGGCTTATGACCGAAAAGTGGCCGGGATCATCAGCGGCGCCGGCGGGGTTAATCCCGGGATGATGATGGGGCAGAACGATACCCTGGCCGACGGGGCTCATCCGGTGGCGCTGAGCGGCCGGGTCTATTGCCGGGTTGATGCCGGGCATGGATCTGTCCAGCCCGGTGATCTGCTGACGACCTCGCCGACCCCCGGCCATGCCATGAAGGTTGGCGATTATCAGAAGGCGCAGGGCTCAATTATCGGCAAAGCCATGACCTCTCTGGCCAAAGGTCGGGGGCTGGTGCTGGTGCTGGTAAGTCTGCAGTAACAGAAAAAATTGTCAGGCCTGAATGTTTGCGTCCAGTTATATCTGACCTGCACCATATCGGCGCTGACCGATATGTTTACCGGAAAAAAGGATATGAAAATGAAGCGTCTTGGCTTTTTCCTGCTTTTTTTTGCGGCGATTTATGCCGGTGTCGGACCGGTATCGGCTGCTTCGGTTTTTCCACCCTCATGCAGTACTACCGGCCCGCTGCCGCCCCCCGGGGTTGAGCCGCCCCGGGTCACTTTTGATCGCCGGGCGATTGTCGGTGAGACTGAAATTGCGATTCCCGCCTACAACTGGCGCCACGGCTGCGGGCCGACGGCGGTCGGCATGGTGATCGGTTACTGGGATGGTCACGGTTATCCCGAACTCTATCCGGGTGATGCCTCAACGCAGACCGCTGAGGTTGATCAGCTGATTGCTTCGGGCGGTGAGATAAATGCTCCGAATCCGGCCGGCCATGAAGGTAATTGCGAGGATTACTGTCTGCCCAATGATGAGGTCGGAGCCCTGCAGACCGATGCCTATATTACCGCCGGCCGGGTTCCTCATGCTGATAACTCTATTGCCGACTGGATGTTTACCTCGAGAAGCACTTACCCCTGCGGAGCCTCTCTGGGGCAGAAGTACGGCTGGTCCTGCTCGAATGCTATCAGCGATGCCTTTGTCAGTTATGTGAACTCACGGTGTGATTCCTATACTCCCAGCAGCAATGAATATTTCTGGCGGGATGATACCGGGGCGGACTGGGATGGCAACTGGAATATTCTTAAGGCTGAAATCGACGGCGGTCGGCCCATGGTTTTTCTGGTTGATTCGAATGGTGACGGTGGTACCGACCATTTTGTCGCAATTGTCGGTTATCGTTTAAATGATGGCCACTATGAATATGCCTGCAAAGATACTTGGAACGTTGCCACTCGCTGGGAGAGATTGCGGGAAATGTCCAACGCTTACGGTTGGGGGGTGGGATATGCTTACAGTTTCTCTCTGGTCAATGGCGATGGTGACGGCAAATGGTATGTCGATACAGCTTATGTCGGGGTCGAGGAGGGGACAAAATTGAAACCTTTCAACACCCTGCTTGAAGCGGTGACTGCGGCCTCGCCCGGGAACTGGATTTACGTTAAAGGCGGGCTGATAGATTATTCGGTAACGGTGGACAAAGCAGTTTATCTGGGCACTTATTAAACAGGTGAGGCCTTTCATGCGGACAATGCGCAGAGCTGAGAGAGCCCTGGCGGAACCGGAGGCCTTTGCAGTTCTGGCAAAGGCAGAATATGGAGTTTTATCGACGGTTGCTGCCGACGGTCAGCCCTACGGCGTGCCGGTCAATTTCTGTGTTTTGGATCACTCCATCTATCTGCATTCCGCTGTTGCCGGGCATAAAATCGATAATTTTACCGCTGATCCCCGGGTCTCATTCTGTGTTGTGGGTAAGACTCGGGTTCTGCCGGAAAAGTTCAGCACGGAATATGAGAGCGCGATAGTTTTCGGCGTAATGAGTGAGGTTTTTGCTCTGGAGAAAGAGAGAGCGCTTGCGGGTATGCTGCAAAAGTATTGTCAGGGTTATATTGCCGAAGGTCTGGAATATATTGCGGCGGCCAGGGAAAAGACCCGGGTTTTCAAGGTGAAGCCGGCAACGATTACCGGAAAAGCCAGAAGATAGAAGTAATTACCTGCGGGCAAAAGGCCCGCGTTTGCTGCTGAGGAGGGGCGGAATATGAGTAGATTTTTACGTGTCGGGTGGTTGGGGCTCTTTTTTTTCCTGGCGGGTGCTGTTGCCGGCTGGGCGGCCCCGCGGGTGGCGGTCATGGATTTTGACAATCAGTCGCAATATGGGGGCTGGCGTTTAGGTTCCGGGGCGGCCGATATTCTGACCACCGAAATGGTGAAAACCGGCAAGTTCGACATGTTTGAACGGGAGCGTTTAAGTTCGGTCATCAAGGAGCAGAATCTCGGCGCTTCCGGCCGGGTCGACCCGGCCACGGCGGCTCGAATCGGCAAGATTATCGGGGTGAACTACATCGTTACCGGAGCGGTTACCGAATATGGTCAGAGCCGCAGCGGGGGCGGCGGCGGGGGCGTTGATGTCGGCAAAGTCGGTTATCATGCCGCCGTCGATATCCGCATTGTCGATGCTGTGACCGGGCGGATTATTTTTGCCGATTCCGCCAGTCAAAGTAAGAGTTCCCTGAAAGTCAAGGTTTTCGGTTTTGGCGGGGGTGAGAGTTTTAATGAAAAGCTGGCCACCGAAGCTATGCGTGAGGCCATTCATGAAGTGGCTCTTAAAATCAGTGCGACCGAATTCAAGGCTTCCGGCAGGACGTCATCAGCGACTGCGGCAGCTTCTTCGGAAACCTCTGAAGAAACTGCCGGCCGGGCTGTAGTTGCCGACATCGACGGCGATATCATAACCCTGAATAAGGGGGCAAAAGCCGGCTTTAACAGTGGCGAGACGTTGACGGTTTCCCGTAAAGACCGGGTGATTAAAGATCCGGCTACGGGGAAAGTGCTGAAGGTGAAATATAAAGCCATCGGCAAAATAAAGTTAAAGGAAGTTGCCGAAAGTTATTCTGAAGGCACCGTGGTCAGCGGGTCCGATTTCAAAGTCGGCGATATTATTCGTTGAGGTGACAGGAAGGATGACGCTGCAGGGTCCTTTGCCGGGCAGTTCCGGGCTTAAAGATTCGGCGCTCAGAGGTTCTTTGGGTAAAAATATTCCGGCGCCGATGGCGAAAGAGTTCTTTGAGACCATCTGTCGGCATGAACATGTCCGGATCGAGCGGATTGTCTCCTGGGGGCAGGCGTCACCCGAAGGTTTCTGGTTTGATCAGGCAGACAATGAATTCGTTCTGCTGATTGAGGGCCGTGCCGCTTTAAAATTTGAGAACGAAGCTGAAACGGTTGTGCTGGAAGCGGGTGATTATCTTGATATCAAGGCCCATGTCAGACATCGGGTTGAGTGGACCGCTGCCGAGGGCGCAACCATCTGGCTGGCGGTTTTTTATTAATCAGTACAAACATGAATCTTTTGACGATATCTCCGGAGTCTTCCATGGCTTATATTGATGTTGAGTACGTTGACAATATTGCGGTTTTAACCCTGAACAATGGTGCGACTAACGCCATTAACCCAGGCCTGCTCGAAGAATTTTCTCAAGCCTTGCTTGAGGTTAAACGTCAGGCTAAAGGGATGCTGCTGTGCGGCGGGGCGAAAATTTTCTCAATGGGTTTTGAACTTCCGGCGCTGATTGATTTGCCTCGGGCTGAGATGCGTGCTTTTCTTGATAATTTTAACGAACTTACGCTGGCGCTGTATATCCTGCCGTTGCCGGTGATCTGCGTTATGGCGGGCCATACGGTTGCCGGCGGCAGCATTTTCGCCCTGGCCTGCGATTATCGTCTGGCCAGTGTGGAGAGTAAAAAAGTCGGTCTGAATGAAATCAGGCTGGGGGTGCCGGTGCCTTATCTGGCCGATCTTCTGCTCAAACAGATTGTCGGTGAACGCCAGGCGCTCTCCCTGCTTTACAGCGGGGCCTTTCTCTCTTTTCCCGAGGCTTTGGAGATCGGTCTGATTGACGAAACCCACGCTCCGGATAAGTTGAAAGAGCAGGCCTTGCAGAAAGTGGCCGGGCTTGCAGCTTATAACCAGGCCGCTTTTGCCGAAATCAAACGTAATCGGACTGAGGAAATCAGGGAGAAATATCTTAAAAACGGTGCGGCTCGAAGCGAGATTTTTCTTGATTGCTGGTTCAGCGCGAGTACGCGGCAGTTCCTGGAGGATGCGGCCCGGAAATTTTAAAAATAGTGTTTGAGGGTGCAATCTGAAAATTCCTTTATCCTTTGCAGGGTCGGGCCACGATGTGGGTTGAGGGCAAAGGCGAGTTTATTCTTCAGCCCGGGGTGATCGTGCGGGTGCCCAAAGGAACAAAACACAGGATAACGGAAGTTACCGAAGCCTTGTTGGTTTATGATGTCTTCAGTCCGGCTCTTATGTAATCGATGAACCTGGTTTGAAAGGATAAAGCAATGTACGGCCGGCATGGCAGCATCGTCAGGATCGATTTAAGCACCGGTGAAATTCGGCAGGAAGCTTATGCTGAAGAAATGGCAAAGCTGTTTCTGGGTGGTAACGGCCTGGCGGCCAAACTCATTTTCGATAGCGTGCCGGCCGAGGTCAGGCCCGATGATCCGCGAAACGCTCTGGTTTTTACCACCGGGCCCCTGACGGACACGCCGGTTTGGGGCACCAGCCGGGGGCATGTGGCAACCATTTCGCCGTATACCGGTTTTTTTGCGGATTCAAATTATGGCGGCGGCTTTGCCGTGGCGCAGAAGAGAACCGGTTTTGATGCGATCTACATAACCGGGAAATCTTTCAAACCGGTCACGTTGCTGATTACCGAAGCGGGCGGGCAGTTGCAGGATGCCGCAGAGCTGTGGGGCCTCGATACTCATCAGACGATCGATGTATTGGAGAAACAGGCCGGGAAGGGGGCCGTCTGTGCCGCCATCGGGCCGGCGGCGGAAAACGGGGTTCTTTTTGCCAATATTATCTTCGGGGGCAGCCGCCATGGTACCGCCGGGCGCTCCGGCATGGGTCTGGTCATGGCGGGAAAAAACCTGAAAGCCGTGGTCGTCAAAGGCAGGCGCAAAACCGAGATTGCCGATCCACAGGGGCTGAAGCTTTTTCTGCAAGAGCAGACCCCGGTTCTGCGGCAGAATGCGGCCGCGCTCACGACTTATGGAACTCCGGCAATTCTCAAAATAATCAATGAGAGGGGAGCGCTCAGCAGCCGCAACAATACGCGGGAAACGTTTCTTTATGCCGATGATATCGGCGGGGCAGTGATCCGGGAAAAGTATACTGAAAAAAATACGGCCTGTGTCGGCTGCCCGGTTGCCTGTGGTAAGAATGTCCGGGTGCCGTTCGGCGAGTTCGCCGGGGAAACTGTCAAGATGCCGGAGTATGAAACCCTTTACGCGCTGGGGGCGATGCTCGATAATCGTGATCTTGTGTCGATCTTTAACGGCAACCATCTTTGCGACCTGATGGGCCTGGATACGATCTCCATGGGGGCGACGCTCTCCTTTGTTGCCGAATGTCTGGAAAAAGGGGTGATTGCAGCCGCCGATCTGGGCGGCCGGGTTGATTTTGCCGACGGTGCGGGTATGGTTGAGCTGATTCGGAAAACCGCCCTGCAGGAAGGGATCGGCAATTTGCTGGCTTTGGGTTCGCAGCGGCTGGCGGAAAAATTCGGTTCTGCTGCCGACAGGTATCTCTACACCAGCCAGGGGCTTGAACTCGCGGGTCATTCGGCCCGGGGATTAAGAGAGATGGCGCTGGCCTATGCCACCTCGACCCGGGGCGGCAGCCATCATGACGGCCGGCCCAACTATGCGGTGCCGGCCGCGGTTGATCCCGGTTTTGCTCCGCAGCCGAATTATGTTGTCGGCAGCCAAACCTGCTGCGCGGTTGCCGATTCGCTGATCATGTGCCGTTTTACCCTGGAAAAAGGGCTGGGCAATATGGTCAATGATAAGCTCGCCGCCATTGTCAATCTTGTTACCGGCTGGGATCTGACCGTGGCCGAACTGGAAAAAGCCGGGGAGCGGATTTATAATCTTGAACGTTTGCTCCATGCCGGTCGCGGTCGTCGCCGCAAAGACGATACTTTGCCCTACCGGGTCAGGCATGAACCGATTCCGGAGGGACCGGCTCAGGGGCGTTACTGTCCGCAGGAGGAGCTTGACGGTATGCTGGACAGTTATTACGCGCTGCGCGGTTGGGATGAGAATGGCATTCCCACTGCGACGAGGCTGGTCGAGCTCGGTCTGTAAATTTTGCAGTTGGGGTTTTTCAGCCTTGATAAAACCAGCGATCATCAATCCGGGTGACTTTTTGCCGTTTTTCGAGTTCTTTAAGATGGTTCTGAATGCTGCAGAACTCCCAGAAATAATATAGCCTTCGTAATCCTCCCCGCATGCGCTGTAGGGCTTTCAACGGATAGTAGAGGCCGATAAAGGTAAGATCGGCGACAGTTTTGCCGCTTTCTCCGGCCAGGGTCTGCAGGATTTTTTCTTCGGTGAAATTCAAGCCCGTAATAATAGTGTCAAAATCCCCCGGATTGTCGGGGTAATGCGGCAGATTATGGCTGCTGATCAGAATCTGGCGCTCGGGATTATAGAGTTTCTGCAATTTTTTAATCGAAGTCCGGTAGTCCGCCAGATTGCAGTAGGAAAAGCCGTACCAGGCGCCGAAATCGTCCAGTCCGATATCGGCAACGAAGAGGATGTCCGGTCCTGTCGGCCCTGCAATCAGATAACCGGTATGGCCGGGAGAGTGGCCGGGCAGGGGGAGCGACGCTATTTTGATCTCATCTTCAATAAAAGCATCAGCAAAAACTGTGTCCGGCGCAAACTCGGTAACCCGGGTCAGATTCCTGAAACCCAGCTCATTGACGATAAACTCTTTCATCTCGGCCCGGGCGGATTGTTCGTCGGCGCCGCCTTCCTGCAGCAGGATTTCGATGTTGAGAAGATATTTATGCTCTGCTGCCGGAGAAAAAATCGGAATACCCCGGGCTTCGAGGCAGTGGAGGTTGTTGATATGATCGACATGGCTGTGAGAACTCAGGCAGGCCTTGATCGGTTTGCCGAAAAGTGACAGAAGCTGGTCAATTTCGAGCGCATTGAAATTGCCGTCAATCAGGGTCAGAGACGCACCATGATCAATGACCAGAGCGTTGCATTTCCAGATTTCCGGTCGGTTGGGACTGACCAGGGTGCAGTGTCGGTTTAATTTAGTTATCTTCAGCATGGTTGGTTCCGGGAAAAATATTATCCATTCCAGAGGGCGCTTGGTTTACAGAGAAAATCTTCCATTTAATCCCTGATGCGGATCATCTGGCAGGCCAGCAAGGAGATCAGACTCATGGCGGCGCCGGCGAGAAAGACCAGGCGGTAGTCGATCATCCAGATCAGGCCGCCGATGGCCGGCAGGGCCACGGCCGAGATATGGTTGATGGTGAAACCTACAGCCATGCTTGAGGCAATATCCTCCGGGGCGCCGATTTTTTGAAAATAGGTGCGGATAGCAATCGCGAAATTAAAGAAAATATGGTCAATGATATAAAGCAGGGCAAGACCCAGCTTATGCTGTACCAGGGTATAGCCGATAAAAACCACGAGCAGGCTGGCATATTCGAGGGATAGAATTTTTCTCTCTCCGAAGCGGACGATGGCTTTACCGATCATGGGGCTCAGATAAAAATTTATGGCGTTGTTGAGCAGGAAAAGAAGAGTTATCTCCCGCACCGAAAAGTGAAAATTTTTGACCATCAGAAAGACGGCGAAAGCGATGAAGATCTGGCGCCGGGCTCCGGCCATGAAGGTTAAAAAGTAGAAAAGCCAGTATCTCTTTTTCAACACCATCTTTTTTCGTTGCGGCGGCATATCTTCATCGGCCGGTTTTTGTAAAAACCCCCAGATTGCCATCAGGACAATAAGACCGCCGATAGTCAGATACATCTGCCGGTAGCTGAGCAGGGGCTGGGCGAACAGGATGAAAATGCCGACCATGATGTTGGACGCAGCCGCAAAACGTCGCTGGCTGCCGAAAACCAGGGGTGATTTAAATTTGTCGAAGTATTGCAGGGTCAGCGACTGGTTGGTTGTTTCATAATAGTGAAAACCGGAGCTCATGATAAGGGTCGTCAGGATCAGACCGCCGAATGTCGGAAAGAAGCCGGTGGCGGCAACCCCGGCACCGAGAACCAGCACCGCAAGCGCCGAGAGGCGATGTTCCTTGATAAAAAGGATAAAGTAGACCGTCAGCAGAGCGAGAAAGCCGGGAATCTCCCGGACCGATTGAATGATGCCGACCTGCGCCCCATCCAGCCCGGCGATCTCGACGGCGAAGTTATTAAACAGGGTCCGCCAGGCCTGCAGCCCCACAGTTGACGCGATAGTCAGAATAATCAGGTAGCGGTACATGGGGTTTATGGTGATATTTTTCATGGATCAGGGGTCTCGACAGTAAAAATTATCGCGCCGGTCAGGGCGGGTTCGGGCACCGGGCCTGCGGCAATAGCACAAAAAAATGTTCCAGTCCATCTTAGAAATTGAGCTTAGGAAGTGCAGGAAAATCTCCTGAGCCTCCGGAAGCTTAACCGTGACCGTAACGGATTGTATCTGATTGACTGAAAAAGGTTTGCCGTGTATGGTTTGCGGCACTTATAGAAATAACCGGGCAGGAGTCGATAATGGAGAGCCATTGCGCAAATGAGACCTTGAAGATAATTTATCAGCGGCGCAGCATCCGTCAGTTTATGGATCTGCCGGTTGCTGATGCCCTGATTCAGGCAGTCCTTGATGCCGCCAATCAGGCGCCGTCGGCGCATAATCAGCAGGCCTGGAAGTTTGTTGTTATTCGCGAGCAGAAAAAACAGCAGCTGGCGCGTCTGGTTTCGCAGAAAGCCGCGGATTTTCCCAAGCCGTCCTCCTCGATTCTGCGCATGGCCGGAAGAAGTATCAGCAGTGCTCCGGTGGTGGTGGCGGCAATGAATACCGGCGCTCTGATCAAGCATGGCACCGAACTCTTTAAAATCGGCCATGCGGTTTCCGAAGATTTTTTCCGGACGATGGAGATTCAGAGTTCCGCCGCCGCCGTTGAAAACCTGTTGCTGGCGGCGACTTCTCTTGGTCTGGGCAGTGTCTGGCTGGGGATTCTGTTCTTGATTAAAGCTGAAGTCCTTTCCTTTCTCGGCGAAGAGCAAGGCGAGTTCATGGCGGTTATTCCGCTTGGTTATCCTCTCAAAGAACACGCCGGACCCAGGAAACAGGCGCTGGAATATGTTGTCAAACAGTTGTAGTTATGATCTCATTTTAAACCGGGAAAACGATTTATGAATAAAGTGGCAGTCATTGGCGGCAGCGGGGTTTTAGCTTTAGAACTTTTTCAGGGACTTAAAAAGCGAAAGGTGGTGACCGCTTACGGTCAGGTCGTGGTTGAGGAGGGGAATAATCTCTTTTTTTTACAGCGACATGGCACGCCGCCGCTGCCGCCGCATAAACTTAATCATCAGGCCAATCTTAAGGTCCTTCAAGAGCTCGGGGTCAGGTATGTGCTTGGTGTCAACTCGACCGGCAGTCTGCGGAGCGAGTTGTCTCCGGGATCGTTACTGGTGCCGGACGATTACTTTAATCCCTGGGGCGTCAAAACTTTTTTTGACGATCGTCTGGAGTTCGTGACGCCGGGGCTTTCGGAGGTTGTACGGCGCGGCATTCTGGCGGCGGCTGCGGATCTGGGGCTTGGCCTGATTGATGGGGGAACCTATGTCCAGACCACCGGCCCCCGCTTTGAAACCCGGGCCGAGGTCAGGGTGCTGGCCGCCTGGGGCAGCGTGGTCGGAATGACTATGGCCAATGAGGCGACCCTGGCCCGGGAGTTGGGTCTTGAGTATGCTTCTCTGTGTCTCGTGGATAATTACGCCAACGGCGTCTGTGCAAATGTCGTGGATTTTCACGCAATAGAAAAGGCGCAGCAGAAAAACAGTCAGATTCTGACCCGGCTGCTGCCGGTTGTGGTTGCGAATCTGCAAAGTGTTAAGCCATAAGGGAGGATAGAATGGGGTATGTTTTCAGGTTGTTGCTGGTCTCTGTTGGTCTGTTTTCAGGTTTGTTCGGTTATGTGCATGCGGCTTGTTCTTTGCCGGATACCGGCCAGACCCTGTGTTACAATAATACCGGCGTGATTGCCTGTCCCGCTCCGGGGGAGCCATTTTATGGTCAGGACGCACAATTTACCAGAGATCGTTCTTATACTCGGCTTGATGCTCTCGGCAAACCCTGGTCTGAGGGGGCAGCCGAACCCTGGGTGATGGTG
>JAFGVI010000097.1 GCA_016938065.1 Deltaproteobacteria bacterium | reverse complement strand
CAGCACGGCCTGCCAGCCGAAATGTTCATAAATCAGACCCGAAAGGGTGATGCCGGCGCCGCCCCCCAGATAGTAGGCGAGGACATAAAGTGCGTTGGCGCGGCCCTGATCCTGATCGAGTTTGCGGTTCAAAGTGCCGATGGCCGAGGCGTGAATGGTGAAAAACCCGGCGCAGACACCGAGCAGGCCGCCGATAATCGCTCCGAGGAAGGGCTGAGTCAGCAGGGCCAGCGAGAGGGCAAAGATCAGGGTACCGCCGAGCATGGTGCGGCCGGCGCCGACACGGTTGCAGAGACGCCCGGCTGCGGGCCCGGTGAATATGCCGACAATGTAGACGAGATAGACCAGGGTAATGCGGTCACTGGAAAGATGAAACGGAGCGCCGCCCAGACGGAAGGGCAGATAGTTGAACAGCGTAGAGAAGATGGCGAAACTGCCGGCCGCGCAGGCGTAGATCAGGCGCAGGTCGCTGCGCCTGAGCAGGCTGAAAAAAGAGGCTGTGGGTTTTTGCCGCTGCGGTTGGGGGGGAGGGGCCTGGGGAAGATAGCGCAGGGCGGTGAAGACCGTCAGCAGGATCAGTGCGGCGGCGACTAATAGAGCGAAACGCCAGTTGCAGAAACGGCTGATGAAACCGCCGAGAAGACGACCGCCGAGACCGCCGCAGACGGTGGCTGAAACATAAGAGCCCATGACCACATTGAGGCGATCAAGGGGCAGGGTTTTGGCCAGGTAGGCGGCCAGACAGGTGGTCAGGGCGGGGATGAAAAGCCCCTGCAGAAAGCGGGCGCAGATAAAGAGACCGAGATGGTTGGTCAGGGCGCAGAGCAGACCGCCTGAGGCGACCATCAGGCCGCCGCCGAGAATGATCGGCTGAATCGGAATTCTGTCGGCCAGGGCGCCGAAAGGCAGATTGGTGATGGTGATGCCGAAGATGACGGCCGAGACGCTGATTGAGATGATTACCATCGAGGTGGCAAACTCGGCCTGTAAAACCGGGAGCAGGGGCTGGGTGATATAGATATTGGTGAAAGAGGCCGCCACCAGGGCAAAGACGGTAAGCTGCAGCCTCAGGTAGCCGGGGCTCGGGGTCGGTGTGAGGGACATGATCTGGTTTTTCTCTTGAATTATGCAGCTTTTCTCAGGAGGCTGTAAAAAAACCTGGCAACTTCCAGACAAGTGCTTTAAAGCGAATAGTGTTTAATCTACTTCGACGATAACATAATCCTCAGAAAATTACTCGATGATAATTTTCAATTCCTGGAGGATGGTTAACCGTTGCTATAAAACACTATTTACGTTACTATTTTAAAAGTTATTCAAGACGGTGAAGATGCGGTTCTGGAGAAAATCTTTTTGAATTATAGACAAGGGGGCAAAGACGATGAAAAAACTGATTTTTTTACTCCTCGGCGGCATTTTTTTTCTGGGCGCCTGTTCGGCGACTAAAGTCACCAGGGTCTGGCAGGATGAGAACTACAGCGGAAAATTCAAAAATATTCTGGTCGTCAACCTCTTTCTCGATGAAGAGATCGGGCGTGCCAGTGAGCTGCTGATGGTGCGACAGTTGCGGCAGCAGGGGGTTGCCGCGGAGGCCGGCCACACTGTTTTGCCGACCGGCAGCCGTTCCTCGGTGGAGGCTATCACTCAGGCTATCGGCAAGCACGCTTTCGACGGCATTCTTCTCTCGAAAATAGTCGACAGAGTTGAGGAGACCAGGGTTACCGGTGCCGGTGCCTGTAACAGTCGCTGGGAGAGCGACTATCGGCGCGAACAACGTTATTCACTCTCTCCCTGTCAGCCCAGCGCTCAGACTTCAACGACGGCGGTTTATGGTCTTATAACCAGTCTCTACAGCACGCAAGGAGGGGCGCTGGTGATCTCGCTCTCGTCGGAGACCTCGGTCGACCGTCCCACGGAAAAACTGATCAGCGGCTTTGCCAAAACCGTGGTTGGACGTCTCTCTGCCGCCAATTTGTTCGCCGGACGCGAGTAGGCGTCCGGCCCCGGTTTTTATGCAGCGTTTTACCAGTTTTTTGCGCAATCTCAATATTCGCGCCAAACTCTTCGGCGGTTATTCGGCAATTCTCGTCCTTTCCATTCTGCTCTGCAGCTTCGTTATCTACTCTCTGATGCGCACAACCGTTGAGACCAACATTGAGCGCGAACTGCAGAATTCGACGGCCGCGATTCTTAATCTGGTGAGAACCACGGCCTCGGTATCAATCAAAAACTATCTGCGCTCAGTGGCGGAAAAAAATCTTGAGATCGTGCAGAGTATTTATGCTCGGCAGCTCGCCGGAGAACTTTCCGAAAGTGAAGCTGAAGCTCAAGCTCTGCAGATTTTTTACAGCCAGACGATCGGCAAAACCGGATATTTGTACTGCATCAACAGCGCCGGTATCGCGGTTGCCCACCCCAACGCCTCGGTGGCCGGTCGCAATTTTTCCCAGATCGATTTTGTCATTGAACAGATTAAACGCAAAGAGGGCTATCTTGAATACGGCTGGCGCAATCCGGGCGAAGCTGAAAAAAGATCAAAAGCTCTCTACATGAGCTATTTTGCCCCGTGGGACTGGATTATTTCGGTTACTTCCTATCGCGATGAATTTAAAGAGCTGGTCAAGGTTTCTGATTTCACTGAGAGCATTCTGGCGATGCGTTTCGGCAAATCGGGCTACTCTTTTGTCCTCGACAGTCTCGGTAACGTGGTGGTCCATCCGCTGATTAGAGGTAATGTTTTTGATGCGGTCGATTCGGAGGGGCATCTCTTTGTCCGGGAGCTCTGTCGACAAAAAAGCGGTAAGCTTATCTATACCTGGAAAAATCCCGGAGAAGAGCGGTTTCGGGAAAAGTTGGTTATGTTCAACTATATTCCCGAATATGACTGGATTGTCGCCTCTTCCAGCTACATGGATGAAATCTATGCCCCTTTGCGGCAGGTGAAAACGATTTTTGTCACGGCCGTGTCGGTGACCCTGCTGCTGATTTTACCGTTGACCCTGTTGATCAGCGCTTCGATTATCCGGCCGATGCGTGAACTGATCGGTCGCCTGACGGCGGCGACCGCCGGTGATCTTTCGGTGCGGATGTCGCAGGCGCCCAACGACGAAATCGGTCAACTGGCCCGGCACTTCAACCTCTTCATGGAAAAGCTTGAAAACTATCACAATAATCTGCAGCTTGAGATCGGGGAGCGTCGGCGTCTGGAGCGGGAACTTTTAAATATCAGCGAACGGGAAAAACAGAAGTTCGGCCGCATTCTGCATGACGACCTCTGTCCCCACCTGATCGGTATTGAGGTCCTGACCAAGGTTCTGAAAGAGAAGCTGGACCGTGAGCAGGCGCCGCAGACGGCAGCGGCGGAAAAAATCAGAGACTTCATTAAAGAGGCCATCGCTAAAACCCGGCGTCTGGCCAGAGGTCTGCTGCCGGTTGAACCGGCGGCTTACGGACTCGAGAGTTCGCTGGCGGAGATGGCCGAAAATGTCGCTGAAATTTATAATATCGACTGCCGCTTTGTCTGCGCGGCAAGCCTCGATCTTGAGGATAACACGGTCGCTACGCACATCTACTATATTGTTCATGAAGCGGTTCACAACTCGGTTAAACATGGTCAGGCCAAACATATTGTAATCCGGCTGACGGTCGCGGAAGAGCTGCAGATTGAAATCGACGACGATGGCGTGGGCCTGCCCGAAAATCCCAACCCCAAAGGGATGGGGCTGCGGATTTTAAAATATCGCACCGACTGTCTCGGGGGCGGTCTCGTGATTGACAGTAGGCCCGGCGTCGGGGTCAGGATTGTTTTAACCCTGCCCAATCCAGGTGATCGTTATGGTAAACTGCAGTAATCCCCTGCCGGCGGCAAAGCGTCGGGTTTTTATCGTTGAAGATCATCCTATCTTCAGTATGGGGATGAGTGAGCTCATCAATCAGGAGGCGGATCTTGAGGTCTGCGGCAGTGCCGATAATATCGCGGCGGCGCTTCGGGCGATTGCGGCCTTAACGCCGGATCTGATCATTGTCGACCTGGCCCTGAAAGGCGGTCAGGGGATTGATCTTATCCGGGAGGTGGAAAAGGCAAAAAAGAATATTCCGATGCTGGTTCTCTCCATGCACGATGAGGCGATTCACGCCGAGCGCTGTATTCTGGCCGGGGCTAAAGGCTACATCATGAAACAGGAGGCTTCAGAATCGGTGATTGGGGCTCTGCGCCACATTCTCGCCGGCAATATTCACGTCAGCAGTAAAATCATGAACAAGATGGTTAATAAATTAACCGGCCGGGCGGGGACGGCTGATATTCCGGCCACCAGCTCCCTGACTAATCGCGAGCTTGAGGTTCTCACCCTGATCGGTAAGGGACTGTCGCCCGCAGAAGTGGCTGAAACGCTGCATGTCAGCCCCAAAACCGTGGGCACCTATCGGGAACGTCTGAAGGAGAAGCTCGGGCTTAAGCATGGCGCCGAGCTGGTGCGCTACGCGGTTCTCTGGGTCGAGTTCAATCTGCCGTAGAAAAGGCTTGTTCGCGGAGGCTCTGCCGGCTTGGGTCGAACCTTTACTTTAGTTCCGGGTCCGTTCCGGTGAAAAAATCGGGGTAGAGTTTTTGTGCGCAATCGGGGCAGATGCCGTGACTGAAGACGGCATTTGAATGTTCGCTTATATAATTTTCCAGTTTGTTCCAGTAACCATCGTCATCGCGGATTTTTTTGCACGAAGCGCAGATCGGCAAAAAGCCGCTCAGGGTTTTGACCTCTTTCAAGGCTTTTTCCAGTTGTTTTGTTCTCTCCTGCACCAGGTTTTCAAGTTCGCTGTGATAGCGCTGCACTTCCTTTTCGGCGGCTTCTCTTTTGCGGCACTCGCCAAGCTGCTGCCTGACAATGAAACCTGAGATGAGCATGATGGTCAGGATGGTCACCAGCGCGGCCTGACTCAAATGTCTTGAGACTTCTTTGATCTCCTCTTCAACATCGGCGGCATAGATGCCGGAACCGATAATCCAGCCCCAGGGCTTAAAGAGCTCAATATAAGAAAGTTTGGCCGAAATCCGCCCGGGGTTGTCCCGCCATTGCCAGAGATAGGGAACAAAACCTGAGCCTCGGCTTTTCGCGACATCGACCATCTCTCGAAAGGGAAAAGTGCCGTTACTGTCCTCTAAGGCTGCGACTTTCTGCCCTTCCAGATCGGTACGGTAAGGGTGCATGAGCATGCGCGGCTCAAGGTCGTTAATCCAGAAATAGTTCTGGTTGTCGTAACGGATGGAGCGGAAATGATCGAGGGCGGCTTTCTGGGCCGCCGGCAGCTTCATGTTGCCCGCTTTTACCTCCTGAGCATAAAAATTCAGGGTGCGTTCGGCGGTCTGGACCAGAATTTCAGTTGAGGCTTTTTTCTGATTGAAGATAATGTCGTGAATGTCGGGCAGGATAACCCAGAAAAAAGTAGCGACGAGCAGGGCGATGGCCAGCAGGGAGGGGCAGATAATCTTGCCGAAATTGAAAAATGAAAAATGACACCCAGTCAGACGGTCACGGCAGCTTTGCATTTTACGGGCCTTATGGGAAACTGCGGCGGGAGAGCCGTCGCCGTGCTTTTATCTATTAGGTTAGTGACGATATTATACTCCCTTCAATTCAGGCTTGTCAACCCCAGTAAAATGCTAAAGATTATTTTTGTTCAGGGGCTTTACTGACCCTCTCCCTCAAGCAAGTTGCCGGCGTGTTCCGGCGGTCAAATTTTGTCTGTAGGTGAATGACCTAAATAAGATTCCTCTTTTTTCCTACATAAAAATAGACATATCACCGATTTACAATCCTCTCTCTTTTTACTATTATTCCATTCCATAAAATTGTTTTATAAGGCACTTTAACTCGCGCTAAGGCGCTCAAGCAGCCGCAATTTTAATGGATCTCTTTCGCCGGGGGAAACGTTGAAATTGCGTGAGATGTTCCAGGAAATCACCTAAGTACCCTCAATACTAAGAAAGGGCTGAAAGGTTACGTTGTTTTAATGGATGCGCGGGCACAGCTGTCAGGTGTTCCATGATCTGACGCTAATATGAAATTATGGCAATTCTTACTGTAAACAATCTGCAGCTCTCTTTTGGCGGCCTGCAGGTTCTCAATGATGTCAGTTTCTCGGTAAAACGCGGTGAAATTTACGCGATTATTGGCCCTAACGGGGCCGGTAAAACCTCAATTTTAAATTGTCTGGGTGGTTTTTATCAGCAGGAGAAAGGTTTGATTGATTTCGACGGCGTTGACATCTCACGGTCTACGCCCGACCGGCGCGCGGCTCTGGGTTTGGCGCGAACCTTTCAGAATATTGCTCTTTTTCGTGGTATGACCGTTCTTGACAACATCAAACTCGGTGCCCACGCCCATCTGAAAACCGGACTTTTAGGGGCCGCCCTCTACTGGGGCCGGGCTCATCGCGAGGAGATGGCGTTAAGGGAGGAGATCGAAAATAAGATTATCGATTTTCTTGAGATTGAACATATCCGCAAGCAACCGGTCGCGACCCTTGCCTATGGCCTGCAGAAACGGGTCGAGCTCGCTCGGGCTCTGGCCATGCAGCCCAAGATTCTGCTGATGGATGAACCGGTGGCCGGCATGAATGCGGAAGAGACCGAGGATATGGTTCGTTTCATTCTCGATATTCAGGAGGAGCGTGAACTGACCATAATAATTATCGAACACGATATGCGCATGATTATGGATATCTCCGATCGGATCATGGTGCTCAATTTCGGCCAGAAGATAGCCGAAGGCAGCCCCCAGGAGGTGCAACAGCACCCGGAAGTCCTCAAAGCCTATCTTGGTGAAAAACGGGGGCGAAATTAGGGATGGATTTTTTTCTTCTGCTTTTAACCAGCGGCATCGCCGTCGGCGGCATCTACGCTCTGATCGCTCTGGGGTTTGTCCTTATCTATAAGGCCACCAGTATCATAAACTTTGCCACAGGCGAATTTATGATGATCGGAGCCTATATCTTTTATACCTGTTCGGTGCTTTTCGGGCTTCCGGCCATTCCCTCCTTTCTGATCGTCATGGCCGGGGCCGGACTGCTTGGCCTGCTGGTGGAAAGAACCATTCTGCGGCACATGCTGGGTCAGCCGACCATCAGTATCGTCATGGTTACGATCGGCTTAAGTTCTATTCTGATGGGACTGGCCGAGATCATCTGGTCTTCCGATTTTAAAAGTTTTCCCGCCCTTTTTCCTCGGGCGCCGCTTGTCATCGGCGATCTGATTATCCGTTCCAATCTTTTCTGGGGTTTTATCGTTGCCCTGGCCACGGTTGCAGTTTTTGCCCTGATCTTTAAATACGCCAAAGTCGGGGTGGCCATGCGGGCGACAGCCGGCGACCAGCTGGCGGCTTTTTCGATGGGGATCAACGTGCGCAGCATGTTTACCTTAGCCTGGATTTTCGGCAGCATCGCCGCCTCAATCGGGGGCCTGATTATCGGCAACATCGGCGGGGTTCAACCCAATCTCGGTGGTATCGGTTTAAAGATTTTCCCAGTGGTTATCTTAGGTGGACTCGATTCTATCGGCGGAGCGGTTTTAGGGGGATTTATTGTCGGCATTGTCGAAAACCTGGCCGGCGGCTATCTGGACCCCCTGGTCGGCGGCGGGGTTAAAAATGTTGCCCCCTTTGTGGTGCTGGTGCTGATCCTGATGGTTAGACCCTACGGTCTCTTTGGGCGCAAAGAGATCGAGCGCTTATAGGAGTGCTGTGTAAAAATGCGAATTGGTGATTTTAAAGAGAGCTATGCTGCCGATGAAGCGGTTTTTTCGACATCAACCAGTCGTTTCTGGCTGGGGGGGTTGTTTGTGTTGCTGGCGATTTTCCCCTTCATGGCCGGTGAATACCTGCTCTATATGGCGAACATTACCGGAATTGCCATTGTCGCCGCTTTAGGCTTGAATATTCTCACCGGGGCGGCCGGGCAGATCTCTTTAGGCCATGCCGCTTTTGTCGGGATCGGGGCCTATACCTCGGCCGTTCTGGCCAATCGTTTGGCGCTGCCGTTTCTGCTCTGTCTGCCGCTGGCGGGAGCGGCATCCGCTTTTTTCGGGGTTTTGGTCGGGGCACCGTCAATGCGGATGAAGGGGCTTTATCTCTGTATCACAACCCTGGCGGCCCAGGTTATTTTCGAGTTCTTTTTTGTCCACTGGGAGTCATTGACCGGAGGGATCCGTGGGCTTAACATCGCGGCCCCGACGCTCTTCGGTTGCGATATAGGCACCGAATTTGGCTTTTACTGGGTTACCCTGGTTGTCGTTATTATTGCCGCCACCGTCAGCCGCAACCTGTTCCGGACCCGGGTGGGCCGGGCCTTTATCGCTATTCGCGACCGTGATATTTCGGCCGAGCTGATGGGCATCAATCTTTTTCGCTATAAACTCTATGCCTTTGCCACCAGCTCTTTTTTAGCCGGTATTGCCGGCTGTCTCTGGGTTAATCATCTTAAATCGATTACGCCGGAGCATTTTCCCCTGCACGAAAGTATCCGCTTTCTGGCCATGATTATTGTCGGCGGGCTCGGCAACATCCTTGGTGCCATCTACGGGGCTATCTTTATGACCCTGATTCCCGAAGTCCTGCAGACCATTCTCAAATTTTTTGAAGAGATCTATCCTCAGGCCATGTCTTTTCTTTTCCCTTTGCAAACCGTGGTTTTCGGTTTTTTAATTGTTCTTTTTCTGGTTTTCGAACCCCATGGTCTGGCCGAGATGTGGGTTCGGGTTAAGAACCATTTCAGGCTCTGGCCCTTTAAACACTGAAAAAAAGGTACAGAAGTTTTTCCCTTGGCCATCTCGACTGGTTAATGATTTTATCGTCAAACCTGAGAAGTTTTTCAACTTTTCAGGATAACCTGTGAAAAAAGGAGAAAGAAAATGCGTTCGAGAAAATTGTACAGCATGATTTTGTTTCTATGTTTGACCTTGGTGGCGGGTCTGGCGGGGGCCGGGGAAACCATCAAAATCAGTGCCCAGCAGCCGATTACCGGTCGTTTTGCCTTTGCCGGCAAACATATCCACCAGGGGTTGGCCGATTCGCTGGCTTATGCCAATGAGCAGGGTGGTATCGATGGTCAGATGTTTGAGTACCTCTACGAAGATACCGGATATGAGTTGAATCGGGCGGTGGCCTCATTTAAAAAGACGATGGCCAAGGACAGTCCGGTTATGAACTATGGCGAATCAACCGGCGAGGGTAAAGCCCTGGCTCCGGAAATCAATGATAATTACAAAATTGTTTACGGTTCAACCTCATTTTCGCAGGAGCTGGCGGATCGGGCCAAAAATCCCTACATGTTCGTTTCGGGGCCGACTTATGCCCAGCAGTTTGGAATTCTGCTTAAATATATCTCCGAGAATCCCAAAGAAAAAGGCAAAAAGCCGACGGTTGCCTTCTTTTACAGTGATACCGAATTTGGTCGCGACCCGATTCCCTATGCTCGCGAAATGGCACAAAAATTAGGCGTTGAAGTGGTTACCGAAGAGGTCACCAAGGTTGGCGCTGTTGATATTTCAAGCCAGCTTCTCGATCTCAAACGGCATAATCCCGACTACTGTATTTTTCAGGGCTATGTCGTTCCCCCGATTCCGGCGGTGATTCAGGGCGCACACGATTTTGGTCTGAAGACCACCTTCATGGGGACCTTCTGGGCCATGTCGAAGATGCTTCTGGGTAAATTGGGGGCTGATGGTGAAGGTTATATGGGCGTCAATCCTTACGCCTACTGGCAGCAGACCGATGTGCCGATGATTCAGGCGATTCAGGATTTCGGCAAGAAACACCATCCTGATGTGACCTATCGCCCTAACTCCTATATGCAGGGCTGGTTTACGGGTATGGTTTTTGTCAAGCTGGCTAAAATGTGTAAAGAGAAAGGTCTGCCGATCACCGGCCCCAACCTGAAAGATATGATTCCTCTGGTTAAAGATTGGGATACCGGCAACTTTGCCGGCAAGATCAGTTTTAAAGAGAGCAACGCCACCGGCGTGGGTAAAGTCTTTGTCGCCAAAGGCGGCGAATTTGTCCCGGCCTCCGACTGGATCTATCTGCAGTAAAACTTGGTCCGGCAGAGCCGGAACCGAAAAGGCAAAAATAGAGCTCTGCTTTCAGGTTTGTCCCCGACGGTCTAAATTTAAATTCCTGGTTTGGTTTTGCCTTTCTCCGCGCCTCTGCAAGCTCTGCGGGAGAAAAAAGCGTTTTCCCGCAGAGTGCGCAGAGACGCAGAGAAAAACCGCAATATAAACCAACATCATGTTTCTTTTGCTAACATTAAGTCAAGTCATAAAGTTGTGATTCGAGTTAAATGATTATTGGTTAAAAATATGACCGACCAAGAACAAGCCCTCCCCATCCTTCGGGTCAACAATATCGAAGTAATTTATAACCACGTCGTTCTGGTACTCAAGGGTCTTTCCCTGGAGGTGCCGCAAGGTAAAATTGTTACCCTGCTGGGCTCGAACGGTGCGGGTAAATCGACCACGTTAAAAGCGATCAGCGGTTTTCTACCCTTGGAAGACGGGGCCATCAGTGACGGCCATATAGAATTTATGGGCCGTAATCTGGCCGGCCTGCAACCCCATGCAATCGTGCGTCAGGGAATTTTTCAGGTTCTGGAAGGGCGCCGTGTCTTTGAAGATCTGACGGTTGAGGAAAACCTTGCCTGCGGGGCTTATATCCGTAACGATCGCGAAGCGATTCGCATCGATATGGATAAATGCTTCAGCTATTTTCCTTCACTTAAAAACCGTCGCAAAAGATTGGCCGGCTATCTCTCCGGCGGTGAACAGCAGATGCTGGCAATCAGTCGGGCCCTGCTTGCCCAACCTAAACTGCTGATGCTCGATGAACCATCTCTGGGCTTGGCGCCGCTGCTGGTTGATGAGATTTTTGCCATAATTAAAGAGATCAACGAGCGCGAAGGGACTACCATTTTACTGGTCGAACAGAATGCTCAGCTGGCTCTCTCGATCAGCTCTTATGGCTATATCATGGAAAATGGTCGGATGGTGCTGGACGGCCCGGTTGACCAGCTCCTCAACGATCAGGATGTGCAGGAGTTTTATCTGGGGTTTGGTGATCAGGGGGAAGAGAAGAGTTATCGTGAGGTGAAACATTATAAACGGAGAAAACGGTGGCTGAGTTAAGCGGGAAAACAATCTGCCAGACTTTTCTCGAACAGGCCGCCAGGCGCTCCGACCATGTGGCTTTGCGGGAAAAAGAGTTTGGTATCTGGCAGCGTATTACCTGGCAGCAGTATCGCGAGCATGT
>JAFGVI010000096.1 GCA_016938065.1 Deltaproteobacteria bacterium | reverse complement strand
GCTTTATGCCGTCTGGCATTTTTTTGAATCATCAATTGTCACCCATTTTGTCGTTGCCGGTTTGCCTGAAAGTATGAGCAGGCTTCCCGCCAGTCGACTGGGACTGATCGTTAACGATATCAAAAATCTGGTTTCCGGCAATATTATGGGCCGGGTGCCGGACCAATATATCCTGGCCGCGGCAGAACAGTACCGGGCTTTAATCAAAATAAGTCAAGCCTCGTTGGCGGTGGTGATGCTGGTCCTGGCAATAGTCGGTCTGGTTGCTGTTTTAAGCCGTATCAGACCTGATTTAAGGGCTCGCAATCAGGTGGAAAAGGTCATCAATGTGTTGCTGATTGCGGCCTCCAGCGTGGCTGTTTTTACCACGATCGGCATTGTTCTCTCCGTCCTTTTTGAAGCCTTGCGTTTTTTTGACCTTGTGCCCCTGACCGATTTTATTTTCGGTTTGAAGTGGAGTCCGCAAACCGCCATTCGCGCTGACCAGGTGGGCTCTTCCGGAGCTTTCGGGGCGATTCCGGTTTTTACCGGCACCCTGATGATTGCCACTATAGCCATGCTGGTTGCCGTGCCTCTGGGTCTGATGTCGGCTGTCTATCTGGCCGAATATGCTCACCGTCAGGTGCGCACCGTGGTGAAGCCGCTGCTTGAAATTCTGGCCGGAATTCCGACAGTGGTTTACGGTTTTTTTGCGGCCCTGACCATTGCTCCGCTGGTGCGTGGTTTCGGCACATCTTTGGGCCTGGATATCTCTTCGGAGAGCGCACTGGTTGCCGGTTTAGTTATGGGGGTTATGATTATTCCTTTTATCTCCTCCCTGTCGGACGATGTTATAAACGCCGTGCCTCAGGCGATGCGTGACGGCTCTTATGGGTTGGGGGCGACCAAGTCGGAAACTATACGCAAGGTTGTGATTCCGGCGGCTCTGCCCGGTATCGTCGGCGGGGTTCTGTTAGCTGTTTCCCGGGCTATCGGTGAAACCATGATTGTGGTTATGGCGGCGGGACTCTCAGCCAATCTCACTGCCAATCCTTTTCAGGCCGTAACCACGGTAACCGTGCAGATTGTTACCTTGCTGGTGGGCGATCAGGAGTTTGACAGTGCTAAAACACTGGCTGCCTTCGCCTTGGGACTGCTCCTTTTTGTCGTAACCCTGGGGCTGAATATTATAGCTTTGCAGGTCGTCAAGAAATATCGGGAACAGTATGAATAAAACAGCTGCAAGTTCACTTTCTACGGCTGAGATTGTCCAGGTCGGTCTCAAGAAACGCTATCGGGCGGAGAAACGATTTCGTTTTTTTGGTCTGTTGGCGATAATTATCAGTCTGATGTTTCTGGTCGTTCTTTTTGCCGATATTTTCTGGAAAGGGCTGCCGGCGTTTCTTCAGACCAACATTAAACTGAGCGTTTTCTTTGATCCGGTCCTGCTGCCGCAGGATAATCCTGCTGCCGCCGATTACAATGGACTGCTGAAACAAAGCCTGCAGACCATGTTTCCCGAGGTTAAAGGCCGCAGCCCTAAAAAAGAGCTCAAAAAACTGCTCAGCACCGGGGCTGAATATAAATTGCGCGATCTGGTCAGGAAGGATGCATCTCTGCCGGGAACCACCCGGGAGGTCTGGCTGCCGGCTGATGACGAGGTTGATAATTTTATCAAAGGCCATACCCAGGGCGAGCGTTTTTCAAATCAGCAGCTGAACTGGATCAAGTTTTTGCAGGAAAATGACCGGCTGCGGCGTAGGTTCAATTCGACCTTTTTTACGGCTGGGGATTCGCGTGATCCGGAGCTGGCCGGGATTCTCGGGGCTTTGACCGGTACGATCTTCACGCTGTTGATTACCCTGATCCTATCCTTTCCCATCGGGGTTGCGGCGGCGGTCTACCTCGAGGAATTCTCCGCCAAAAATCGGCTGACTGAATTTTTAGAGGTCAATATTAATAATTTAGCGGCGGTGCCTTCGATCATCTTTGGTCTGTTAGGGCTCGCGGTTTTTATAAACTTTTTCGGCCTGCCGCGGTCGGCTCCGCTGGTCGGCGGTCTGGTTCTGACCTTGATGACGCTGCCGACCATCATTATTGCCGGGCGGGCGGCTTTAAAGGCGGTGCCACCCTCAATCCGCGAGGCTGCCTTAGGTGTCGGGGCTTCAAAAATGCAGACCGTGATGCACCATGTCCTGCCTTTGGCCATGCCCGGGATGATGACCGGCACCATTATCGGGATGGCCCGGGCTTTAGGTGAAACGGCCCCGCTGTTAATGATCGGGATGGTCGCTTTTATTGTCGATATTCCCAACTCGATTACCGCGCCGGCGACAGTTCTGCCGGTGCAGATCTATCTCTGGGCCGATAGTCCGGAGCGCGCCTTTATGGAAAAAACTTCAGCTGCAATCATCATTCTGCTGATTTTTTTGATTATCATGAATGCAACCGCCGTGGTTGTACGAAAGAAGTTTGAACGTCGTTGGTAAATTTTTGAGTTCGTAAACAGTTAATCAGGTTAGTAAACCCAATCGAAAAATGGAGGAAACAATGAAAAAAGCAATTAAGTTAATGGTTTTGGCGGCACTTCTGATGGTGCTGCCCGCAGCCATGGCGCAGGCCGATTCAGGAAGAGATTATATCTCGATTGTCGGTTCCTCGACGGTCTATCCCTTTGCCACGGTCGTTGCCGAACAGTTCGGGAAAAGTACAAAGTTTAAAACCCCGAAGATTGAGTCGACCGGTTCGGGCGGTGGTTTGAAACTTTTCTCCGCCGGTATTGGCGTTCAATATCCCGATATTACTAATGCTTCCCGTCGGATCAAAAAGTCCGAATATGAAAAATGTCAGGCCAATGGCATCAAGGATGTAGTTGAAATCAAAATCGGTTATGATGGGATCGTGGTTGCCAATGCTAAATCGGCGCCTCGCTTAAAACTTGATCGTAAGACTCTGTTTCTGGCCCTGGCCAAGGATGTTCCCGATCCTAAAGGCGGCGAACATCTGGTTGCCAACCCTTATACCACCTGGCATGATGTCGACAGTACTTTGCCTAATGTCAAAATTAAAGTCTTAGGACCGCCGCCGACTTCCGGTACCCGCGACGCTTTTGTTGAACTGGCGATGGCTGGTGGAGCTGCGAAATTTGCCTGGATTGCTGCTATAAAGCATGCTGACAAGAAAAAATTCAAAGCCATTGCTCATACTATTCGTGAAGATGGGGCTTATATCGAAGCCGGCGAAAATGACAATCTTATCGTCCAGAAGCTCGAAGCCGACAGCAGCGCCCTGGGGATCTTTGGTTTCAGCTTTCTCGACCAGAACAGCGACAAGATTCAAGGCTCGCTGATTGATGGTGTCGAGCCGACTTTTGAAAATATTGCGTCCAGCACTTATCCGATCTCGCGCCCCCTTTTCTTCTATGTCAAGAAGGCCCATGTTGAGGTTATTCCCGGCATGCGCGGTTACCTTGAGGAGTTTACCAGCGAAAAAGCTTATGGTGAAGATGGTTACCTCTCCGAAAGAGGTTTGATCCCGATGCCCAAGGCTGAACGTGATCATTATCGTGAAGTGGTCAAAAACCTGGCGCCGGTATTAAGCGCCGCCGATTTCAAGTAAGATTTTAAAGATGTTATTCCAGGATACGATAATGGAAAATAGCCAAGCCGACCCGCCTAAGCTGCAACCCCTGCGTAAACCGGGTCAGGTCTCGAACGAAAAGGCCAGAGGCAAATTGGTGGCTCGGGAGTTGCGGCAGACCGTAGGCGATTCATTTATTGAAAATCCCCGCCTGGTTTGTCGTAATGTTAATGTCAGCTATGGTGACAAATTAGCCATTAACAATGCTTCTATCGATATCGGCAGTAATGAAGTGATTGCCATGATCGGCCCTTCCGGTTGCGGCAAGTCGACCTTCCTGCGCTGCTTGAACCGCATGAATGATACTATCGACAACTGTAAAGTCAGCGGCAGTATCTGTCTCGACGGTGAAGATATCTACGCTCCCGCCCTTGATGTGGTGCTTCTCCGGGCCAAGGTCGGCATGGTTTTCCAGAAACCCAATCCCTTTCCCAAATCAATCCGCGAGAATGTCGCCTATGGTCCGCGCATTCATGGTCTGGCCGCGAGCAAGTTGGAACTTGAGGAGATTGTGGAGACCTCACTGCAGCGGGCCGGCATCTGGGACGAGGTTAAAGACCGTCTCGACGAGCCCGGCACCGG
>JAFGVI010000013.1 GCA_016938065.1 Deltaproteobacteria bacterium | reverse complement strand
CGCACCCAGGCCGAGCCCAGAATATGCCCGGCCCGCCCCAGCTGAAAAGTGATCCCGTTCTTTAAATCGAACTCCCGGCCATACTCAAAACTCCAGGTCAGGCGCTCCACCTCGGCCAGCAGCTTTTCCCGCTCGCCCCGCGACAAATCCGTAAAACTCAAGGCGTCTTCCAACATCGGCGCCAATAAAAACGCGGTGGCCTCGGTGGTGATAATCTCACCCCGAAATCCACCGCTGATAAGCTCCGGCAGCCGCCCGACATGATCGATATGGGCATGGGTCAGAAACAGAAAATCAAGCTTATCCGGCGGCACCGGCCAGTTTGCCGACGGCGCCACCCGCTCCCCGCCCTGGGCCAGCCCGCAGTCGACCAGAATATCAACCCCCTCGGCCCGCAGCAGATGACAGGAGCCGGTTACCGTCTTCTCACCCCCCAGATGAATCAATTCCATAATTTGAGCTTCCCGGAGTTAATTAGGGACATTGAGTTAATTGAATTAAATCATGTCCCTAATTTAATCACTAATTTAATCAACCTTCGACACGTTGACAATTGACCCATTTTCGGACTATATTCAGACATAAATAAAACCTTGCAAATGAGGCGATCATGAAATTATCGAGTCAGATAAAACCGATCAGTTACCTGAAATCTCATGCCGCTGAGATCGTCCGCAATCTCGGCAAGCAGGCTGAACCGCTGGTAATAACTCAGAACGGCCAGGCCAGGGTAGTCATACTCGACATTGAAAGCTACGAAGAAACCCAGGAAACGTTAGCTTTGTTAAAAATTCTGGCTCTGGGACGGCGCCAGATCGAAAACGGCAAATTCATGCCGGCAAGCGAATGCATCCGGAAATTACGAGAGGAAACCGGGGATGCATGATGGTTTATACAGTTTTTCTCAGTGATGACGCCAACCGGGACCTGAGTGAATTATATAATTACGTCGCCAGTCACGATTCCCTTGGTAAAGCGAACATGGTCCTTGACCGGATTGAAGCGATTTTCAATAACCTGACTACAAGTCCGAACCACGGAACCTTCCCCAAAGAGTTACTGGCTCTTGGAATCAGTGATTATCGGGAAGTATTTTTCAAACCCTATCGAATCATCTATCAGGTTAATGACGACAAGGTTTATGTTTTGCTGATTGCCGATGGACGCAGAGACATGCAGACTTTGCTGCAACGACGTCTGCTGCAACCATAAATGATTTGCCCTGCCGCAGGCCCTTCTGCATCGCGTAAGGATTCAAAAACTGCCTCTTCCAGAGATATTTTTTATCAACATCACTGAGCTGTGCCTCCCGGCAGAGCAAATCCCAATTTTGTTCGATGAGAAACTTCTGTTCCTCAATAATGGCGGTTGCTTCATCACCGGAGAGCAGAAAGTTGTGCGCTGATTTCAGGCAATTTTCCAGACGGCTGAGATTATTATTACCCGATATCAGCATCGCCTGAGAAGCCTCATTCCCCGCTCGAACTTGAGGACAGATATCGTAAGCCGGGGTTAAACCTAAATCCCTGCCGTTCCAGAAGGCAGCATGGTTACGAGCATGGTCATCCGTATTGCCGCAGAGAATATTAAACGTAAGGCGCGAGAACAATTCTTTCAGGTTTTTTTTCGGATCAATAAAACGGTGGCGGATAATCTCCGCCAAAATCTCGTAGCTTGCATATCTTGCCATCATCTCATCAAGCACAAACAGAGTGAGGGCGGATACCAGCGCCTGACGGGTCCACCCTCCCTTAGTCCATTTGCGATCAAAACGCTTAATCAGCAAAATATCCCGATTGGAAACGGTTGCCATCCTGACAGACGCAACCTCGAGCCCAACTATGGCAGCCAACCGCATGGCGATATATTCAGCTTTAACGACGCTGAAAAGATCACTATTCAAGGAAAACTTGGCAATGTATTTTGCGCCTTGATCCTCGATCAGGGCTTTGGGGCGCGCCCCGCCGATTGAGCTGCCGTAAAATCATGCCTGATCCAACTCAGGCGTTAAAGGAATACCATTTTCGACCCGTTCGACCGATTGCAGCAGTTCATCCAGGCCCACATTCCCCGCCAGCCGCGGAACATATTCCGTCGGTGATCTCTGAAAATCCAAAGCCCCGACACGATCTGAACCGGACTTCAGAAGATAGGTCAATTCACTTAGTTCAGCCGTATCCCTATCCGCCCCTTTTGCGCCAAGCATTTTATTGATAATAACCCGCCGCCCCCAGGCATCAGGGGCGGCATCACGAATGCAGCCCGGCATGGTTAAACCTGCAAGCGGAAAAATAACCCCGGCTTGCAAGGGCAACTCCGGTTCATAGATGGAAATGGCCGGTTTGGTATCAGCTATACGTTCAAGATAACTTTTCCCATAGTTAAACCGAATTTTATGATTATCAACTTCAAGTTTCCCCGCGACAATAGGCTCGGTTGCATCCGGCAACCATATCCAGACAAAAGCCTCTTTGTAGTTGCCGTCAGAAATCATCATCAACAATTTCAGTTGTTCTACGGACAGATTTCGGCAACAGAGCCAGCTTGTCTTCTGCTTGCCGGATATGCCGGTTAAGACTTGCCTCATCTACATCAAACAATTTCACCCCGACGATCGTCGCGACCTCAAACACTACCCCGATCCCGCATTTAAGGTCGGCTTTTTCAATACGCTGGAGCAACCCTCTGGATATACCGGCACGATCAGCCACTTCCTGGGCCGTCAGTTTGCGCTCTTTCCGCGCAGTTCGTATAAGCCCTGCCAGCAGAGTGACCGCGGCTCGACTGTAGCGTGAGTAGGTACGAGTAGCCGATTTTGCCAAACCTTCACCTTTGTTCCATACGTAGACCGCATAGCGACTTCATGATTCACCCATAGACCATATACTGGTTTTTGATCAAAAGTCAAGCCGAGTTACCGCAATCCCCGTACAATTTCCGGCAAACGCCCGATATGATCAATGTAAGCATGCGTCAAAAACAGAAAATCGGCATCTTGCCTCCGGTTTGTCCCCAGGTTTTCCTGAAAATAAGCCCCCAAACCTTTCTCTTGGACAAAACTAGGGACATAATACTTGACATACAAGCGATCACCTATTACCCTCAATGTAAGAATCCGTCTAAAGTAAGGAGGATATCATGCCATTAGCAACTGTTACAAGTAAAGGACAACTAACCATTCCCAAAAAAGT
>JAFGVI010000095.1 GCA_016938065.1 Deltaproteobacteria bacterium | reverse complement strand
TATGTTTGGATGCCGGCCGACCTCGACCAGTTTAGGTGAGAGTATTCACATCGAGCAGTCGTTAGTGGGAAAAGTCTTATCCAGTCGGGACATATGCCCGCCGATACTCGGCTCTTTTTCGACCAGATAGACCTTAAAACCCGCCGTGGCCAGATCAAGTGAAGCCTGAATGCCACTGATCCCGCCACCCACAACCATTACATCTCCAAAATTCTTCTCCCCGAGACTCCGGGAAAATTGTTGGATTATTGAGGTTGGTATTACTTCATATTCCACGTTCTATCTCCATACTGAAAGGATGAAGGATGAAGGATGAAGGATGATGTTGATTTGACCGGAAATCATCCCCGCATGCCTCGTTCCTCAAATTACACTATTGATAATCTCCGTTATATCCTTGATTTCAATATCATTTTCGGGTTGAAGGCTTAAGCGGCTCTCTTCAAAGTTGGTGATGCAGTAGGGGCAGGAGGTTGCCAGAACCTGAGCCGCTGCCGTCTGCGCCTGGGCTACTCTTATGTCGGAAAAGCGTTCACTCTTGGCCGTCTCCATCCAGATCCGGCCGCCGCCGCCGCCGCAGCAGAGACTGTTCTGGCGCGTCTCCGCCATCTCGACCAGCTCCAAACCCGCAACCTTTTGCAAGACCTCCCGGGGCTCGTCGTAGATACCGTTATGACGCCCTAAATAACAGGGATCATGATAGGTAACCCGTTTCTTATATTCCCCGGTAAGCTGCAGGCGGCCCTGCTCGATAAGCTCTAAGAGATATTGGTTGATATGAACCACCTCGAAATGGACCATGAATTCGGGATATTCGTTTTTCAGAGTGTGGTAGCAGTGCGGTGAGGAGACCAGGATTTTTTTGACCCCGTGATCAATAAAGGTTTTGATATTATCCGTCGCCAGCCGCCGAAAAACATCTTCGTCGCCGGTTTTACGAATACTCTCGCCGCAGCAGCTCTCTTTTGACCCTAAAATGCCAAAATCGACGCCGGCTTTATGCAGAATACTGGCAGTGGCCTGCGCCACCTGTTTCAGTCTGGCATCATAACTCAGATAGCAGCCGACAAAATATAAGATCTCCATGCCTTTGCTGAAAGGCTTGACCGACTGCCCTTTGGCCCAGTCGCCCCGCTTCTGCCGCTCCGCATTCAGGGGGTTGCCGTCGCCGGCGAGGCTGCCGCTCATGGTGCGCACCGGTTTGACCGAAGTCGGAAAGACCTGATATTCGGTGGCAATCCGGCGTAAAGAGACGCCCAGCTCAATCTGCTTGACCTGACGGGGACACTGCTGTACACATTTGCCGCAGGTTGTGCAGCGCCAGAAGCTGTCGCCTTCAATATCGGTCAACCCGAAAGCCGCCTCCCGGATTACTTTACGCATACTGAAAGTAATCACTTTGTTCCAGGGGCAGACGGCGTCACATTTTCCGCACTGGTAACAGAGCTTGAAGGTCTCTCCGCCAGCCGCTTTTATCTCATCGACAATCTCGTTAAATGGGGCTACAGTCTCCACTATCTCTATTTATCCTCTTCTATTTTATTTGTTCGCCATGCGGGAAACACTGTCGATCAGACTCTGCAGGCCGTACCTGTTAACCAGAGATTCCAGGCCGATCTCCAGATCTTCGGGCCGATCTTCTTCCTCGACTTCAACTTCCCGCTCTTCATAAACCAGAGCCTCGACCAGACACCACTTGACACACATGGGTCCGCCCTCTTCACCCTCACACATATCGCATTTGAGCGGCAGCCCGGAATCTGGTTCTTTAAATTCCTCGCGGGAAGGACAGGAAGCCCGGCAGAAAGAACATTCGTCATACTCTTTGCCGTCAATCACATATTTATCGCGACCGGCGCATTCAGCCACCGTATACTCACCGGCCAGAACCGGTACATAGATATCCCTGAAAGGATCGCGGATTATCCGGATCCGGGAACGCGCCGGATTGTTGCTGCTGAATTTAGGGGCCGCGTGCACCGAAGAACAGATGACTTCACAGGCCCGGCAGCCGTTACATTTATCAACATCGATATTGATGGTTTTAATTATTTTGGTTTTTTTATCGCCCTTCACGGTCATCACCTCTTCCACTCTAATTTTTCTCTTTTTCAGCCGAAGCCTCTGAGGAAGAAGCATCTTCACTGCTGCTTAAGATCCCCCTCGCTAAAAAGTCATCGCTCACATAATCCAAACCCAGATTGCGCAGCGACTCGACCGTCGGAATACCCTGATCATTCCACCCCTTCATCTTGTAATATTCATTCAGGAGTCTCTCTTCAAGCTCGGGAAATCTTTTTTTCCAGTGATCCTCCGGCGGTTTCTCGTCGCTTCTGCGCATACCCCTTCTATTGTTTATGGCGCGAACCAAGGTTCGATAGCGCCGGGCCGCCTTGGTCAACTTCTCTTCATCCATCTCAATCCCGGCTCCGGAAGAGATAAATTTGGGATAGTTATGAATATGATACGGGGGCTTTAAAGGAAATGACGACAACCCGGCACACTGGCCCAGAGCATCGTCGATGTAGTGCATCATCTCCTGCCAGTCGACGATATCACAGGTCATGGCCACGGTCGGATAATTGGGCATTGAGTTCTCGCCGCGAATCTCCCAGTCAAGAAAGTACTGCTTGAACTTTTCATCCGGAACCTGAATCCAGTCTGCAACAAACTGTTCCCGCTGTTCCCGTTCGGGGAAAGGCGCCTGCGGAAACTGACCTTCAATCTGCGTAATATTCATCTTTTCGCCGGTGGCATACATCAGAAAATAGATGGGATTGAGCATTGAGAGTTTAAGCGGAAGCTGCTCGGTCTTTTTGATGTTATTGTGCGCATAGGCATCAGCTCCCTTACCAATCTTCTTCGCCGCCCAGTAAGTCCCGTCAGCCAGGATGTCGCCGATTCCTTCACGGAGAACAATTTTATCAAGAAGATAGTAGAAGCGGCCTTCGTTGTCGGCCGGCATCCCGGGAAAATCTTCATCCGACAAAATCCCATCCTCTAAAAGCTCAAGCGCAAAAGCCATCACCTGGGGGGTTGAAAAACCATCCAGACCATATTCGGTTGCTTTCTGGGCGATGCGTAAACCGAAATCGAGATCGGAGAAGGCGCCCATGGTATAGGTCAGCTTCGTAAAACACTTCATCATATAGGTGGGCAGACCCGGCATGGAGATCGTGGCACCGCACTTCATCGGGCAATTGAAACAGCTGATCAGCCGGGTCCGGGCGCTTTCCAGGGTCTCGGTCCACTCCTTGGCAATTTCATCATTCCAGAAATCCTTGCGACGGGTTCGGGAATTACCCCACATGAAATTCTCGGTGTGCCACTTCTCGTCGTGTACTTTCATCTCCTGCGGCGAGCCGAGCCCGGCCAGGATAGGCATGACCCCGGGAATCGGGTTGCCTTCGCGCTGCTTTATATATTCCAGCACTTCATTGCAGAGCCCGATAAATTCAGCCGGGCGGGCGACATTGATATCCCTGGTCCCCCGGACGACGATCGCCTTGACCCCTTTATCACCCATGACCGCACCGATACCGCCGCGACTGGCACTCGAGCGTCCCTGCTCAATCGAAGCATAATAGACCCGGTTTTCTCCGGCCAGACCGATGGCCGCCACCTGAGCTTTGGGCTCGTTGATTTCGCGTTTGATGATTTCGGCAGTCTCTATTGAACCTTTTCCTTTGAGGTGGGAGGCATCGCGAATCTCGACCTTATCATTATGAATCAGCAGATAAATCAGTTTAGGCGACTTGCCGCGCAGCACCACCTTATCGTAACCGGCATACTTCAATTCCGGAGCCCAGAAGCCGCCCATCATCGAAAATGCGAGCAAACCGGTCTGCGGTGAGATGGTCGTAACAATCGTCCGGTTACAACCGGTTGCCGGGGTCCCACACAAAAGACCGGCACCGAAGATCAACAGGTTTTCCGGCGAAAATGCTTCGACCTCAGGACCCACCCGGTCCCACATCAGTTTTGCGTTAGTCCCGAGCCCCCCCAGATAAAGTTCCGTATCTTTCGGGTCAGTTGCAACCTTCTCAATGTTGCCTCGGGTTAAATCAATTTCCAAATTAAACCCAGTTTCTGCGTATCTCATCTTTTACCCCTTATACTCAATCTGCGATATAGTCGTCCGCGCTGCCTTTAATGAAAATTGCAGCTTGATCTTTTTTGCTTTTTTACCGGTAGATGATAGAAAATTACCATTCAAAAGCAGTTTCGAAGCTCAGCATATTCGCATACCGGCCCTTGTGCCGTTTATCTTATCTGCCCTGCAACTGCCCCCCCTTGCTTAAAGCTGAACGGCGTCACTGTCAATGCGCTTTGAGCAATGATTGTGCCATCTTTTGTAAGAGCCCGACTTTACGACCTGCGATATCCGGTTGAATTTATAATTTCATTTGGGCCAATTTCAGGCCTGTTCCGGTTTTGCTTTTATCATGCCTGACAACCGATGAGTAAGGGATTCAGGATAAGGCTGATTTTTTTGCTGTCAAAATAAAATTTTTGGTATATATTTCGAAAACTGCCTTTCGCTGACCATGAATATCATTAAAAATATCCCTCTTCACATCGAATAATACTAGGCTTTCCACCATGCACCGACGCAAAATGCAGAAGCTTTCTCTCCCCTTACTGCTCTTGTCTCTTATTTTTTTCCACAGTTCCCAAAGCCTGGCACTGCCGCCTGAAGTCAGCACGCCGCAGGAAGTGCGCCTTTACCAGGGAAGCCCGGAAGAGATCACCGCATTCATCACTCAACGCCAGGCTGAGATTGACAAGATAATTGAAACGCTCGATAGAAATATTGATAAAAGCGCCGACAAAGGCGCCTCCCAGGAGCTTCAGAGCAGTACCACGGCAGTTAAAGATCTCTACTCCGGCCTCGCCCTGCAGGGTAAAAGCCTGCTTAAGGAGCTCTCCCGCACGGTCTCGACCACCCTGAACCGGCCGACTGTCGAGGGGCCCCCTTACAGTGTCGAAGGCTTCGACAAAATCATCTCTTTTCAGCAGCAGACCAATCTCCTGCTGGCTGACTGCAATAAAAAATTTACCCTTATGCAGAATCGTCTGGCAAGCCTCAAGGATGCGACCGTCAGCCAGCTCTCCGACTACGCCAAGTTCCTGAAAACCAACCCGCAAAACCAGCTTCCGCTCTACGAAAAGTATGGCAAGCTTCTCAATCTGCAGAATGAATACGCCCTGCTGCAGATAAAAAAACCAAAACTCGAAAAACAACTGGCCGAACTTAATGAAAATAAAAAAAGTGCCGCGGCCTGGGTCAAGGAGGCCTTTGCTCAGCTTAAAATAACCCCGGAAGATGTTGACAGCGCCCGCAAGCAGCTTGAAGCGAGCCAGACCAGCTTTAAGGATATCACCGAAGCCACCAGCAGCGAATACCAGGATCTCAACAGCCGGATCCAGATCTACGAAATTCAGCTTGACGATGCCCTGGCCCAGCTTGAGGCCAACAAAACCAACAACAGTCCGGAACGGGACGGCTTATATGTCGAAAAAGAACGGATTGAACTGATCCTTGATGCTTTAAAACTGCGCCTGCGCATGATTAACCAGAAGCGCCTCAACTTTGAGCTCAAGGCGTTAAAAAACAATTTTCGCCTGCAATGGTTAAGCAACTATGAGAGTGGAGCCGAGCAGAAAAGTTTGACGGTGTTCGTCACCACCTGGTCTCTGGAAGCCGAACAACTGGCGCGCAGACTGGAGACTACGACAACAGCGATTTCCGACGTAACCCTGGCCCGCTCCAATCTGATTCAGAAACAGGTAACCATCAACAACAAAGAGGCGGCAGCAGTCACCGCCCCCTTGCGCGAAGCTTTAGGCGCACTCGGCCGGCAGGCCGACAAAGTCAACGAAAACATCGATAAACTTATTCTGGCCCTGTCGGAAAACGATCAGGATCTGCGCAATGCGAGAAGAGAGATCGAACAGATTCTTGATCTGACCCGGTTTTCCATCAGCCTCACCGAACGGATGCGCACCTGGAGCGCTATCCACCTCGCAGGGCTCAAGGATAAAGCCTTGAGCGTGCTCTACTATCCGCTTTTTTCGTTCGGCACTTCGACCGTTACCCTGCTGATCATCTTCAAGATCATAGTTCTGCTTTTTCTGGGGATTTTCTTCCTGCGTTTGCTGCGTCACAAAATTGCCGTACTGCTCAAAGAAAAGGCCGGCATGTCGGGCGGGGTCATCAATTCAATCACCACTCTGGGTTACTATGCCTGTCTGCTTATCGGCACCCTGATAATCCTCTCGACGGCCGGCCTTGACTTAAGCCAGCTCAGCATCATTCTCGGTGCTCTCGGTGTCGGTATCGGTTTCGGTCTGCAGACGATCACCAACAACTTCATCAGCGGCATTATTCTCCTGACCGAGCAAACCGTAAAAGTGGGAGATCTGGTCAGCATCGGCGATGATAAGGTTGGTGAAGTCATAAAGCTGGCAATTCGCGCCACGATCGTGCGGACCATCGAAGGCGAGGAGGTCATCATCCCCAACTCCGACTTTATCTCAAGCAGGGTCAACACCTGGACCTACAGTGACGACTGGCGCCGGCTCAACATCCCCTTTGGGGTCTCCTACGACTCCGACCCGGATGAAATTGTCAGATTAGCCGAAGCCGCGGCCCGCGAAGTCCCGATTACGCGGGAGGATTTCATGCACCCATTACGCATTTTCTTTGAAGGCTTCGGCGACAACAGCCTCGATTTTTCAATTCGGGTCTGGTGCCGGATGACCAATCTCAAGGCCCCTTCCGGCCTCAAAAGCGACTACTATTTCGCCCTTTTCCGGAAATTCAAAGAGGCTGGCGTGGTCATCCCCTTTCCTCAACGGGATCTGCATCTGCAAACCGCTTCACCCCAGTTAACCGCGCAGCTTAAAGCGCTGATCGCCCCTGACAGGGACAATACAAAAATCGACGGCAACCCGACACTACCATCGACAACTGACACGGGCTCTCGCCCCGCAAGGAAAAGAAAAAATGAAAAAATGGCAAATTGATGATGCCGTAAAACTCTACGGCATAGACAAGTGGGGAGCCGGTTATTTTGCCGTGGCCGAGAACGGCGACGTCGTCATTACCCCTTCCGGGGAGGAAAACGGCCCGCAGATCAGTCTTCATGAAATCACCATGGGCATTGAAGACCGGGGCCTCTCGATGCCGGTTCTGGTGAGAATCGAAAACATTCTCGGCTCCCAGATCAAACGCCTGCATGACACTTTCAACAAGGTCATTCGCGAAGTTGAATATACCGGTAAATATAAAGGGGTTTTTCCGATCAAGGTGAACCAGCAGGAAAAGGTCGTTGAAGCGATTGCCGAGTTCGGCAAAGAGTTTAATCATGGCTTTGAGGCGGGCAGCAAACCGGAACTGATTGCCGCCATCTCCATGCTGAAAAACCGCAACGCCTGTCTGATCTGCAACGGCTACAAGGATGAAGAGTTTATCGATCTGGGTCTTTATGCGACCAAGATGGGGCTCAAATGCTTTTTCGTCATCGAAATGCCGGGCGAACTTGAACACATTCTGCAGCGCGCCACCGTCATCGGGGTCGAACCGCGGCTCGGTCTGCGCCTGAAGCTGACCACCAAGGCTGACGGCCAGTGGGCCGAATCGGGCGGTGAACGCAGCGTTTTCGGCCTCAACAACCGCCAGGTTATTGATGTTATCGACCTTTTAAAACAGGAAGACAAGCTTCAGTCTCTCGAACTGCTGCACTATCATATCGGTTCCCAGATTCCCAACATTCAGGATATCCGCAGCGGCGTTCTGGAAGCCTGCCGCATCTATGAAGAGCTGGTCAAGGAGGGAGCCGTAATGGGCTACCTTGATCTCGGCGGCGGGCTGGCGATTGATTATGACGGCTCAAAAACCAACTACCACTCCAGCTGCAACTACTCGCTGGAAGAGTACTGCTACGATATCGTCGAAACCATTGCCTCGGTCCTCGACAAAAGCGCCACGCCCCATCCGACAATCATTACCGAATCAGGACGGGCCACCGTCGCCTACTATTCGGTGCTGCTTTTCAATGTCCTGGGCATTACCAAGATGTCCCCCGACCCGGTTCCTGATGTAGTGCCTGACACCACCTATGACCTTCTGGAAAATTTACGCATAACCCACAGTTCAATCTCAGCCAAAAGTCTGCAGGAATGTTACAATGACGCCCTTTTCTATAAAAGCCAGGCGCATCAGCTCTTTAAACTGGGGCTCATCAACCTGCGCGAACGGGCTCTAGCCGAAGATCTGCTCAAAAACATCATGATAAAAATCTCCACGGTCGCCAAAGAACTGGAAAACCCGCCCGAGGAGATCGCTGATATTGAAAAATTGATCTCCGACATCTATTACGGCAACTTCAGTCTTTTTCAATCCCTGCCTGATGTCTGGGCCATTGATCAGCTCTTTCCGGTGATGCCGATCCACCGGCTGAATGAAGCCCCGACGCGGCCGGCCATCATCGCTGATATCACCTGTGACTGCGACGGCAAAATCGACTCTTTCGCCGGACACCCGCACACCCGGGACACCATCCTGCTGCATAATGAAAAAGAGGATGAAGAGTACTACCTCGGCGTTTTTCTGGTCGGAGCCTATCAGGAGACCTTGGGCGATCTGCACAATCTTTTCGGCGACACCAATATAATCTCCATCCATGTCAATGATGACGGCACCTACAATTTTACCCGTGAACTGGAAGGCGACTCGGTCGAAGATGTCCTCTCCTATGTCGAATACGATATAAAAGCCCTGAAAAAACGCCTCAAGGATTTTGCCGAAGATGCTATCGCCAAGGGCTTTATCACCACCAAAGAACGTAAAACCATCCTCGCCGGCTTTAATGAAGGCTTGCGCGGTTACACTTACTTCGAAAAAGAGTAAGAGATCAAGAGAAACTAATGGACGATTTATCAAACCCGAAAGAGCCTTTGATCCAGGGACTACGAGCCGTCATCCACATGGCGGTCAGATTGTTGGCTGTA
>JAFGVI010000094.1 GCA_016938065.1 Deltaproteobacteria bacterium | reverse complement strand
GAAGTGTCTCTGTCACTGGTGGGCAGCCTGGACTTCAAATCCAGTGTTTTCGGCTGATACCCGGAAAGGTGGGTTCGATTCCCATACACTTCCGCCAAAGGCGCTTTGGCGGCAGCAGATGTCGGTGTTTGTCAACGGGCGGCGGGCCTAATTTATTTACGGCGAAGGCCGGAGCAGGGAGTGGGTATGTTTGGTATAGGAATTCCCGAACTTGTTATAATTCTTGTTATAATTCTGATCATCTTCGGAACCGGAAAGCTGCCTGAGATCGGCAGCGCCCTGGGTAAAGGTATTCGCAATTTTAAAAAAGCGTCCCACGATAAACCCGATGAGATTGATGTGACTCCAGGCCCCGGAAATGAAACCGGTTCCGGCAGTCAGGATGTGCATAAAAATTCTTAAAACTGAAAGAGTTGATGTCTATAAATGAAGTCTTTATCGGTTTCGGCAGTAATCTTGGTGATCGTTGCGCTTTGATCAACAAGGCCTTGTCGGCCCTGGCCGTGCTTCCCGCAACCTTTCTGGTAAAGCTCTCATCTCTTTATGAAACAGCGCCGGTAGGCTATCTTGAACAGGGCGCATTTCTCAATGGCGTGATCCAGGTCAGGAGTGGTTTATCTGCTCCGGCTCTGCTGGAGCGCCTGCTTGCTATTGAAAACACTCTGGGACGGGTGCGAAAAGAGCGCTGGGGTCCGAGGACCATTGACCTTGATATTCTTTTTTACGGGGCTGCGGTAATTAGCAGTCCGGATCTTCTTGTTCCTCACCCCGAGCTGGTCAGACGCAGATTTGTGCTTGAACCTCTTTGTGAGATTGCTCCCGCCTGGCGGCATCCACAGCTGACGGTTACAATTGCAGAATTATTACATCAATATCAACTGAACAATCCCGACGAGATTCCCTGCCGGATAGTGGCCGGGGCGTTGCCGGTTGTTTCCCATGAGGTTACAGATGGAATTTTTTATAGATACGGCCAATCTTGCTGAGATCCGGGAGGCCATGAATTATGGACTGGTTGACGGGGTGACCACTAATCCATCGCTGGTCGCCAGAGAGGGTCTGGACTTTTTCCCCGGGATCAGGGAAATTGCGGCTCTGGTTCCGGGCCCGGTCAGCGCCGAAGTGATCTCTTTAGAGGCTGCCGGGATGATCGAAGAGGCCCTGCAGCTCAAGGAACTCGGAGATAACATCGTAATCAAGATTCCGATGCTGGCCGAGGGCCTGAAGGCGGTTAAGGTGTTGACCGGGATGGGTATCAAAACCAATGTGACTTTGATTTTCTCACCTTTGCAGGCGTTGCTGGCCGCCAAAGCCGGAGCCACCTACGTCAGCCCTTTTGTTGGGCGTCTTGATGATATTGCCGCTGACGGCATGAACCTGGTGCGTCAGATTGCCGATATTTACGATAACTATGGCTATCTGACCAAGATTATTGTCGCCAGTATCAGGCATCCGCAGCACGTTCTGGCGGCGGCTGAGCTCGGGGCCGACGTCTGCACGATACCTTTTAAGGTTCTGATGCAGTTAGCTAAACATCCGCTTACGGATATCGGCATTGAGAATTTTCTGGCCGACTGGCGCAAGTTGGAGGGAGAGCCGAAGACGCAATGAAAGTAACGCTCTGGCGAAGCATCTTTCTGGTTGTTTTGCTGGCTCAGTTTGGGGCCGGCTGCAAGATTCCCCTGGATGAACGTCAGGCCGTGGCTGAGTTGCAGAAAAAAGTAGCTGTTCTCGAAGATGAGCTTCAAACCGGTGCCGGCCGGCAGCAGAGTTTAAAACAGGAGCTTGAAGGGTTGCGCGTGCGTTTTGATGAAGCCCGCGACCTGATTCTGAAACAGGGCGAGGAGATTCAGGCTCTGCTGCGAGCCCAGGCCGTTAAAGGTAACCCGCCAACTTTCGCAAATAGCGTTCCCGCAACAAAAGTAACCGGGGAAGAGAAACCTCCGTCGGTGCCGGCCCCTTCCAGCCCGGGGGAGGTTCAGGCTTTTGAGAAGATTTACAACGAATCCCTGGCTGCTTACCAGAATGGTGACTATGAGAATGCGGTCAAGCTTTTTGCCGCTTATCTCAGGGATTTTCCGACGACCGAAAAAGCGGCCAATGCGCGTTACTGGCTGGGTGAAAGCTACTACTCATTGGCTCAGTATGCGCAGGCGATAACTGAATTTAAAAGAGTGCAGAAAGATTTTCCCGCCAGTGCCAAGGTGCCGGATGCTCTTTTGAAAACGGCAATGTCATATGAGGCTATCGGCAGTCGGGAACCGGCTCTGGCCGCCTGTACGGAGCTTTTGCGGAAATATCCGGGGAGTTTAAGTGCGGAACTGGCTGAAAAAGCCCGGGCTCGACTCGAATAGCTCTTGACAAAGCGAGAGTGATTGATTATATAGCCCATCCCCTTTCGGAAGACAGTCGGCTTCTTTGCTGAACTTCGGAATGCGGAAGAGAATATTTTGTCTATTATGGAGGAGTTACGGATAATGTATGCCGTTTTACGTACCGGAGGAAAGCAGTATCGGGTTGCATCCGGAGAAGTGATTGATGTTGAGAGAATTGTCGGCGAAGCCGGCGATGTGGTTGACTTTGCAGAAGTTCTGAGCCTGGTTGATGGCGAGGAAGTAAAGATCGGTACTCCGTTGCTGGAAGGCGTTACGGTGAAAGGTGAAATTCTGGCCCAGAAACGGGGTGAGAAGATCCTCGTATTCAGATCCAAGCGTCGTAAAGGATATCGTAAACGCCAGGGGCATCGTCAGGAACTGACACAACTGAGAATTACTGAAATCAGCGCTTAGGGTTTTAAGGAGATAAAGGACTATGGCTCATAAGAAAGGTGGCGGCAGTACCAGCAATGGCCGCGATAGCGAAAGTAAACGACTGGGAATAAAGCGCTTCGGTGGACAGGCCGTGGTCGCCGGTAATATTCTGGTGCGTCAGCGCGGAACCAAAATTCACCCGGGAACCAATGTCGGTCGGGGTAAGGATGATACACTCTACGCTAAAGCGGACGGAGTTGTTACATTTGAGCGTTATGACAAACTTCGTAAAAAGGTCAGTGTCTATAGTAAGGCTGTCTGATTTTTCGGTAGAACCGGTTTACACAGTTTGTAATGATGATTGCAGGGTCTTTTCCGGCCCTGCAGAAAAAGCCCTTTTTAAGAAGGGCTTTTTTTGTTTGTTTAAAGTGGTTACAGTATGGGGGTTGATCTCTTTCCAGTATGCGATTTATTGATGAAACCAGAATAGAAGTGGAGGCCGGCGACGGCGGTAATGGATGCGTCAGTTTTCGGCGCGAAAAATATATTCCCAAGGGGGGGCCGGATGGCGGCGACGGCGGCAAGGGGGGAGATGTTTTTCTCATCGGTGATAACCAGAAAAACACCCTGCTTGATCTGCGTTACCAGCGGCGGTATCGCGCCCCGAAGGGGGGCAATGGCGCGGGTAAAGATCGAACTGGTGCAGCCTCGGAAAATGTTGAGATCAAAGTCCCGTTGGGGACGGAGGTTTGGTGTTTGCCCCCTGAAGGAGAGCCGGGAGAGCCCTGTCTCGCGGGTGAGGTTCTGGAACACGGAGCGATCTTTGTTTTGGCGCGGGGCGGGCGCGGAGGTAAAGGTAATGCTCATTTTGCCTCTTCTACGAACCGGACTCCGCGCTTTGCGCAACCGGGTGAGGAGGGTGAAAAAGGCTCTTTTAAATTAGTGCTCAAGCTGATCGCTCAGGTCGCGTTGATCGGTTTGCCCAATGCCGGCAAATCAACGCTGATTTCCACTGTGTCGGCCGCCCGACCCAAGGTTGCCGCCTATCCTTTCACTACCCTGAAACCGCATCTCGGGATTATGCCGGTGGGTGACTTTCAGCAGATAGTCATTGCCGATATTCCGGGTCTGGTGCCGGATGCTCATCTCGGTACCGGTCTCGGGACCCGTTTTCTGCGCCATATAGAACGGACTCAGATGCTGGTCCATCTGCTTTCGCTGGCAGAGCATCAGGATTGCCGGGCTCTGATCAAAGCCTATGAAGTTGTGGTGCGCGAGCTCAGACTTTATCGTGAGGATCTTCTGGAGCGCGAAAAAATCGTGGTTCTGACACAGAGCGATACCCTTTCCGAGGAGAGCTCGGCCGCCCTGCTGGATGAGTTCAGTCATCATCCTTTAATGGCTGAACGTAAAGTTATGGCCATCTCGGCCGTAACCGGCGTCGGGGTTAAAGCTTTCAAGGATGCTCTGGCTATGAGTGTGGCAGGTTAGCTGTGGCCGGGCTTGCGTTATACGGGGTGATCGGTAATCCGATTGCCCACTCTTTAAGTCCGGTGATGCATAATGCCGCTTTTAAAGAGCTTGATCTGGAGGCCTATTTCACTGCCTTTCAAGTTGCAGATCTGAAGGCGGCACTGACCGGTGTGCGGGCCTTGGGGATTGCGGGGTTAAGTGTAACTCTGCCGCACAAAACCGAGATCATTCCCTACCTGGACTGGGTTGACGCGTCGGCACAGGCTATCGCTGCGGTTAATACTGTAGTTAATCGTCAGGGTCAGTTATGCGGTTACAATACCGATGCGACCGGGGCTTTGGCGGCCCTGCAGGCGAAAGTTACACTGGCCGGTCGTCGCGTGCTGGTTGTTGGGGCCGGTGGCGCGGCCCGGGCTCTGGTCTACGGCCTGGTCAAGGCCGGAGCTCAGGTGGCGATCGTCAACCGCACTCCGGTTCGAGGTCTGGCTCTGGCCGAAGCGTTTGCGGTGCAATATCTGAATTTTTCCGAAAGTAAGGATTTCGAGGCTGAGATTCTGGTCAATACGACATCGCTGGGCATGACCCCGGCGAGTGATCAGCTGGCGGTTCCCGAAGCCCTGCTTGTCTCGCCCCGGGTGGTTATGGACATTGTCTATAATCCTCTGCACACGAGACTGCTGGCTGCGGCGCAGGCTAAGGGAGCGCAGATTATTGATGGTCTGGAGATGTTTATCGGTCAGGGAGCCCTGCAGTTTACCCTGTGGACGGGGCAAACGGCGCCGCTGGCAGTGATGCGTCAGGCTGTGCTGAAGCAACTGTCAGGAACCTGATTATTTTTTAACAGGGTAATCTTTACATAGCAAAGCAGTTATTTCCCCGGCGCGGTCGGGAGAGGAGTGAATAGATGCTGGAGATAAAACCGCGCTCTTTGAGCCGCGCCGAGGTTCAGGTGCCGGGATCAAAAAGTTACACGCACAGGGTTTTAATCGCTGCGGCTCTGGCTCAGGGCCGAAGCTCTATAGAGGGTGCTCTTTTCAGCCGGGATACGCAATTGACGGCGGCGGCTCTGACGCAGATGGGAGCGCAGATAACGGCTGATGCTGCAGCTAGGCATTTTGCGGTGGCAGGGTGCGGGGGCCGGTTCGTCTCCGGTCAGCAGGAAATTTTTCTGGAAAATTCCGGTACTTCCATGCGTTTACTGACCGCAATTGCAGCATTAGGCCAGGGTGAGTATATCCTTGATGGCAGTCCGCGGATGCGCCAGCGGCCGATGGCTGAATTGCTTAACGCCCTGAAACAGCTCAAGATCGACGCTTCAGCTCTGCACCATAACGGCTGTCCGCCGATTCGGATTGTCGGCGGCCCGATTGCGGGCGGTCCGGTGCAGATTGATTGCGGCGTCAGCAGTCAATATCTTTCCGCTCTGCTCCTGATGGGGCCGTTAACCGGGAAGGGGCTGGAAATCGAAGTGATAAAAGGCCCGGTCTCGCGTCCCTATGTTGATCTGACCCTGGCGGTAATGCGACGCTTCGGGATCAGCGTTGACGCTTATGGTTACGATAAATTCAAGGTTGCCGGCGGACAGTGTTATCGGGCCGGGACCTGTCAGGTCGAACCTGATTGTTCCCAGGCCGGCTATTTCTGGGCGGCGGCGGCGATCACCGGGGCTGAGATCAAAGTCAGGGGCATTAGCGCTGATTCAGCGCAGGGTGATCTTGGTTTTGTCCGTGTTTTGGAGAAAATGGGCTGCCGGGTAGTTTTTGCTGACGACGGCATCAGTGTAATCGGCGGCCCTTTGCGGGCCCTGACTGTAGATATGGGGGATATGCCGGATCTGGTGCCGACACTGGCCGTAGTCGCGGCTTTTGCCGAGGGGACAACGGTAATGACCAATGTGGCGCATCTCAGGGCTAAAGAGAGTGATCGTCTGGCGGCGGTGGCGACCGAGCTTGGTAAAATGGGCATCGTCGCAACCTGCAGCGCCGATGCCATTACCGTCACCGGTGGTCAACCGCGTGGAGCGCAGATCAAGACCTATGATGATCATCGTATTGCCATGAGTTTTTCTCTGGCCGGGCTTAACGTAGCCGGGGTTAAAATTGAGGATGAAATGTGCGTGGGCAAATCTTTTCCCGACTATTGGTCAGTGTTTGCCGGTTTAAACTGAGAAGCTGAGTTCGGTGAGCAGAGACAATATTAATCTGATCGGTTATCGCGGTTCGGGAAAAACTTCGGTCGGGCTCAAGCTGGCAGAGGTTTTGGCGTGGACTTTTGTTGATTGTGATCTCGTATTCAGAGAGCGGGCCGGGGTGGCCATTGCCGAGTTTGTTGCGCAATCCGGCTGGGAGCGTTTTCGGCAGTTGGAAAGCGAAATTTTAGAGGAGTGCTGTCAGGATGATCAGATTGTGCTGGCCACGGGTGGCGGGGTGGTTCTGGCGGCGGCAAACCGTGCTCTTCTGCAGAAAAGCGGCCTCTCTTTCTGGCTGCAGGCCAGCCCTGAAATCACCCTTGCCCGCCTTCTGACAGATTCTGCGACGGCCCTGTCGCGACCGCCTTTAAGCTCTCTGGCTCTAAAAGATGAAATCCGGCTCGGATTGCAGGAGCGCGAGCCCTTCTATCGGGAGGTGGCTGATTTCATTATAGCGGCAGATCATCAGAGTGTCGATGCAATCGTCCGGGAGATTGTAAAGAGCTTCAGTTTCAATAAACTTTGAGTTGCGGTTTCTTAATCCCGCATCGGTGACATCAATGAGCAGTACTTTTGGCACGCTCTTTAGAATGACTACATTTGGTGAGTCGCATGGGCCCGGGGTGGGCGCTGTGGTTGATGGTTGCCCGGCGGGTATTGCTCTCTCTCTCCCGGCCATTCAGGCTCAGCTGGATCGGCGGCGGCCGGGTCAGAGCAGTCTTACCACGCCTCGCCGGGAGAGTGACCGGATTGAAATTCTCTCCGGTCTGGAAAATGGAAAAACCCTGGGTTCACCGCTGGCCTTGCTCGTGCGCAACCACAATCAGCATCCGGGTGATTACCGGGCTATGGCTGATGTGCCGCGACCGTCGCATGCCGATTATACCTATCGCATGAAGTATGGAGTGGGGGCACAGAGCGGCGGCGGTCGGGCCAGTGCCCGTGAAACCCTGGCCCGGGTTGCCGCCGGAAGTGTCGCGGAGCAGTTTCTTGAAACGGTTTTCGGCGTTGAAATTGTTGCCTGGGTCAGTCAGGCGGGCGCTGTCACAGCCTCAATGCCAGATCTGGCGAATTTGACCCGGACTAAGGTTGATGGCGATGCCGTGCGCTGCCCCGATCGTAAAGCGGCGGCGGCGATGACGGCGGCGATTACTACGGCGGCGGCAATGCAGGACTCTTTAGGAGGGGTGGTCAGCTGTCTCTGTCGCGGGGTGCCGGCAGGTTGGGGGGAGCCGGTTTTCGACAAGCTTGATGCCCTGCTTGCTCAGGCGATGCTTTCCATTCCGGCCGCCAAAGGTTTTGCCTTGGGTTCCGGTTTTTCCGCTGCCGCCATGAGCGGCTCGGAACATAATGATCTCTTTGTTGTCGAGGGGCAGAAACTGGGCACGAGAACAAATTACAGTGGCGGGGTGCAGGGCGGTATCAGTAACGGTCAGATAATTTTTTTTGCGGTCGCTTTCAAGCCGACGCCGACCATCGGTAAAGCTCAGAGAACCGTTGATTATGCGGGCCGTGAGGTGGTGCTTGAGGGCAAAGGCCGTCATGATCCCTGTGTCGTCCCGCGGGCCGTGCCGGTCGTCGAAGCGATGGCCGCCATGGTGCTGGCCGATCTGGCTCTGCGGCAGGCGGCCCGTTCAGCCCTGGTGCAGGCTAATTTTCCGCGTTGAGTTCATCCTTGATGATTTCACTTAAAATTTCAAACTCCATCTCCAGGTTGTCCCGGTGGCCGTGGACCAGGGCGCGATCCTTTTGTCTGGCCGCACTCTCAAGGTTGGCGGCAACGCTCTGCAGGCGGCTGGCTTCGATACTGCCGGCTGAGCCTTTGATTGAGTGGGCGGCCACTCTGATCTGCTCAAAATCTTCCACTTTTACGCCCTGTTCGATCTCCTGAATGTAACTTCTGCAGCTCAGCAGAAAATCGTTGAGCAGTTCATTGTATAACTCGATATCCTCGTCGAGTTTTTCCAGAAAGGTAGAGCGGTCAAAAAGTTTTGTGTCTCGAGCCGAGCGGTTTTCACCCTCTTGCGAAAAATCGTCAGATTCGTTTTCATCGCCACCTGCCGTAAAATCTTCTTCATCATCAGCGTCGTTTTCGTCCCTGTCAGCTGATTTTTTAAGGTTGTTGACCGCGTTGGTCAGTACTTGATTAAGTTCTTCAAGTCTTACCGGTTTGGTGAGAAAATCATTCATGCCCGCTGCCAGACAGCGATCTTTATCACTTTTCAGGGCGTGCGCCGTCATCGCTACAATGATTATATTGGGATTGATCGTGGTTGTATTGCGGTTGCGAATCTGTCTGGTAGCTTCATAGCCATCCATGCCCGGCATCTGAATATCCATGAAGACCAGGTCATAATAGCTGGCTCCCAGCGCTGCCAGGGCCTCAACCCCATTGCCGGCAGTGGCGCAGGTGACACCCAGTTTTGCAAGCATCTTTGAACCGACTTTAATGTTGACGAGGTTGTCGTCTACCAGCAGGATACGCAGTTTTTTTCGTTTTTCCGCCAGGTCGTGCTGCCGATCCGCCGCGTCGTCAAGGGGTTTCTCGACGGTTTTCTGGCCGATACAGCGGGCTAACTGTTCATAAAACAGGGCTCTTTTGATAGGTAAAGGAATGATCGCATCATAATTATCGGCCGGGGAAAAATCCTGGGCCGGGGTCAGGGCGAGGCTGAACCGGGGATGCAGAATATTTGGCAGCAGCTCTTTGATATTGGCTGGTTCCTTGTGCCGGGAGAGGTCGGTTATGATGATGGTGCTGGTTCTTTTATCGCGGGCCGCGGCATAGAGGTATTCGTTAAGCGTCTTCGTCGAATTTGCTTTATCGACCTTGCAGCCAAGGGCCAGAAGGTGCTCTTCAACAACCTGACCGGCATACTGCTCTTCCTGCGGAACAGCGTTATCGGGTGGCGTAAAAATAAGGAAACGGTATTTTTTGAAAAGTGCGGCATGCGCAGGCAGGGCGGTTTCGGGGTCACGGCGCAGAATAACGGTACACCAGAAGGTAGAGCCGACTCCCACCTGACTGGTGACGCCGACCTTGCCTCCCATTAATTCGGCCAGCTGCTTTGAAATTGCGAGTCCCAGGCCCGTACCTCCGAATTCTCGGGTCGTCGAAGAGTCGACCTGTGAGAAAGATTGAAAAAGCCGGTTGATCCGATCTTCGGGAATACCGATGCCGGTGTCGGTCACCTGAAAGAGAATCTCAACATCTTCAGGGTTTTCCTTGATGAGGGAGGCGCGAATGACAATGCCGCCTTTTTCAGTAAATTTAATCGCATTGTTAGTCAGATTGATCAGGATCTGGCGCAGGCGTATCGGATCTCCCCGCAGGCTGTCGGGAATGCGATGGTCGACAATGCAGTGGAAGAACAGGCCTTTTTCGGCAGTTTTGAGGGATAGAAGGCCAAGCAGATCATCGGTTGTTTCGCGTATCTGAAAAGGGATCTCTTCAAGTTCCAGTTTGTTGGCTTCAATCTTTGAATAATCAAGAATATCATTGATGATGTGAAGCAGCCCTTCACCATTTTTAATAATGATATTGAGGTAGTCACGCTGGTCGTAGTCCAGCGGGGTGTCAAGCAGCAGCGAAGAAAAACCGATGATGGCATTCATCGGAGTTCTGATTTCATGACTCATGTTGGCGAGAAACTCGCTTTTCGAGGCATCGGCAAGTTCGGCTTCGAGAGCCATGCGATTGGCGCGCTGAATGGCCACTTCCAGTTGTTCGTTAACCTCATCGGCTTCCGCGGTGGCTCTGTGAATCGCCGTACGATCGTGCAGGGTGGCTGAAAAAAATTGCCGCTCCTGGTCGTTGCGATTATGGGCAATCAGGATAAGATGGCAGATCAGCTCCGCAAATGCCGTACTGACCTTGACTTCACCATGCCACTGTCCGCTTTTGACCGCCGTGACAAAGGCCTCATTTTTTATAAAGGAGCAGATCTCCTGCGGGAAAATCTGAAAAAAATCGATGGTTGAGAGTTCCTCATGATCACTGATGCCGAAATAACGGCGGCCGGAGGGGTTGAGGTAGCTGATTGGGCCATTCTCTGCAAACATGATCACCGGATTTGGCGATATTTCAATAATTTCAACCAGGTGCTGCTTCTCTTCCTGAATGCGCATCATCTCCTGCCGGCTGGCGCCGCTTGCTTTCGGCGCAGTCGGTTTTCTCGGGATAATCCGGCCCTCAGCTGCCGTTGCGGTTGGAATCGGTTTATGATTCATCATTCGACCTCTTTTCTGTTCTCTTTGCCAGCATCATTTTTTAAAAGATCAGCCAGAACCGTGACAGGATGCCGGGCCTCCCAGCTGCTTTCGGCGAGCAGGGCTCCTTCGGTCAGCTGCAGCAGACATCCGGGGCAGCCGCTGGCGACGATTTCGGCCCCGCTGGCATCGGTGTCGCGGGTCTTTTCGGCCAGAATTTTCCGGGACAGAGCTTTATGGGAAAGGCCGAAGGTGCCGCCCGCGCCGCAGCAGCGTTCCGGGTGGCGCATCTCGACAAAATTTTCACCGGCGATCAACTGCAGCAGCCAGCGCGGCTGAGCCGTGATCTTCTGGCCTTTACGCAGATGACAGGGATCGTGATAAGTTATTTTTCGGTTGAGTTTTCTGGAACCGACCAGCTTTTCCAGTTTTTCTTTGTGGCGGAAGAGAAACTCACTGATATCCAGAATTTCGCAATCGGCAGGGAGCCCGTCGTACTCTTTCAAGGCATGACCACAGGAGGCGCAGCCGGTGACTATTTGCCGGATCGCAGCATGTTTCTGGATTACAGCCAGGTTGCGCTGCTGCAGTTCCATGGTTGACTTCGAATCACCCGCTCCCCAGGTTACCAGTCCGCAGCAGTTAAACTCTGGCGGAACAACGCCGTAGAACCCAAGCTGCTCAAGGACATAAATCAGATCAAGGCCCATCTGGGGGTAGAGATAACGGGTCGCGCAACCGGGAAAATAGAGCACCGGTTCCAGGTTCGGGGCGGCCTTGCGTTTTCTCAGGTAGTCGTCAAGCTGCTGTCGCGGCAGGGCTGGAATAACGGTTTTATCATCAATGCCGGGTAATGGCAGGCGGCGCACCAGACCGCTGTGCCGGGGCAGGCGGCGCCACAGGAGCCACTGCATAAACGAGCCGGCTTTGAGGAGTCGGGCCATGGAAAAAAAACGGTTCAGCAGGAGGGCAAAGGCGCTTTTTTTTATCGGGTTGAGGCCCTGTTTCGCACTCTGCCGGTTTCTGGCGGCAGCGATAATCTCGGTTATTTTCACCCCTTTTGAGCAGTTCTCTTCGCAGGAACAGCAGAGCAGACAGCTGTCTATCGCTTCAAGCCAGCCGGCCGGGATCTCTTTTTTATGAGCCGGCTTTTCAAGGTCAACTCTCTCAATGAGATTAAGTTTGCCGCGAGCGACCATCTCCTCCCGCCCGGTTTGTCGATAGATCGGGCAGACAGCCATGCAGGCTCCGCATTTAACGCATTTTTTAAGTTCCTGCTGCCAGGTAAGTGTCATGTTCGGTCTTCCTCAGGAATCCTGCGAGGTCTGCTCGTCCTGGAAAACAGCCTCTATTTTTTTCTGCAGATCAGCTTGCTGGATGGGTTTAACGAGGTAGCCTTCGATTCCTATAGCCATGGCGGTTTTGATATATTGGAGGCCGTTCTCCGAAGAGATGACGAGGACTTTCAGCTGTTTGAATGCGGCGGTATTGCGCAGGGTTTTGAGCAGGGTCAGGCCGCTGACGACAGGCATGTGAATATCGGTCAACAAAAGGTCGACCGGGTGCTGGCGCATAAAGGTCAGAGCTTCGGTTGCATTTTCCGCAAGAGAGATCTCTTCAAAACCCATGTTGAGCAGATATTTACTGATGATTTTGCGTACCAGTTTATTGTCGTCAACAATCAGGATGGTTTTCTTTTTATAGAGGCTTAATGGCATGGCTGGCTCCCTGGGGTCGGAAAAATTTTGCCGGGGTTGAGCCGGTTTTCAGGATCGAAGGCCTGTTTGATGGCCCGCATGGCGGCGATTGTCGCCGCACTCCACTCTTTGTCGAGGTAGGCTGATTTAGTGTTGCCGATGCCGTGTTCCCCGGAGAGGGTGCCGCCGAGCTCAAGGGTAATGGCAAAGATTTCATCAACGGCCTTCACCCCCCTTTGCGCCTGTTCAGGATCGTTTTTGTCGAGCATGACATTGACATGGATATTGCCGTCACCGGCATGGCCGAAACAGACGATCGGCAGTGCGATACGGGCCGATAACTGTTCAAGCCGGGCAATGACTGCCGGGATTGCCGCCCGTGGCACGGCAATATCTTCATTGATTTTGTGGGGAGCAAGGTTGGCGATAGCCGGCGAAAGACGGCGTCGGGCCGTCCAGAGCTGGGCTCTTTCTCCTTCATCGCGGGCTTCGATCAGGAGCAGTGCTTTATTTTCAAAGAGCTTTTTGAGTTTTTGACTCTGGGCCATGACACTGGTGCTCGAACCGTCAATTTCAACCAGGAGAACGGTGTCCGCCGCTGCGGGAAGCGAAAAAGGCAGCGTTTCGCGTACGGCATTAATTGAGTGATGATCAAGAAATTCAATAGTTGATGGCGATATCTGGTTTTTAAACATGGCCGTGATGGCAAGGGCGGCAGCGCTCATCGAGGGAAAAGCCAGCAGAGAGGTTTTGACGGATTCCGGTGCCGGCACGAGTTTTAAGAGGATTTTGGTGATTACGGCCAGGGTTCCCTCAGAGCCGACCAGGAGTGAGGTAAGATCGTAGCCGGAGACTGATTTGACACATTTGTTGCCGCATTTAATGGTTTCGCCATTGATGAGAACCGCTTCCAGGCCCATCACATAATCTGCGGTGACCCCGTATTTGACGGCTCTGGGCCCCCCGGCATTTTCGGCGACGTTGCCGCCGAGGGTGGAAAAACTTAAGCTGGCCGGGTCGGGTGGATAGAAGAGTCCGTAGCGGCTGACCTCTTCCTGCAGCTCTCCGGTGACGACCCCGGGCTCAACCGTGGCAATCATATTTTCCTGATCAATTTCAAGAATGCGATTCATTCGGGTTAGAGAGATGATTATGCCGTCAGAGCTTGGAATGGAGCCCCCCGACATCCCGCTGGCCGCCCCGCGCGGAAAGATCTTGAGTTTTCTCTTCGCTGCGAGTTTGATCGCGGTTTCTACTTGCTGCCCGCTTTCCGGGAGCAGGACCAGCATCGGGTCGGCGCTCTGGCGGGTCGCATCGTAGCCGTAACAGGCCCGCGATTCATCGGCCATAATTATCTGTCCGCTGGCAAAACCGGCGGCTTTAAGTTCTGCCGTTAACTGGTTAAGCAGGGGCTTGACGGGTTGGGTCATGATTTTTTATCCTTTACAAGCTTGTCATCTTTTGCGGGTCGATCATCAGGGTCTGCAGAGGGCCGGCCAAAAGAACCTGGCCCGGGCGTCCGCCTTTGGGTTTTTTCAAGTATTTTACTTGAATCATGCTCACCTCGACCTGCTTTTCATTCTGCTCCCGGGAGTTGACCGCGGCCAGGGTAGCGGCCTGGTGCTGTTCCCCGGTACTGCTTTTTCTGCCCGGGGCGGTTTTCAGAAGAACGTGGGCTCCCGGCCGGTTACGGACGTGAAACCAGAGGTCGTCAGGGGCACTCAGGTGGCGGTAGATGTTTTCGTTGCCGAAGGCGTTACGACCGATGTAAATGATGCCGCCGTCAATTCCGTTTATTCGCTCGACCCCCAGCTGCGGCTTTCGCCCGGTTTTTTCATGCTTTTTTTCGTCTCTTAGATTTTTGCCGGAAAGTTGCGGACCAAGCTTTCTTTCGGCCAGATCTGAGGCCAGATCAAGAAGTTCCTGCTCTTCGGCGGAGACGTTCTTTACGGGGGTGTTTTTTAAAGCTTCGAATTGGTAGAGCAGCTCAGCGGTATACTCTTCTTCGTGCCGGGTTTCCTGCAGGCGTTTTTCTATGATCTCCAGGCCACGTCTGGCTTTTTTGGCATTTTTATAAAATTTTTCAAGATTGGCCAGCGGGCTCAGGGCGGGATTGAGAGCAATCTTAACCTCTTCAAGGGCCGGCGACCAGTAGTTGGTCAGGGTTATTGTTGTGGCTCCCCGTTGCAGCCGGTGCAGGGCTCCTTTGAGGAGATCGCCAAGCTGACTGTCGTTGATGTGGCCTCTTTTATCGTGGCTCTCTTCCAGCAGGTTTTTTTTTCTTTTCTGCAGGCGTTTTTCATGTCGCCGCAGGGCTTTTTCCAGGCGTTTTATCTCCCGACTGCCATAGTGTGCATGATAACGGGGATAAAACCAGTCATCGTAGAGCTGTTGCCAGCTGGCGGGCGGCAGAGGGTTGTCGCTCAGGGTTGAATTATGAACCCGCCGGATAAGTTCTGTCAGTAAACCGGAGGTTTTTTTCGTATTGATGCTGGCCGGTGTCTCCGGAAACGTGTAGGAAACCCCTGGTTGCAGGCGGGCATCCGTTGCTGACTCAAAGATGCGGGCGCCGATCTGTCGGTTGTCACCCCGGCATAAAATGACGTTGCTGTGTTTGCCGGTAAACTCAATAATCAGCTGTTTTTCGCCATCTTTGCGTACGGCTTTGATGGTAACGATACGATCATGGCTGCTCTTTGCCAGCGCCGTAATCTTTGCCCCCTGCAGATGGTGGCGGAGATAGGCGCAAAAGCGCAAAGGTCGCGGTGGATTGAGATAGCGTCTTGTGGTCAGGTGCAGGCCGGGTTCCATCGGTGCGACTGAGATCATCAGGCGCTGTTCACCGCTCTGTCCCCCGCCCCTGAGACGCAGGAGAAGATGATAAGGGGTCATCTGGTGAATTTTGGTGATGAATGTTCCCGGCAGATCTTCGGCCAGGGCTGCACATATCATCTCTAAACTCTGTTCATCCATCGCTGACTTGATTTGTAGAGCTGTTAGAGAAGGTTGGCCTGATATGACTCAGAGTTGAAGCCGACCAGAAAGTTTTCCCCGATTTTTAAAGTCGGAGCCCGAAGGTTGCCGCTGGGGCCGATTACCGCTTTAAGAATTTCATCCCGGTTTTCAGCGGTTGGTGTGAACCTGTCTCTTTTTGTCCCTTTTGCAACTTCAACCGCTGCGGCCCGACTGAGGATTTTCCAGGCTTCGTCACCGGCAATTCTCTGCTTGCGGGCATCAGCGGTCTCTGTGATTTCAAGACTGTGGTTTGCCAGGAACTCCTGGGCTTTCTTGCACGAGCTTCAGCCTTTACGCAGATAGGCCCAATCAATATTCATTTCATGCTCTCCCTGGGAAATTGTGGCAATTGATGCCGGCATCATAGGCTGAAAAAATATTATAGTCTTTTAGGTCTTTCAAGTCCAGTAAAGTCAGCTCGTAAAAAGCGGGTACGGGGATTTTTTTCGTGGTGTAGACTTTGCGAGTGGTGTAGACTCTGCGGCAGGTCTGGGTCGGAGTGGCGCAACGCGGCTGAAATCCCGGGGTTGACTTGAAAATGGAATAAATGGTAGCTGAGGGTTTGCAAGTGCAGTGATAATAAAACAATAAAGTGGAAGTTGTGCGATGAAGGAAAAACAGGGTCGGGAGCTGCTCTCGAATGATCATATTTTCAGTGAGATCGAAAAAAAACGGCGCCGGGGATTTGATACGACTATTGCTCAGGTGGAGTGGCTTCTGGTTGTCGTTATCCTTTTTTATGCCGTAATCCCCGATGCTTTGTTGACGGATCGGTCAGGGGTGGTCTGCGTTATGCTGGCGTTTACCGGGGTGGTACTGGTTTTTCATTATTCCGGGCTGCAGAAATATGCCGGTCGCTGGAAAACCTGGCTTGAGGCTCTGATCATGACCGGGGTGGTCTCTTATGTGGTCTGGCACAGCGGACGTATTGTCAGCCCTCTCTTAAGTCTTTACCTTCTGGTTATAATTGTTTCGGCAACCACCCTGGGGCTCAAACCGACCCTGCTTCACGCGGCGGTAATCACGGTTATCTACATGTTCATGGCCTTTGCTCCGGCGACCATTACGAGTCTGGGAATCAGCCAGGCACGCCTGCATCTGCTTCAGCTTTTTCCCTTCTGGTTGGTTGCCTATCTGGCGGCAATGCTGGCGTACGAAGCGGAGGCGAGTCAGTTTAAGCTGGCGGAACTGGCTCACACCGATACCCTGACGCAGCTTTGGAATATGCGGATGTTCTCCGATTTTGCCGAACAGGAGTTTGAGCGGGCGTTCCGCTATAAGCGCCCTTTTTCCGTGATGATGCTTGATGCGGACAATCTCAAGTGCGTAAATGACAGGTTCGGTCATCAGGTCGGCAGTCAGTTGATTCAGATTATGGGGAAAAAGATCAGGACGCACCTGCGGGGCAGCGATGTTGTGGCCCGTTATGGAGGGGATGAATTTATCGTTCTGTTGCCGGAAACTGTTGCAAGTGAGGCCCTGGTAACGGCGGAGCGGGTGCGGCGTTGTCTGGAAGAGAGTTTGCTGGACACCGGGTCAGAGGGCGGGCCAGTGTTTATCAGAACAAGTATCGGGATAGCCTCCTATCCGGAACATGACGATAATTTGTCGGGCGTCATGCGAAAAGCTGATATGGCTCTTTACTGCAGTAAGGAATCAGGTAAAAATCGTTGCTCGGTCTATGTCGGCGGTCAATTCTCCTGATTTCATTTTATTTTGTTGCTTAATTTTCTTCAACAACTTCAAGTAATTCAGCTTTCTGCAAGCCTCGGGGCAGCATTTTGCCGCGGCGGCCCCGGTTGCCGCAATAGTCTTGCAGGCTCTCTTTTTTGAGGGTCAGGTGGCGGCGGCCGGCGTGCACTCTTAATGCCGCATTAGCCGGCAGGACGACGATGTTTGTCAGGGTTTCATTTTCGTGTACGCTGCTGCTCTGGTGCAGGCTTATGATTTTGTTGCCTTTTCCTTTGGGCATGAGCGGAAGCTGGGTCACCGGAAAAATAAGCATGCGTCCGCTGCTGCTCAGGGCGGCCAGCCGTTCCTGTTCGAGATCTTTTATGCGTAAAGGTGGCAGCGGCAGGGCCGTAGGGGGAAGTGTGAGGATAGCTTTGCCGTTGCGGTTCTTGCTGATCAATTCGCTCAGATGGGTAATAAAACCGTAACCCTGATCGGAGGCCAGCAGGAAAATGTCATCCATTTCCCCCATCAGCAGATGTTCGATCGGACTTTCGTTTTCAAGCTGTAGGCGCCCGCTTAAAGGCTCGCCGTGACTGCGGGCCGAAGGCAAGGTATGGGCCGCAAGCGTGTAAGCCCGGCCATTGGCGGCCAGAAAGACGACCTGCTGGTTGCTGCGTCCGGTGACTGCGGTCTTAAAGCTGTCTCCGGCCCGGTAATTGATTTTTTCCGGGTCTATATCGTGCCCTTTGGCGGCCCTGACCCAGCCTTTATCGGAGATGATTACGGTAATGGCTTCGGTCGGCAGAAGATCGGTTGTACTTAAGGCCTGAGCTTCGCTGCGGGTGACGGTCGGCGAACGGCGCGCATCGCCGTAGAGTTTAGCATCGGCTTTTATCTCCTTGCGGATCAGGTTTTTGAGTTTCTGACTTGAGCCGAGGATCTCTTCCAGGCTTTGCCGCTCTTTTTCCAGTTCCTGCTCTTCGCCTCGGATTTTAATCTCTTCCAATCTGGCCAGATGGCGCAGTTTCAGTTCCAAAATCGCTTCAGCCTGCGCTTCACTTAAATTGAAGCGCTCCATTAAGATGGGTTTGGGCCGATCATGCTGACGGATGATGGCAATGACTTCATCCAGATTGAGAAAGGCAATCAATAACCCGGCCAGAATGTGCAGACGCGCCAGAACCTTGTCCAGACGGAAGTTGAGGCGGGAGCGGACTACTTCAGTACGGAAGGTGAGCCATTCGCCAAGCAGTTCGGCCAGACCCATAACCCGGGGGCGGCCGTCCAGGGCAATCAGATTGATGTTGACCCGATAGTTTTTTTCCAGGTCGGTCGTGGCGAAAAGGTGAGCCATTAAAAGTTCGATATCAATCCGGTTCGAGCGGGGAATGATGACCAGACGAACCGGTTCTTCGTTGTCTGATTCATCCCTTAAATCGGCTACCATAGGCAGCTTTTTGGCCTGCATCTGGGCCGCGATCTGTTCCATTATCCGGGCACCGGAAGCCTGGTGAGGCAGGGCCGTAATGACGATGTCATTCTCCTCTTTCTGGTAGACAGCCCGCATCTTCAGGCTGCCGTTACCTTTTTCGTAGATTTTTATGATCTCCTGGCGTGGGGTGATGATCTCGGCCGATGAAGGGAAATCGGGGCCCATGATAAATTTACAGAGTTCGGCAGTGGTGGCTTCGGGATGGTCGAGCAGATGCACGCAGGCAGCCGCGACTTCACTTAAGTTGTGCGGCGGAATGTCGGTGGCCATGCCGACGGCGATGCCGGTGCTGCCGTTCAGGAGAATATTGGGAAGGCGGGCCGGCAAAAGTTTTGGTTCCTTAAGGGTGCCGTCAAAATTGTCGCCCCACTCGATCGTGCCCTGACCGAGCTCGCTTAAAAGCAGATCGGCATAAGGTGACAGTCGGGATTCAGTATAGCGCATCGCGGCAAAGGATTTGGGGTCGTCCGGAGCCCCCCAGTTGCCCTGCCCGTCAATCAGAGGATAGCGATAGGTGAAGGGCTGAGCCATCAGCACCATGGCTTCATAGCAGGCGGAGTCTCCGTGCGGGTGGAATTTACCCAAAACATCACCGACGGTACGGGCTGATTTCTTGTATTTTGCCCCGGCCTTTAAACCCAGTTCCGACATGGCGTAAACAATTCGGCGCTGGACCGGTTTAAGGCCGTCGCCGATATGGGGCAGGGCCCGATCGAGAATAACGTACATGGCATATTCAAGGTATGCCTTTTCGGTGAACTGGCCGAGAAACTGGCTTTCGCACTCGTTGGGAATGATCTGGGAATCTTGAGTCATAGTCTCCTGAGGTTTGGTTGCCGTTTTTTCAGCTGTCGCTCATTCGCTGATAAAAGCAGCTGTCGGCGGGCTGAAAAGACCGTTCTGATTTTGCGGGGATCAGTTGCCGGCGTCAGATATCAACCAGGCCGCCTTTGTCCTCCAGCCATTGTCGCCGATCAGCCGATCTTTTTTTTGCCAGCATCATGTCCATGATTTTAAAGTCCTCTTCCTCGTGATCAAGGTTGAGGCGGACCAAACGCCGGGTTTCTGCGGCCATAGTGGTTTCGCGCAACTGAATAGGATTCATTTCGCCGAGACCTTTGAACCTTTGCAGGTTGATTCTGCCGGTTTTCCTGTCGTTGTTGAGACGATCAAGAAGACCGTTTTTTTCGGCCTCATCCAGAGCGTAGTAGACCTCCTGGCCCCGGTCGATCCGGTAGAGGGGCGGCATGGCGATATAGAGATGGCCGGCACTGACCAGTGGTTTGAAGTGGCGCAGAAACAGAGCACAGATCAAAGTTGCGATATGAAGGCCATCGGAATCGGCGTCGGCCAGGACGCAGATCTTGCCGTAACGCAGATCATCAAGATTGGCCGATCCGGGATCGACGCCGATTGCTGCCGAAATGTCGTGAATCTCTTTCGAAGCCATAATGACTTCGACATCACTCTCCCAGGTGTTGAGGATCTTGCCCCGGAGCGGCATGACCGCCTGGAAATTACGATCCCGGGCCTGTTTGGCCGAACCTCCGGCGGAATCGCCTTCAACGAGAAACAGTTCGCTTAACGCCGGATCCTGACTGACACAGTCGGCCAGTTTGCCGGGCAGGGCCGGGCCGCTGGTAATCTTTTTGCGTTCTACCTTTTTTGCCGCTCGCAGCCGCTTTTGTGCATTGGCAATGGCCAGGGCCGCAAGTTCTTCGCCAATGGCGGGATGTTCATTAAGCCAGAGGCTGAAAGAATCTTTAACTACTCCGGAGATAAATGAGGCACTTTCCCGGGAGGTGAGCCGCTCCTTGGTTTGCCCGGAGAACTGTGGCTCCGGCATTTTTAAAGAGAGAATGTAGCTGCAGCGTTCCCAGCTGTCTTCAGGGGAGAGCTTGACCCCCCGGGGCAGAAGATTGCGGAAATCGCAAAACTCTTTCAGGGCGGCGATCAGTCCGCTGCGCAGGCCGTTGACATGAGTGCCTCCCTGAGCGGTCGGGATCAGGTTGACGTAGCTTTCATTGATTAAATCGCCGCCTTCGGGCAACCAGGTTAGAGCCCAGTTGACACTTTCGTGTTCTCCTTTGAACTTATGGGTAAAGGGAGGAGAGGGTATCTGCGGCTGTTCACCCAGGCTTTGTCGCAAGTAGTCAGCCAGGCCGTCGGCGAAAAGCCATTCGTGCGATTCGTTGCTGACATTGTCTTTGAAAATGACTTTGAGACCCGGGCAGAGAACGGCTTTGGCGCGCAGAGCGTGCACCAGTTTGCCGGCTGAGAATCTGACGTTGTCGAAATATTTCGGATTGGGCCAGAAGCGAATGCTGGTGCCGGAATTGCGGCGACCGATATCTTCAATCCTGGTCAGGGGCTCGTTGACTTCGCCATTGGCATAGGCACAGACGAAGCGGCCCCCATCCCGACGAACTTCGACTTCAAGACGTTCTGAGAGGGCGTTGACGACCGAGACCCCGACCCCGTGCAGGCCTCCGGAAAACTGATAGTTTTTCTGAGTGAACTTGGCCCCGGCGTGAAGTCTGGTCAGAATAAGTTCAATCCCCGGAACCTTCTCTTCAGGGTGAATGTCGACCGGCATGCCCCGACCGTTGTCTCTGACCTCGATGGAGTTGTCCTGGTGCAGGGTGACTTCAAGACAATTGGCAAATCCTGCAATCGCTTCGTCGACACTGTTGTCTATGACTTCCTGAGCGAGATGGTTGGGTCGCGTGGTGTCGGTGTACATCCCCGGGCGCAGTTTGACCGGGTCGAGCCCCTTCAGGACCTCAATCGCATCGGCATTATAGCTGTTGTTATGCATATTTAATCCGTTTGCGCTATGCCCAGAGTCGTGATTTTACGGCGCAGATTGCGCCGGGTTGTGCCGATAATGGTTGCCGCTTTTGCAATATTCCAGTCGCTTGCATTGAGTTTGCTGGTTATGTAGAGCTTTTCAAAATCTTTAACCGCCTCAGCCAGGGAGTCGCATCTGAGGAGGTTCTGCCATGCGGCGCTGGGGATTGTGTCGGCCGCTTGCGCTCCGGATCTCAGGTAGGGAGGGAGATCGCTGATCTGGACAAGTTCTGAAGCGCTCATGATGGAGAGTCTCTCCATCAGGTTTTTGAGTTCTCGAACGTTGCCGGGCCAGTGGTATTTTTTCAGTTGACTGATTACTTCCGGCGCCAGATGTTTGACTGCGCCGCCATGGTTGTTATGGTAGCTGCAGAGAAAGTTTTCCGCTAAAATGGGAATGTCTTCGCTGCGTTCTCGCAAAGGCGGCACTTGAATCGGCAGTACATTGAGGCAGTAAAAGAGATCCTGGCGAAAGTTTCCCCGGGCAATTTCCTCTTCGAGGTCTTTGTTGGTGGCCGCAATGATGCGGACATTGATCGGAATAGTGTTGCTGCTGCCCAGGCGGGTGAAGGTTTTTTCTTGGAGAACCTGAAGAATTCTGGCTTGGGTGCCGAGGCTCAATTCGCCGATTTCATCAAGAAAGATGGTTCCCTCATGACTCTGTTCAAATTTTCCTTTCTGGCGCCGGTCAGCCCCGCTGAAAGCTCCTTTTTCATAGCCGAAAAGATCGGATTCAATCAGGTTTTCAGGGATGGCGGCGCAGTTGACGCTGATGAATGGAGATTCATGGCGGCTGCTTAAACGATGGATTTCGCGGGCAACAAGTTCTTTGCCGGTGCCGTCTTCGCCGATTATCAGAGCCCAGCCGTCGGTCGGGGCTATAATTCTGATCTGTTCTTTAAGCTGAGTGATGTTTTTACAGTTTCCGATGAGGCGGTTTTCGTTGTATTTCTCCTTGAGGCGAAGATTTTCCTCCTTCAGGTGGGAGATGGTCAGGGCGTTGCTGGCGGTAATCACGAGTTTGTCGAGTGAGAGAGGTTTTTCAATAAAATCAAACGCTCCCATTTTGGTAGCCTGAACCGCGGTTTCAATTGTACCGTGGCCGGAGATCATGATGACGGGAACCTGAGGATGCTCTTTTTTGAGTCCCGGCAGAAGTTTCAGACCGTCGCTGTCCGGAAGCCAGATGTCGAGAAACATCAGGTCCGGTGTCTCTTTTTCAAGCAGGCTTAAAGCCTGGCTGCCATCTTCCGCCGCGATGACGTTGTAGCCTTCATCACGGAAGATATCGCTCATTGATTGTCGGATGTCGGGTTCGTCGTCGATGATGAGGATGGTTTTTTTCATTTAGAGTTTCTTGATGACAGGTAATTCGATCACGAAGCAGGTGCCTTTGAGATGGTTCTCGCGCACGCGGATAAAGCCGCGATGATCGTTGATAATGGTTTTGACGATGGTCAAGCCGAGGCCGGTGCCTCGTTTTTTGGTCGAAAAATATGGTTCAAAAAGACGAGCCTGAGTCTGCTCGTCAATGCCCGGCCCATTGTCGTTGAGCTCGATAATAACCATTTCCAAACTTTTGTCAAGTCTGGTGGCGATCCATATATGGCCGTCGTCAGCTTTCTGCAGTGCCGCCAGAGCGTTGTCGATGAGGTTGGTCATTACTCGTTTGATCTGCTCCTGGTCAAGGTAAAAATCAGTAACTCTGGTGTCCGGCTCAAAGGTGAAGCGGATGCGGTTGTGGCTCTGGCGGTAGAGGATGAGCGATTCATCGATGATCAGATTCAGATTTTGCAGGGTCGGGTTGGCCTGGGGCATGCGGGCGAAATTGGAAAACTCATTGACCAGAGATTTAAGGTCGTTAACCTGACGCACGATGGTAGTTGTGCAATCTTTCAGTACCTGGTCGCCCTCTTCGGTCAGGCCGCTGTATTTGCGCTGAATCCTCTGTGCGGAGAGGGCGATCGGAGTGAGAGGATTTTTAATCTCATGAGCAATGCGGCGCGCCACTTCCCGCCAGGCCACGGTTTTCTGCGCCTTGACCAGGTCGGTCATGTCGTTGATGAGAACGAGCATGCCTATGTAGGTTTCAGATTCATCGTAAAAGGGGCTGAAGTGGATGGCGATATAGCGGTTTCGTTCAGGCAGGGTGAGTTCAATACTGCTTTCCTTGTGCGGATCGTTCTGACTTTCCTTGAGGTATTGGCGAATCTTCTGAATAAGTTCCTGGTGAAATACGTCGCGATAATTTTTCCCCTGTACGGTTTCAGCTGAAAGCGCGAAGATTTTTTCAGCGGCCCGGTTGATGGTGGTGATGCGGCCGCTGCGATCAATGGCAATCACGCCGGTATTGATGTTTTCGAGAATTATTTCTATGTAGCGCCGTCTTTGCGCGTGCTCTAAGCTGATGCGGCTCATCTCCTGATTCGCCAGTTCACTCTCTTTGCGGCTCTTGAGGAGTTTTTCAGTCATACTGTTAAACGAATCGACCAGGATGCCAAGTTCATCGCTGGCTACCATGTCGATACTGAAATCAAGGTTTCCGCCGGCAATCTCTCTGGTCGCCAGGGCCAGTTCATGAACTGGTGCGGTTATGTCCTTGGCCAGGTAGAGGCCGAACCAGATTGAGATAAAAGTAATCAGGGCCGTAATCAGGACAAAGGTCAGAATGTAATTACTTTTAATGTATAGTTCCAGATTTTTAGCTTTTTTATAAGCGGTATATTTTTCAGAAATGCTTTGCATCTGCTGGGCCAGTTTTGCCGGTATAAGTTTGGCCGTGACGGCCAGGGCAATTACTTCATTACCCTGCCAGACCGAAAATATCGGGGCCCAACCTTGAATCATTACCGCTCCTCCCGCGAGCGGAACAACGCGATTCCGGGGTGGTTGGAGGTTTTTCAGATCGACAATGCCGTTAAGGAAATGCTCCTGGCTGATTCTGTCGCTCAGGCTGAGAGCACAGGGCCGGGGCGGTCCGGGTTGGGGAATGATGGCGACAGCATCCAGAGAAAACTCGGGGCGTTTCAATTCAACCAGGGCTTGAACTCGGTTTTCCTGCTCGCCGATGAGCAGTCCTTTGCGGGTTGTTTCATCAGCTACGGCCAGGGCAAAAGTCTGGTTCTGCTGGCGCAGGTTGTCGTAATATTCCTGAGCGACAATCAGGGAGGCATCAAGGGAGGTTTCTAAATTGGTGGAAAACCAGTTGTCGAGGCTGAAGCGGATGAAGCCGGTGGCGGCGACAAAGAGAAGAATTGTCGGAAAAAGCGAGAGTGAAATAAAGGCAACGACCAGTTTGGTGCGCAGACGGAACCCGACAATTTTACGTTTTCTCTGCAGAAGCAGTTTCAGGAGATTGCGCAGGATGAGAAAGATGAGGAGCAGGAGCAGGATGATATTGATGTTTATAAGGGCGAAAATGATGACGTTGCCGAAAATCGGGAGGTCTGCCGGCAGGTTCGGCAGGTTCATCTCAATATAGAAAAGCGCGGTGATAACAACTGCTAAAATACAGATTATGATGATCTCTCGCCGCCGCCGCAGACGGTCTTTATAGGCGAGCTGACTGATTTCCTGGCTGGTGGTAGGCTGCTTGTCGGGCAAGGTTATCTCGTGATGGCTGCGCTGATCAGGCGTTCAGGGATGTCGATAGTGTAGCTGGTGCTCTTGCGATCCCAGGTGGAGAGGAAGAAGAAGAGGTATTCGAGGTGAAATGGAAGCCGGGCTTTTCTGATTTCAGCCTGGGCTTCGACTTGATAACTTTGATCCGGGGCCAGTTGATTCTTCTGTAAAAGTATAATGTCCTTAAACTCAGAAGCCCACTGGATAGCTTCTTTGTATGAAGTGGATTCCATAATTTTATCAGTAGTGTTGCTGTGTACTGTAAAAAGCTTTTTTAAATTATCGTATTTAATACTGTGTGTATAGGTTTTGTCATTTATTTCTCGGTTGAATTTTACCAGAAAAAGGTTAATTCTATTCACTTTTGTTTTTACCAAAAGGGTTATTTTTTGTGATACACCGTTTAAAAGTAATGATTTTATTTCATGATCGAAAGGATTGGCAACGGTCAGTGAAAGGCTTATACTGTTGGCTTCGGCGCTGATAATAAAGTCTTCAAGATAGGGAGGATTGTCAGCCGCAAACTCTATTTGTTTGCTGTCGGCGGCATATGATTTGCTGGTATGGAACGGCGCTGCCATGGACAGCATGATCATGAGGGCAAGGGGTAAGTATAAACTTTTGCTCACTTGGCGTTTTCCCGGCAACGATCAATTTTGAATTAGTTTTCGATATTTATATAAAAACAGTTACTTAGCCTACTCATAAGTTTTGGCAATAGTTTGGAATACTACCTTTTGTCAAAACAAAAAGCAAGAGAAATAGTTGCTTTTGCTGGTTTTGTTGATCAGTCTAGTGGGCTTTTGCGGGTGGTTTGTGAGAACTCTGTTCCGGTTTATTTTTTGCAGTTTTTGAGTTGCTTTTATAAAGACGTTATGCTAGATTGGAGAAAATTAATCTGAATATATGTTTTAATTTGAGATGTTCTGAATAAAGTTTGGCAAAGGTTTCGGGCAGTATGGCAGATATGTTTTGCCGTATTTTAAGTTTAGCTACTCAATCAGTTGAAAGGGGAATGCAGATGAAGAGAAAATGTACGGGCGTGCTGGTTCTAGTAATGAGTCTTATGCTGGTTTGCACAGCATCGGTGTGGGCTGACGGCAAACCGAATCCGCTGGCCAAGTGGAATTCAACCGTGGATATGTCTAAAGCCAAATATGAGATGAAGGTCTCCAACATCTCCCATCCGGTTATTGAGGGTGTGGCGGCAGGTTACCGGGTGCGTGACAGCTTGTGGGAGCGCAGTAATGGTCAGATTGCTCTGAAATATTACCCTCTACACCAGCTTGGCGGCGAGGTGGAAGTTCTTAACATGCTGAAAACCGATACCGTGCAAGGGATGCTTTGTGCCTCGGTTACGGTTCCGAACCTGGCTCCGCGTATGGGACTTATCAACCTTCCTTTTCTGATCGACTCTTTCGATAAGCTGGATAAGTTCATCGGGAGTGAATATTGGCAGTATTTTCTTGATGGTATGAAACATCAGGGTATCATGGGTGTTGATATTACCGGTTATGGCAACTACGGTTGGGCGACGGTTGATCCGGTTAAAACCCTGGCTGATGCCAAGGATGTTAAATTTCGTATTGCTGAGGCGGCAGTTAACCAGAGCCTTTATCAAGCCTGGGGTCTGCATCCGGTAGTTATGCCTTGGCCCGATGTTTCTATCTCTCTGAAACAGGGGGTTATTACCGGACTTGATCATACTCCGATGGTTTGCAATATTACGAAAAAATTTGAGGTATGCAAGAACTTTACGCAGGTCAACTACGCCCAGGGACTCTTTGTTTTCCTGGTCAGCGAGAAATTTTATAACTCTCTGCCTGCAGATCTGCAGAAAATTCTGCTTGATGTCATTCACGAAGAGTGCGCTAAGACCCGTGTGCTGACTCGTAAGCAGGAAGAGGTTGAGATCGAAAAAGCCAAGGCGGCGGGTATCAATTTTTATCAACTTCCGGAAAGTGATATGGAAGTTCTGCGGACTAAGGGTGATCAGGTGCATAAGGAGTGGGCCCCCCAGATCGGTGCTGATTATCTGAAAAAAGTTCAGGATTTAATGGGCTACAAACGGACGCTTGATTATTAATCTATGATTTAAGGTCAGAGCCGGAAGGTTAAAAATCTTCCGGCTCTTTTTTTTAGGTCTGGGCGTGGTTTTTGCTGTCTGTCAGAGTCGAAGAAAACCTGCCATTTTGATTGAGGAAGTTTATAAAATAGTTTATCAAATCGTTCAAGTTGCTAAGGTCTAGTATGATTGCCAGAATTTTTAAGATTATTGACAGGGTTTTTACTCTGTTTGAGGATTGGACCATTTTTATTGCGGTGATGGTTGGACTGGTATCGCTTTTTGTCAATGTGGTCCTGCGCTATACGGTTCATTATTCATTAGCCTGGTCGGAAGAACTTATTCGTGAAATTATAATTTATACCACTTTTATCGGTTGCTCGGCCGCTTTAAAAAATCGTTCGATGATCAGGATTGACGCGTTACCCCAGATTGTTCCTTTCCTGAAAAAACCTCTTGATTACGTCAGTAATTTTTGCACTCTAGGCTACAGTATCCTGATTTTTCGGCTGGGTTGGCAGATGGCGGCGTTACAGATGGAGACCCATCAATCGACTATCATTCTGGGGATTCCGCTGGTGATACTTTATGCGATTCTTCCGTTAATGGGAGGGATGATGATTATTCGAACAGTTATGGTGATGTGGGAAGATTTCACCGGGCGGAAGGTGAATAATGGATAGCAGCTATTGGATTATTGTTCTTTGTCTTTTAGGTTGTATGGGAGCGACGGTTCCGGTTTTCATGTCGCTTTTTTTTACCAGTATCTTAGGATTCGTCTATTTTACGGATATGCCGATGCTGATGCTGGCACAGACCCTGTTTCGCAGTATGGATAATTTTGCCCTGGTCGTGGTGCTCTTTTTTATTCTCTGCGGCAATATTATGACTTCCGGATCTATCGTTGACAAGCTGATTAAGGTTGCCAACGTGGTGGTCGGTTTTTTCCCCGGCGGTTTGGCCATGGCCGGGGTTCTGGCCTGTGGTATGTTTGGGGCGATTTCAGGTTCGACCGTGGCTACGGTAGTCGCGATCGGCGGTTTTATGATTCCTGCCCTGATAGATAATCAATATGATGAGAAATTCAGCGTCGGCATTATGACCGCCGCCCCGATTCTCGGGGTCATTATTCCACCCAGTATTTCGATGATTCTCTACTCAATGGTCAGCAATGACTCTCTGGCTGCTCTTTTCATGACTGGTTTTATCCCTGGTTTCATGATTATTTTGGCGATGTCGATCTACTCTTATTTCTATTGCCGGAACCGTAATTTCAAACGTTCACCAGCGCCGACCTTTGCCGAAGTCGTGAAAGTTCTGCGTGAGGGTTTCTGGGCCCTGATGTTGCCGGTTATTATTTTTGGCGGCATTTTTTCCGGTATTTTTACTGCCAATGAAGCTGCAGTTGTCGCCTGTGTCTACGCCTTTGTGGTTGAAATCTTCATTCATAAGGATATGAAGCTCGCCAAGGTGAAGGAGGTCGTGGTCTCCTCGGCGGTGACCTCCGCGACACTTTTGATAATTGTTGCTGCCGCCACGACTTTCGGGCGTTATCTGACGCTGGAACAGATACCCTCTATTCTGGCTGAGGCCGTTGTCAGCAAGGTGCATACAGCCTGGGCCTTTTTGCTGATCGTCAACATCATGTTGCTGGTCGTCGGCATGTTCATGGATATTATTTCCGCGACCCTGATTCTGGCTCCGATCCTGCTGCCGATGTTGCCCGAGTACAATATCAGTTCTCTTCATTTCGGGTTGTTGATGACGGTTAACCTGGGTATCGGCTACTGCACGCCGCCTTTGGGGGTCAGTCTTTATATTACCGGGGCTCTGGTTAATCGCGGACTTATCTATGTAACCCGAGCGGTTATGCCTTTTCTCGTGATTCAGATTATCATTCTGCTGATTCTGACCTATTGGCCCGACGTGGTGCTCTTTCTACCGAAGCTTTTTTATGGAATTTAAGTTTCATTTTTCTGTCGCTTTTATTGTAGACCGTTTTTGAAAGGAGATTGAATATGACAGTGCGTGTATTGGTTCCGGTCGATGATTCAGCTGCGGCTCATCGAACCTTGCAATATATTATCAAAATGAAAGAGCAGATTCCGATGTCGGTTACCCTGCTGATTGTTGTTCCCTTTTCTCAGCTTGAGTATCATGGTTTTCAGCAGGCTCAGCTTGAAGCGATTACAGCGCAGTCGATCAGTCATTGTGAGAAAGTCGTGGAGCGTCATCGTCAGGAGCTGGAAAAAGCCGGGGTGCCGGCTGAGACTAGACTGGAGCGCGGTAATCCGGCCGAGGTGATCTGCCGGGTGGCCGCCAGCGAAGGGGTCGATTTTGTCTTTATCTCCCCCAACGGCAGCGGCAAGCTTTCGAATCTTATGTTCGGCTCGGTTACTAACAAGGTCGTGCAGGAGTGTCATCTGCCGGTTTTGCTGATTCGCTGAAAAAAATAGTTTATGGATTTATCAAAGCAAAAAGGCCGGGTTTACCCGGCCTTTTTGCTTTGATAAATCTGCGCGATAACTCCTAGCGCATCAGTCCGGGCAAGAAAAGAGAAATCTGGGGAATGGCGATTAAAATAAGGGTACCGATAACTAATGCGACCAGGAAAGGAATGATTCCTTTGAAAATGGTTTCCAGCGGAATTTCCGGAGCGACCCCTTTGACAACGTAGACATTGATGCCCACCGGAGGCGAGATGACCCCCATCTGGGTGACCAGTACAATGATGACGCCAAACCAGATAGGGTCGTAGTTCAGCGAGAGAATAACTGGATAAAATATGGGTACGGTCAACAGAATCAGGGCCAGGGCATCGATGAAACAACCCCCGATCAGGTAAACCGCGATAATGACCATCATAATTATGAATCGCGGCAAGGGCAGGGATGCGACCCAGCCGGCCAGATCGAAGGGGATTCTGGTGACCGCCAGAAAATGACCGAAGATGACGGCGCCGGTGACGATGATCATGACCATGCAGGCGGTGCGGGTGGTTTCAAACAGGGATATTTTAAGTTTGGCAAAGGTCAGATTACGACCCATTAAGGCAATGCCGATACCGCAGAGGGCACCAATCGCTCCGGCTTCGGTAGGGGTGAAAAGGCCGACGAAAAGACCGCCCATGACCAGACTGAAGAGCAGCAGGGTTTCCGCTGTTCCTTTTAATGAGGCAATCTTTTCCGGCCAGCTCTTGGCCGGCCCCGGAGGGCCAAGTTTCGGATTGCGATGGCAGGAGTAGGCGATTGCGAGACAGAAGAGAGCAGCGATCAGCAGGCCGGGAAGGATTCCGGCCATAAACAGCTTGCCGATTGATTGTTCGGTCATAATGCCGTAGACAATGAATACGACACTTGGTGGAATCAACATGCCGAGGCTGCCGCCGGAAGCTACAGCTCCGGTTGCCAGTTCCATTGAATAGTTGTAACGTTTCATCTCCGGCAGGGCAACCGTGCCCATGGTTGCCGCCGTTGCCGGAGACGATCCGCAGATCGCTCCAAAGGCGGTACAGGCACCGACTGTTGCCATCGCCAGACCTCCCGGCCGGTGGCCGATAAAAGCGTAAGCCGTATCATAGAGGCGACGGCTGATACCGGCGTGAAAAGATACCTGTCCCATAAATATAAAGAGCGGTATGACGGTCAAACCGTAAGAGCTGAAGGTTGAAAAGACATCGCGGGCCAGCAGGGAGAGGGCGGCGTCAAGATTGACAAGTTGAACAAAGCCGGTAAAGCCGACGATGGCCATGGCGAAGCCGACCGGAATCCGGGCGAAAAGAAGGAGTAACAGAGCGGCTAGACCTAAAAGGCCAATGGCTAAGGGACTCATATGCACAGCTCTTTATGTGAGATATCTGCAAGCTCAAAAATCAGCACGATGCAGACCAGCATGCAGGCGGCTGAAATGGCGTAGATAATAGGGTAGAACGGCATCTGCAGGCTCAAGGTGACTTCTCCGGAGTTTCTGAGAATGTTGGCGTAAACAAAAGATTGCCAGGCGATTAAGGCAAAGAGGAAAAGGCTCAGCAGTGTGGCGATGCTGTTGCAGATTTTTTGGGCTGCCGCCGGGAGTTTCTCAACCAAGAAATCGACGGCGACATGTCCCTTGCTCAACGTAGTCGCCGGAATGGCAAAAGTAATTGTCAGAGCGCCAAAAAGTCCGACGAGCTCGTAGGTTCCCAGAATGGGGTGCTTAAAAAGACGTAAAATTACATCAGCGCAAGTCAGCAGCATCATGGCGATAATACTTAAGGCGGCCAGATAATTCATCAAGGTTACAAGTTGTTGAGTTATTTTTCTCATTTTTTTTAAGGCTCTTGCCGTTATTACGCTGTCGGCGGAAGGGACGTTGAAAAAAAGCTTCAGCATCCTTCTGCCGACAGTTTCTGGTTAGTCTGAATTTTTGCGGCCTGCAGACCGCTCAGTTCAGCAATTCATTGATTCTGGCCAAAACCTTATCGCCGGGCAGACCTTTGTCGGTCGTGTTCTTAACATAATCATCCAGGATCGGCTGGACCTTCTTTTTCCACAGGGCGCTCTCTTCGGCGGAAAGGGAGAATATCTGGTTGCCTTTTTCCAGAGTGTAAGCTCGCCCGGCGGCATCGGCATCATCCCAGGCCTGGCCCTGGATGGTGACCCATTCGTTGCTGACATCTTCGAAAATCTTTTTTATGTTATCTGGTAGAGCCTGCCATTTTCCATTATTCATGACCACAAACATTGAGGTCGTGTAGCCGATACTGGGAATGTCGGTGCTGTATTTTATGACCTCAGCCTGTTTCCAGCCTTTGAGGACTTCAATCGGGCCGATAGTTCCGTCGACGGTTCCTTTCTGCAGGGCTTCATAGGTGTCTCCCTGAGGCATGGCAACCGGCAGAGCGCCAAGCGTCTTAACTATCTTGGCACTGAGGCCGGTAGAGCGGATCTTGAGTCCGTTCAGGTCGGATAATTGCTGAACCGCCTTGCTTTTGGTGTGAAGGACGCCCGGGCCATGAGCGTGGACATAGAGAACTTTGGTGTCCTGGACCTCTTTGGGGTTGAACTCTCTGGTGATGGCCGTAGCGATTTTAGTCGCGGTTTTGCCGTCAGGATAGCCGACCGGAAGATCAATACCCTCAAGCAGAGGGAATCTTCCCCGGGTGTAGGCAAAGCAGGACATGCCGATATCTGAGATGCCGTTAACCACCCCGTCATAGACTTGCGGAGCTTTGGTCAAGGTGCCACCGGGATAAACTGTGATTTCAACTTGGCCATTGCTGCGTTTTTCAATCTCCTTGGCCCACGCTTCTCCGGCTTTACATTGAGCATGAGTCGGAGGGAAGAAGATACTGTAAGAGAGTTTAATTTTCTTCTCTTTGGCGATGGCCTTGACCGGGATGGAAAAAAGTAGTGCGGCGGCCAGTAACAGTATTAGGGCATAAAAACAGGTATTGCTTTTTTTGTTCATAAGTACACCTCATCATCTGAAAAATTGTTGAAATGACCGGATATATACCTTAGCAAGCGACCATAGTTCTTTTTTTCTCAAAATGCAAGAGTAAATTATAAAGTGTTCAGGCCTGTTCAATCAGATTGCTTCGGTGTCTGCAGTAATATATGGTAACTTGAATTTATCTTGACAAAGTCAAATCATTTTGTTAAAAGCGGCGCTCGATTGTGAGATTGATCGGGGCCGTTAGCTCAGTTGGTAGAGCATCTGACTTTTAATCAGAGGGTCGCAGATTCGAGCTCTGCACGGCTCACCATAATTTCCGCAAAAAACCGCACAGTTTTCAGATTGTGCGGTTTTTTGCGTTTTAGTTGATTTTGCCGGCAGTCAAATAATCTACTATTCAGTTTACGCGTGATGCAGTCGAACCGTTTCTCCGGTGTTTGCTGTAGTGACGAGCAGGCTTGATTCTTTTCGGGAGGGTGGTGTGAAGACGAAGTACTTAAGTGAATATCTTGAACATCTGCGGCCCCTTATAAGAGAAGTGAAAGGTGGTGTCCTGATCGAGATTGCCGGGGCCACGAATGATTCGCGTAAAGTCCGTCCGGGCTGGCTTTTCGTGGCGGTGAGCGGCACTTTGGCTGATGGTCATCATTATATCGAGCAGGCTCTGGTTGCCGGAGCGGTGGCCGTAATCAGTGAAAAAGAACTCGATATGTCGTCTGCTGTCGCCTGTGTGCGGGTTACTGATGCTTATGCGGCAGCAGCCGGAGCGGCTGAGGTCATGTACGATTTTCCCGCTTGTAATCTTCAGCTGATCGGGATTACCGGCACCAATGGTAAAACCACCACTGCCTTTTTATTGCGCGAGATTTTTTTGCAGCTTGGCGAAAAGGTTGGCATGATCGGGACCGTTGGTTATGATTGCGGCGGTACCTGGGAGGCGGCTTCACGAACGACCCCGGATCCCTTCGTTCTCCAGGCCCTTTTTAGAGAGATGGTGAAAAACGGCTGTCACCGGGCGGTGCTTGAAGTGTCAAGTCATGCTCTGCTGCAGAGCCGTTTAGGAAGCTCGCGTTTTGGCGGAGCGGTTTTTACCAACCTGAGCGGTGATCATCTTGATTACCACCGGAGCATGGAGAACTATTATCTGGCAAAACGTGTGCTTTTTCAGACGTTACTTAACGATGATGCCGTGATCGTGCTCAATGGTGATGATCCTTATGGACGGCGTTTGCAGAGAGAAATAACCGGTTGTCAAATGAAAACCTGGGGGCGTTTACGCCGGGATCAGGATTACGTTTTACGGATAGTGCGTGAAGGACTCTTCGGACAGGTTTGTCAATTGACCGGTTGTCATGAGGCCCGGCGCTGGTGTGCCCCGCTGGTGGGCCGCTATAATGCTGATAATATGGCGGCGGCAGCTTTGATGGCTCGAGGTTTGGGAATTAGCTGGGATGTGATAACTGCCGCTTTCAGGGCCACGGTCGGGGTGCCGGGCCGCTTGCAGGCGGTAGCCTTTCCCAATCACGCTCTGGCTTTGGTTGATTATGCGCATACCGACGACGCGCTGCTCAAAGTTTTGCAGACCCTTAAAAGTTTGCCGCATCGTCGGCTGCTTGTGGTTTTTGGCTGCGGCGGCGATCGGGATCGGGGCAAAAGGCCGCGTATGGGTCGGGTCGCGGCAGCTTTTGCTGACCATATTATCATCACCAATGACAATCCCCGTAACGAAGACCCTCGAGCCATTGCTGATGAGATTGTTTCCGGTGTTCCGTTCCGGCAGGTTTGCGAGGTTATTCTCGATCGACGGCAAGCCCTTGAGGCTGCAGTCAAAATGCTGCAGCCGTACGATCTTCTTCTGGTGGCCGGTAAAGGTCATGAAGATTATCAGGAGATTGGCGGTGAAAAGACTTTCTTCGACGATCGGGTTGAACTTTTACGGCTTTGCCGGGAAATGGAGAATTCTTCTTTTACCTTGTCCCCACCAGCCAAATGAGTTAAAAGGCAGCTATGACTCTGCTTGCAATTGAAACTTCCTGTGATGATACCTGTGCCGCGGTGCTGGGGTCTGAAAACCAGGTTCTCTCCAGTATTGTCTCCAGTCAGGTGGCTCTGCACGAACTTTACGGCGGTATCGTTCCGGAACTGGCTTCAAGGCGTCATTGTGAAAATATCGCTTGGGTGGTTGAGCGGGCTTTGAGCGAAGCTCAAACCTCTCTGGCTGAAATTGAGGCCGTCTGTGTGACCAAGGGGCCGGGACTGGTGGGTTCTCTGTTGGTAGGGGTGGCCTATGCTAAATCGCTGGCTTTTGCCCGGAAAATTACGCTGCTCGGCATCAACCATGTCGAAGGCCATCTGCTTTCGCCGTTATTGACCAATCCCGATTTGAGTTTTCCTTTTATCGGCCTGGTGGTTTCCGGCGGTCACTCCAGTCTTTATCTGGCCCGGGACTGGCATGACTATGAACTTCTGGGGCGGACTATCGATGATGCCGCCGGTGAAGCTTTTGACAAGGTTGCGAGAATGCTGGATTTAGGTTTTCCCGGGGGGCCGGTGATCGAAAAACGGGCGCGTGAAGGTGATCCTGCTGCCATTAAACTGCCGCGGGCCTGGCTCGGGCGGGATTCGCTTGATTTCAGTTTCAGCGGTCTCAAAACCGCGGTGCGCACGGTCCTGGCTCAGCGGGAGCAGCTGACGGCACTTTTTATCAGCGATTTAGCCGCCTCATTTCAGGAGGCGGTAACCGATGTTCTGGTGCGTAAAACCTTGATTGCGGCGGAGCGTTATCAGATAAAAAATGTAGCCCTGGCTGGAGGGGTCTCCTGTAACGCTTACCTGCGCCAGCGCCTGAGTCAGGCCGCTGCGGAACAGGGAGTAGATTTTTTTCTCGCTCCGCCGAAATTCTGCACCGATAATGCGGCCATGATCGGTCTGGTTGGTCGTCGTCGTCTAAAGGCCGGCCAATTTGATGATCTGACCCTCAATCCCAGTTCCCGTCTGCCATTGTGAAATCTAAAGCAAAACAATCGTGAAATCAAAACCTTCGACTTTGCATACCTTTAAAATTTCAGCCCGTCAGGCCAAGAAACGTCTGGGCCAGCACTTTCTGCGCGATCATCAGACAATCTCCAGGATTATTGCTCTGGCGGCGCCGCAAAGCGGTGAGAGTGTGCTCGAAATCGGCCCGGGGGAAGGGGTCTTGACGGCCGCACTGCTTGAAACCGGGGCTCGGGTATTGGCGGTCGAGGCTGATGGCGATCTCTGGACTCCTCTTGCCGAGCGTTTCAATCATATTCCAGAGACTGACTTTTGCCTGCAGTGTGGTGATTTCCTCAAAACCGATCTGGAGCAGACCTTTGCCGACAGCCGGAAATTTCCCACGCCGGTCGCGGTTATTGCCAATATACCTTATCAGATAACGACTCCGATACTTTTCCGCCTGATCAAATATCGGCATCTCTTTTCGCGCGCGATTCTGATGATGCAGGAGGAGGTGGCACTGCGCCTTCTGGCTGAGGTCGGCAGTCGTGATTACGGACGTTTGACGGTTAATGTCGGGCTCTATTGTGATATCGATGCCGGTTTCAAAGTCTCTCCCGCCGCTTTTTCACCGCGGCCTAAGGTCTGGTCCCGGGTTGTGCGCTTTGAATTTCTCGAACAGCCCCGTTATCCTGTTGGCGACGCGGATCTCTTTGAACGGCTGGTGCATACAATTTTCAGTCAGCGCCGCAAGCAGATTATCAATCCTTTGAAAAGTCTCCTGCCAAATTTAAAACGTGAAGTTTTGAGTAAAAAGCTGGTTGCCGCCGGATTCTCTCCGAGCGATCGTCCGGCGACCTTGAGTCCGGCCGAACTGGTGCGCCTTGCCGATTGTCTGGCAGTGTGGCGGAAATTATAGGTTATGATACATAAAACTATTAAAATAATTAAAATAATATTTCTGTTGGGTCTCCTGGGCAGCCTTGTCGGAGCTGGTTTGCTGGCCGGAGTTTTCTATTACTATGCTCGTGATCTGCCGAAAATTACCTCCCTTAAAGATTATCATCCTTACACCATGACTGAGGTTTTTGCTCAAGATGGTCAGCTGATAGGTCGCTTTGGTCTCGAAAAAAGGAAGATTGCTCCGGTCGAGGAGATTCCAGACCTTCTGAAAAAGGCCTTTATCGCCAGTGAAGACAGTCGTTTTTACGAGCATCAGGGGCTTGATTTTCTCGGGATCGCTCGGGCCATGGTCAAGAATATTGAGGCCCGCCGGATTGTTCAGGGGGGCAGTACGATCACTCAGCAGGTCACCAAATCGCTGCTTTTGACGCCGGAGCGTAAGTTTAAAAGGAAGATTAAAGAGGCCCTGCTCGCTTATCGAATCGAAAAATACCTGACCAAGGATGAAATCCTTTTCATCTATCTGAATCAGATTTATCTGGGCCACGGCATGTACGGGGTTGAAATGGCCTCCCAGCGATATTTTGGAAAAAAAGTCCGGGATCTCAATCTGGCTGAGATGACCATTATTGCCGGCATGCCGAAAGCGCCGAGCAATCTCTCGCCGATCAACAATCCGGAAGCCTCGGCCGCGCGCCAGCGCTACGTGTTGGGGCAGATGCTGGAACATGATTTTATCACCCGAGAGCAGTTGAAAGAGGCCCTTCTAACCAAAGTGGTTCTGGTTTCAGAAGCTGATCCCTCGTCTAAAACGCCCTATTATACTGAGCATGTGCGCCGTTATCTAGAAAAAAAATATGGTTACGATCAGCTCTACAAAGAGGGTCTTCAGGTTTATACCGGGGTCGATGTGGCCTGGCAGCAGGCGGCTCGGACTGCCATTGATCAGGGCTTGCGCGATCTGGCCAAAAGGCGTGGTTTTCGCGGTCCTCTGCAACATCTGACGACTCCTCAGGAGTGCGATGAATTTCTGGCGGCGTTGAAAAATGAGCGTGAAACCCTTGCTCATAACGGTCTTGAGGTCGGGCGTTACTGCCAGGCCCTGGTGCTTAATGTCGATGATGGGCAAGAGCTGGTTCTGCTTGATCTGGGCGGCAGCCAAGCCCGGCTCGCACTTAAGAATATGGATTGGGCCCGGCGGCCGGAACCTGACGGCACGCGTCATTCACGGGCTAAAATTGCCAAACCTTCCGCCGCGCTGGAGGTTGGTGATGTCGTGCTGGTCAGAATTAAAAAAGTCAGCGGGGAGGTTCTTCCGCAAATTGAGGTGAGCCTGGAGGAAGAGCCCGAAGCCGAAGCTGCATTGCTGGCTTTAGAGCCGAAAACCGGCCTGGTTAAAGCTATGGTTGGGGGGCGGGATTTTCAGGCGAGCGAATTTAACCGGGCGATTCAATCGCGGCGCTCACCCGGCTCGGCCTTCAAGCCGATTATTTACGCGGCCGGTCTCGATAACGGTCTGACGCCGGCCTCAATTTTTCTGGATAGCCCGATCGTTTACAAAGATGGTGGCGACGACTGGAGTGCCGCCTGGAAACCGCAGAATTATGAACAGCAGTTCTATGGGCCGACTACGGTTCGTCAGGCTCTGATCCATTCCCGCAATCTGGTTACGATTAAAATACTGCGCCAG
>JAFGVI010000012.1 GCA_016938065.1 Deltaproteobacteria bacterium | reverse complement strand
GTGGAGAGGGGAGGATTTGAACCTCCGAAGGCGCTGCCGACAGATTTACAGTCTGTTCCCTTTGACCACTCGGGAACCTCTCCAGATCTTCATTTACCGCGAACTGCTGTTTTTTTATATGGAGCTGGCGATGGGACTCGAACCCGCAACCTGCTGATTACAAGTCAGCTGCTCTTCCAGTTGAGCTACGCCAGCAACCCTTAGAAGCTAACTTCAAGCCAGGCCCATGTCAGGCCTTGCCCTCGACTCTGCTGAAGAGAGCCTCGAGCCATAACCTCTGAAAAAGGAACCCTCAAAAACAAGGCTGAACCGTTTAGCATAACTGTCAGACCGTGTCAATATTTTTTTCCAAAAAACTGCTGCTTAATTGATAAAGAAAACTGCGCGTCCGACCCGCCATTGCGACTTTTCCAAACTTATCCCGACTTTTTCCCGACTGCGGTTTCAGCCGCGATTTCGACCTCTAAAGCATCCGCGGCGGCTTTCTGCTCGGCATTTTTCAGCGAGAAACCACTGCCGGCGCCGATGACATTGCCCAGGCCATCCTGCACTTGAACAAAAAAAAGCGGTTTATGATCGGCACCCCGACGCGAAACCAGGGCATAAACCGGCGGGCGCCCGTTTTTTTCCTGCAACCTTTCCTGCAGCTGGGTTTTATAATCAACCTGCGTTGAGGCCATCTCCCGACGCACCAGTTCGGCTACCAGCTGCTGCAGGCAAGCTTCAGCCCCATCCAGGTAAAGAGCCGCGAGCAGGGCTTCAAAGGCGTCGGCCAGCAGCGAAACCCGCTGTCGTCCGCCCTGCACCTCTTCCCCGCGCCCGAGCCTAAGATACCGGCCCAGCCCCAAACTCCGGGCATAGCGGGCCAGAGCCTGAGCATTGACAATCTGTGAACGGGCCCGGCTTAACTCACCCTCCGGCTTATCCGGGAATTGAGCATAGAGCAGTTTACTGACCTTAAGTTCAAGTACGGCATCACCGAGAAATTCGAGACGTTCATTATCCTGCAACGTGTCGCCCTCATCCTCCAGATGCCGATTTTCATTTACATATGATTTATGGGTCAGAGCCTGCTGTAAAAGTTTTCGGTTGCAAAAAGAGTATTGCAGAATCTCTTCAAACGCAGCAAGTTCAGACATCGGCGAACGCAAAAACCGACCTCAAGCCGCAAAAAACGGATTCGTCGCCCGCTCGCGACCAACCGTAGTAGCGGGCCCATGCCCCGAATAGAGCACCACATCATCGCCTAGAGGAAATATTTTCTCCCGCACCGACCTGATCAAGGTTTCATAATCACCTCCGGGAAAGTCCGTGCGACCAATTGATCCGGCAAAAATCAAGTCGCCGACGATGGCAAAACCTTCGCCGGCCAGCGAAATTGAACCTAGTGAATGACCCGGGGTTGAAAGCACCTTCAAGCTGACACTCTCCCCAATATTGACAATATCTCCATCATCGAGCAGGCGATCGACCGGCGGCGAATCTTCGGCCCGCATCCCCCATAAAAGAGCCCGGCTCGAAATCTTGGTAATCTCTTCAGCGCTGGCCCGATGGGCCATAATCTCAGCCCCGGTGGCATCATGAAGCCGCTTATTACCCCCGACATGATCAAAATGCTCATGCGTATTAATTATGCAGGCGGCCTTGAGATTAAATTTTTTCAAGCCATCGAGAATGCGTTCAACCTCATCCCCGGGATCGACCACTGCAGCCATGCGACTCTGCTCACAACCCACCAGATAACAATTGACCTGTAACGGCCCCACTACAATTGTCTCAAAAATCATGCTTTGTTCCCCATAACTTGACTGAGCCCGACTCGACCCAGGATTTGACTCAAATAGTTTATAATCTCAGAGCCGGATATCGGTATTAAAAGTAAACCAGCAACTAAAACAATCGAATGACCAGATAACAATCCTGCGCTCGGGATAATACAGGCGGCGGCAAATTGCAAGGAGAAATAGTCCGGGCCAATCAGGCCGGAAGCAAATAATCGGGCAAAGATCTGGCCTGCAACATTTTTTGCAGCTCGACCGCAGTCATAATCTGAAAAAGCGGATAGAGCGGATTCCGCCGGTAGGCGGCCAGGGTCTGATTATGAATCTCCGGGGAGAATGCGGCCGTGCAATCTTCAAGAATAACCGCCTTGAAATCGTGACAGATGGCGTCCAGCGCTGTCGTCAGCACACAGAAATTGGTGGCAATCCCGGCGACGGCAATCAGGCTTACCTCCTGAGCACGCAGGATTTCTTCCAGACCCGTGCCAAAGAAAGCGGAAAAGCGCGGCTTCGGCAACCAGAGATCAGCGGCCTGCATATCCAGATCTTCGACGACTTCGGCCCCGGCCGTGCCGCTGAGGGCATGCGGGTGCATTCTCGATTTGAAGATAAAATCGTCCTCGTTGAAAGCGTCGGTCGAAAAAATGATCGGCAGATCTTTTTCCCGAAAATAAGCAATGCTCTGGTTGATGGCCGGGATTATGGCTCGGGCCAGAGGCGTAATCGGATAACCATTCTCTTCAACAAAATAGTCTTTAACCATATCAATGATAACCAGTGCAACTTTTTCCATGACAACCTTCCTTTACATTCAAACCCCGAGAAAATAGAGAAGCCCGGTCAGAGTCAGGGCGCTTAAAACGGTGGAGACCAGGATTGTACCAGCCACCATTTCCGGATGCGTATCATAATTAATGGCATAGAGCAGCGGAATAATTGCCGCCGGGGTACTGGTCTGCAGAATCAGCACGTTCCGGGGCAGGCCTTGAATATTAAGAACAAAACAGAGCCCTATCGCCAGCAAGGGAGAGATAAGCAAGCGCAAAAAACTACTGGAGAACATCGGCAGCAGCTCCCCTTTCAGCCGGGTCCGGGCCAGCTGCATGCCCAGCAGCATCAACAGACCGGGGATCGCGGCCTGGCCCACCATATCGATCGCCTTGAAGATAATCTGCGGCATCGGCAAATTAAAAAAGCGCCAGATCGTCGCCAGGACAATAGCATGAAAAAGCGGCACCTTAAACATCTCCAGCAACGCTTTAGCGGCACTGTCGCGACCGCGGGATGCAATATAAATAGCCAGCGTACCCAACGGGAAGGTAAAGAGAACCAGCACGATAACCCCATAGGAAAGCCCTTCGGGGCCATAGGCAAAGAGGACTAAAGGCAACCCGTAATTACCGCAGTTCATCATAATGGTCGTCAGCGAAAAAGCACTCTGACGCCGGACATCCAGCCCCAGCAGGCGGCCGACCACCAGAGAAAGACCCCAGAAGATCAGGGTTAAAAGGATCATAAAGGCGACCGCTTTCGGCAGAAAAGCGGCAAGTTGCGCATGGCCCTTCAACAAACCGGCAAAAATCAGACAGGGTGTAAAAAAGAAAAGGGTTAAATCTGAAATAGATTTAAAATCCGGGCCTTTGACCTTCGCAAAAAGAACACCGAGCCCGATAATCAGGAAAATCGGCAGAAGGATATTGACAAAAACCATTTTTTTAAAACCTTTCTAAGGCATTGATTATTCGACCGTTACCATATACATTGGCAAGCAGGGATCTTTAACCTGTAAAGCTTGCTATCTATCGGGAGGTTGATCATGCACAAAATCACTCTGCTGTTAGTGATACTGGGTCTTTCGGCATTTGCTATGCCCTGCCGGGCTGAAAAAATCTACCAGAAACCAGATTCGGCAAAGATAAAAAAACGGCTGACCCCTCTGCAGTTCCAGGTAACCCAGGAGGAAGCCACCGAACGACCATTTGCCAACGAATACTGGAATAACAAAGAAGCTGGAATTTATGTTGATATTGTTTCGGGGGAGCCCCTTTTCAGCTCACTCGATAAATTCAAGTCCGGCACCGGCTGGCCCAGTTTTACCCAACCCCTGAACCAGGCAAATGTCACTCTAAAAAAAGATCACCGTCTTTTTATGAGCAGAACCGAGGTTCGCAGCCGTTTCGCCGATTCTCATCTGGGCCATGTTTTTGAAGATGGCCCGGCCCCGACGGGTTTGCGCTATTGCATAAACTCAGCCGCCTTACGCTTTATTCCGGTTGCCAACCTGGAAAAGGAGGGTTACGGCGAATTCCTGCCCCGCTTCAACCACTTGCCGGATACAGCAGGACGCTGAAGAGTTGCATTCAAACAATCAGAGAGAGCATGTTGGTGCGGCTGATAATGCCCACCACTTTACGGGCGTCGTCAATGACCGGCAGAAGGTTGACTTTTTTACTGATCATTAATTCGGCAATATCTTCTATCGGGGTCGAAACGGTAACCGTCAGGCAATCGGAGCTGTAAAGATCGGCGACCGTACAGGCGGTCAGTTTTTTCAGTTCACTGTCCATTTTAAAGGGATTTTCGAAATAGAGCATCGCGTCGAACAACGTAAAAAACGTCGGAATATGGAGGGGCTTCTCAGTAAAAAGAAGATCGGTTTCGGTCACGATTCCCAGCAGATGACCCTTGTCATCGACCACCGGGGCACCACTTATCCGTTTACTGATCAACAACTCGGCCAGCTCCTTGATGCCGGTATCCAGCGTCACGCTGATAACGGCCTTGGTCATAATATCCTGAGCCTTTTTCATTACCCTACTCCTTATATTTATATGTGATGTTTATATGTGGGACTTTTTCGCGACAGCCCCAGACGGCTGCACTGACTAAGGCAAGACGAACCCCCAGCTTATAACGATTTTACGCAAGTTGGTCAAGCAGCAAGCGAGACAGCCGCAAGATTCCCTTGCACCTCAGGCCTCAAAACCAGAAAAAGGCCGTTTCCGATAGTCCGGGAACGGCCTTTTTCACTTAAGCAAGCATAAAGCTCAAAAGTCGAGGCGCATACCAACCTTAAACGTTCTCCCCGGCATCGAATAGTCATCAATAAAGGCATAATCCTTGTCGAAAAGGTTATCCACCGCCGCGCTGACATCAAAACCCTTAAAATAGCGCGATGATAACGTAAAATGCTTACCAATGGTAAAGCCAGCCACGGTAAAACCGCCCTTTTCAACCACCGCAACCGGGTACACATTCCAATCCTGAATATAATTAGGACCATGATAAACAAACTGCAATTGCGAACGAAAACCATTATTATCTGCCAGCCGTAGACCTAAGCGACCGTTCTTTTTATCAACATAGCGCAGGTTTTCCCGACTCTCCAAGTCCTTGTATTCATCCAGATAGACAAAGGCAGCAAACGGCTCCACCTGCCATTGCCAATCAAACCACATCCCCATATCCCAGGAGACTTCACCTTCCACGCCCCGAATGAGGGCTCCGGTTGAGTTTTTATATGTGCTGACACTTTCACCAGTCTCAGGATTTACATAAGCGTTGTCAACGATCTTTTTGTCATAATCAACATAAAAGGTGTTGAGACTTAAATAGAAGCCATCCTTCTCAAAATCAAAACCCATTTCATAATTCCAGTTTTCCTCAGGGTCCAGGCCAGCGTTGCCAAGATAATGAACCGAATATGTTTGCCAGCTCCCGTCTCCAGCCTGATACCAACCGGCAGAATGAAAATCAGAAGCAATTTCCGAGGCTGTCGGCACATGGTAGCCTTTGCCGACAGCCGCGCGCAAACGTAGATTATCGGTAACCTGATAAACCACTCCGAAACGTGGACACCAGACATCAATATTTTCACTTCTGGTGGTCAGAGTATTATATCCTTGAGTACCTGCCGTCTCCAGATCATAATTATCATAGCGCAACCCCAGAGAGATCACCAACTTCTCCGCAAATAAGGAAATTTTATCTTCCACATAAAGACCTAGATCTTCGTATTTACCGTTCACATTCCAAGGTGTCCCCGAAGGTTTCTGCCGATTGACCACCTCCTGTTCATCCCAGTCGACACCAAAAGTCAAACGCTGGTGGGCCACCTGCCAGATAAACTGCGACTGCAAACCATCGCTGTCAACTTCGTTCTCAGTTTTATAGTAGCCATAGTCCAAAGAAGGATAAGTAAAATAATCATCCGAAGCGACATTGTAATAACGCAGCTTCCAGAAAAGTCCTTTTTCCGGGGCGGCTCCGTTGTAAGCAACATCGAAAGACTCAAGATTTTTCTCCGTATATTGATCCGGGGATATATGTTCAAAAGGACCAGGATTACCGACATCCCAGTTAGTGATCCGACTATAACTCACAGCAATGTGATGATTCTCGAAAAATGTATACCCCAATGTCGCATTAAGCTCTGCGTTGTCATAAGCCGTATTCCCATAGTCACCATCATCAGCAGTTTCATAATCATCCTGACTTTCCCGCGCCCCGCTGAGAAAAAAATCAAAGTTTTTAACTTTCCCCTGCACTTGCGCAGTCCCCCTGGCAAAGCTCTGACTACCAACCTGAACTCCAAGTGAAGCACTCGGGGTGCCACTCCCCGTGCGCGTGATAATATTGACCACGCCTCCCATAGCCTCTGAACCATAGATCGCTGAAGCTGAACCTTTTATAACCTCGACCCTCTCCACATTAGTAACTGGAATCTTGGCCAGGTTAACGGTTCCAGCCCGGCGACCATTGACCAGAAAAAGAATATTGCTACTGAACCCTTCACTTGACATCGGCGATAAAAAACCGCGAATTTCAATCCGCGAAAGACTTCCCGGATATTTATGAATGTGGCCAAGGCCCTGCTCAACCAGCAACTCATCAACAAAAGTCGCCGAGGAATTGCGAATATCCTCAGCATCAATCACCTCCACTTGAGCCGCCACATCCCTTAGAGGCTCCGCTACCCGACTGGCACTCACCACCATTTCATCCAACTTGCGGGCCGGCTCGGCCGCATATCCCGGAAGCGCCATGATTACTAACAAAACGCCAACAAAACTAATGATCTGCTTTCTTCCATACAACCAGTTACCCAACATCTTTTCCTCCTTTTGAAAAATCTTATGACTCATAAAAACCACAAACAAAAAACCCCAAAACAAAAAATCCCGAAGAGCTGCATTCAGCTCTTCGGGATTTCCCTGATTTAATCGCGAAGACGGCACGGATATAAAAAGCGGCATGCCGTACCACCGGCATATCCACATCCATACCTTATTTCAGAGCAGGTCTTCTGACTTCCGGCTCAAACCTACTGACCGCGCCTTCCCACACTTTATGAGTGCAGTGACATTATTGCGGTGTTCGTTACCGATTACAGCGACGGGCCCGTTGCCGACTTGCACGGCATTCCCTATTATCGCACCTTGTCAAAATTGCCTACAGCAACTTGCGACGTGCGACTCTGAAACAGACTACTATTTAATTGTCGGCCCTCTATAGACGATCGACCACCTTCTGTCAAGCCTCTTTCCGGCTGACTAAACGCAGCCAGTCGAACCAGACCTCAAGCCCCGCACCGGTGCGACAGGAGAGCGGTATAATTTTAATTGCGGGATTGAGGCGCCGAACCCGTTCCCGCATTTTTTCAAGATCGAAATCGGAAAACTCGAGATAATCAAGCTTATTGACGATAAGCACATCGCAAATTGAAAACATCAGAGGATATTTCAGAGGCTTGTCGTCACCTTCAGGCACACTCAAGATCATCACATTTTTATGGGCCCCGGTATCAAACTCGGCCGGACAGACGAGGTTGCCGACGTTTTCCAGGATAACCAGATCGAGATCTTGCAGATTAAGCCCGGCAAGACCCATCTCGACCATTGAGGCATCAACATGACAGAAGCCGCCGGTCCTGAGCTGAACCGCGGGCACCCCGGCTTTGACCACGGCCTCCGCATCAACCATCGAATCAATATCGGCTTCGATCACCCCCAGCCGCAGCTCACTTCTCAGGCCGGCAATCGTGTTGACAATCAAACTGGTTTTACCGGCTCCGGGCGAGGCCATCAAATTGAGAAGAAAGATCTTCTCCTTGCGCAGACGCCCGCGCAGAGCCTCGGCCACCTTGCGGTTGTCGGCAAAAATCTCCTCTTTGACTTCAATCAAGCGGATGGGTCCGCCCAGGTTGTCAACCTCCATCTATAAAGCCTCCAAATGCTTGATAAAATAACCCTGACCGGCAATCAGCCGACAATCGGTGGAGCTACACCGGGGACAGGCATTAGCTTGCTCCGCAGCCGTCGCGAAGGAAAAATCGTGACCACAGGCCCCGCACTGCAAGCGCGCCGGCATCCGGACAATGACCAGGCGGGCCTTTTCCGCCCGACTCCCTTTACTGACATGGTCAAAATAGTGCTGCAGCCACCGATCTTCAAGATCGCTGAGTTCACCCACCTCAAGATGAATCGCCAGCACCCTTTTAACGCGATGTTTGACGGCATGCGCAAGCACGACTGCAAGAATTTTTTCAACCACTGACAACTCATGCATATCAGATCTTGCCGCGTTCCTGGGCCATCTGCATATAGGTCTGCACCATGGTCGCCGGCGGCACCGACTGTGAAGCCGGCTCTTTCCGGCGAAGATGCAGGGCCGCATAATTACACACCGGCACACAGACCCCGCAGCCGATGCAGCGCTCCAGATCAACCGTGGCCGTCTCCCCTACCGTGATCGCCTCCATATGACAGCGGACGGCACAATCGCCACAGGCGATGCATTGCTCAGCGTCAACCTCGGCAAAGTAATTGGCATCGATCATCGTCGCCGGCCGCGGCATCTTCTTGATATTCTTTAAAACCTGGCAGCAACAGCCGCAGCACATGCAGATATTGATCGGCTTCTGCGAATTGCTGGGCTGTAAAACCAGACCGGCTGCAAGCCCCTTATGCAGCAGCTCCAAGGCCTCCTCCGGGGAGACCGCCCGGCCCAGACCATTTTCCTCATAATAAAAAGCCGCGGCTCCGAAAGAGAAGCAGGCCTCCATCGGGTTATCACAGCCCTGACCCACGAGTTGTTGCTCTTTACGACAGATACAGGGGGCGACAACAATCTTGGACTGACTTTTAATAATCTCCTCGGCCACTTCGTAAGGCATAATCGAGGCTTCCGGCGACACACTTTCGGCCACGGGAATCACCCGCAGCTGCTTGGTCTGCATCCCGGCCCAGGTAGTTTGCAGAAGAAAGGGCAGATACTCATTAACATCTTCGATCAACTCGGGGTTGAGATCATTAACATGGTACTCCCAGATGCCGACGACAAACTGTGAGGCCATGTAGAGGGCCATGTCACCTTTACGAGCGCGAAAGATCAACCCTTTCCGGGACATCTCCGAAAGCCGCGCTGCGACCGCCGCCACTTCAGTTTGCAGGCGCTTGGCAATTTTTTCCGCCGGTTCCGGCACCATTCGCAGAGCCAGAGCCACGGTCGCCTCTTCCGGGGTAAATAATTTTCTCAGAATCCTGAGCTCAACCCCGCTCTCGGTTGCCGGAAAACCCGCCGGCAGATTATCGAGGTGCCGGGCCAGTTGCCGGTAAACATCAACTTCATCGACTTTCAGCTGATCCATTTTTCCTCCTTTATTTATCCAGATTTCTTTTGAGAAGCTGCAGCAGATCTTCGATAATATAAGGCTTATGGAGAAAACCGCAGAAACCATAGCGCCCGTAATCGGCGACCACCGGATCATTAGCGTAACCACTGGAGACGACCGCCTTGACTTTAGGGTCAATCTCTTGCAGCAGGGCCAGAGTCTCAAGGCCGCCCATCCCCCCGGGCACCGTCAGATCCATAATCACCAAATCAAACGGTTGCGCACTATACGCTGCCAGCACCTGCTGACCGTCACTGACGGTGACAACTTCATAGCCGTAGGCCTGGAGCAGCTCACTGATGATTTCGCGAACAATCTCCTCATCGTCCATGACTAAAATACGAGCCGGTTTTACGGCGTCCGGCTCGCGGGAAAACTTCTGCACTATTTTTTCAGAAGCTATTCCCAGCGCCGGGAGAAAAACCGTAAATTCAGTAAAAACACCGGGCTCTGATGCAACCCTGACACAGCCTTGATGCTTATTGACAATCGAATGAATGACCGACAGCCCTAAACCGCTGCCCTCACTTTTAGTAGTGAAAAAGGGGTCAAAAATTTTGTCGCGCAGATCTTCGGCAATACCAAGCCCCTGATCTCTGACCAAAATCTTAACATAAGGGCCGGGTTTCAGCGACAACCCCGAAGTTTGCGACAGGGCAATCTCAACATTTTCCGCCGTGATTAAGATAGTTCCTCCATCCGGCATGGCATGAACCGCATTGATAACCAAATTCTGAATGACCTGACTGATCTGACCGGCATCAACTTCAGCCGCCCAGAGATCGGCGGCCAGTGCCAGGGAAAGGGCAATTTTTGACCCGGTCAGAGAAAACTCGGCCGAATCCTTAATGATCTCGGCAATGGCTGCGGCCTCTTTGACGGGTTCGCCCCCTTTGGCAAAAGTCAGGAGTTTCTGGGTCAGATCCGCAGCCCGGCGCGAGGCTTTGAGGGCTTTGTTCAGATTTTCCCGGGAACGCTTGGATTCAGCCCCGAGACGCATCATCGCAACCTCGATATTACCCATAATTCCGGTCAGCAGGTTATTGAAATCATGAGCAATCCCGCCGGCCAGCCGCCCGACGCTCTCCAGTTTTCTTAACTTTAAAACCTCTTCCTGCATGCGCTCACGTTCGCTGATATCGCGAAACACCAGAACCCCGCCGATGATCTGACTCTTTTCGTCACGAATCGGGGAAGCACTGTCGGCAATCTTAAATTCCTGCCCGGAACGTGAATGCAGCACTGTATTATCAGCCAGTTCCAGAATCATCCCTTCAGTAATCGCCCGGGCCAGCGGATTAAGGGCCGGCGCCCCGCTTTTTCCATTAACAAGCTTAAGAATCTCACTAATATGCCGCCCCGAGGCTTCGCTATGGCGCCAGCCGGTCAACTTCTCGGCAACCCGGTTCATCAACACCACCCGCCCCGCGAGATCGGTTGTAATCACGGCATCACCAATACTGCGCAGGGTAACCAGAAGCTGCTCCCGCTCATCCCGCAGGTGATGTTCCAGCTTCTTGAATAGCGTAATATCGCGCCAGACAGTAAAAAGAATTTTCCGCTGCTGAAAAGGAATTACTGTCAGAGAGACATCAGCCCAGAACTGGCCCCCGGCAAGGTCACAATGGAGCCACTCAAAGCGCAGAAAACCCGCAGCATAAGCTTCTTTGATAAGAGCTTCCGCCTTCTCCTGCGAGAGCCGGCCATCGGGCTGGAGCTCGGGGGAGAGGCGCGCCGGATGAGCAATCACGGCCTCTCTGTTTTTCGCCTTCAACTGTCTGACGGTCGCGGGATTACAATCAAAAAAACCCTTTTCATCGAGCAGTAACATGGGATCGGAGGAGCGTTCATACAGTGACCTGAATTTCTCCTCACTCTCTTTCAGAGCCTGTTCCGACTCAACCCGCGCGGTAATATCAATGGCACTGCCCAGTACCGTAACATCATCGTCTTTCCCCTCCAGTCTGATGCCCGACAACTCCCACCAGCGTTGCGTCCCATCTTTTTTGACCCCGACCACATCATAAACCACCCCAAGATGCTCGCCGGATCGCCGAAGTTCAGCCCGTTTAACACTCAGATCTTTATAATCATCACGCAGGACTTGAGTGAAATGCATCCCCAGAAGTTCATCCCGAGTGTAGCCGGTCATATCTTCGCAAATTTTATTGGCATATGTAAAAAAGCCCTTGCTGTTATAAGTGTAGACCATGACCTGCACATTTTCCGTAAAAGCCCGAAACATCTCTTCACGCTCGCGTAAGGCCTCCTCACTCTTTTTTCGCGCCGTAATATCAATGGCCGTTCCGAGAATAATCTCTTCCCCCTGAAAATCGAGTTTTTCCGCGTAGAGCTCCACACATTTGATCTCGCCGGCTTTAACCTGCAGTTTGATATCATAATTGGCCGGAGGAACTTCGCCGCGGAAACGGGCCAGGGTTCTCTCGATTGCCGTTTCTCGATAATCCGGATGCACAAGATCGAAAATCGGCATCCGCAGCAATTCAGCTTGCGAATATCCCGACAGCCGCGCCATAAAAGGATTGGCGTAAACGATTCTGGCATCACCGTCAATCATATAGACTGCAGCCTGAACATTTTCGGCGAAAACCCGAAAGCGCTCCTCACTCTTCAATCGGGCCAGAATGCAAGCCTCATCCTCGGCTCCGCTTCCGGCCGACAAGCGGGCCTGCAAAGCCTCATTCTCAGAGTGGAGATCAATTATTTGCCTGACCAGCGCTTCTTTATCCATCTGCCGTAAGCTGATGATTGTTTTCTCATCCATAACAAAACCGTCTGCTGACTAAAGCCGCCCCAAACCTGAAAAAACGTTCCTTCGGCAGCGAAGCGGTGATGCCGAGAGCGATCAGCTGCAAACCGAAGATTGATGCGAAAATTTAAACCATGTTATAATTGCACCCAGATTAATTTAAGCGCCAGACCATGTCAAGCACTATCACCATCCCGATTACCGACCAATAACAGCGACCTCCTGTCCATTTAATGATCGGACAACGATCAGCTATTTTTCGCTTGACTTAAAACAGGATTAAAAGTATTTATTTTAATGATTTAATAAATCAGTCACTTTTTCATGGAGAAAAAACATGGCCCAGATAACTTTACACGGCACCCCGATCCAAACCATCGGCAGCCTGCCCGCACTCAAGAGCAAAGCCCCTGATTTCCAACTGACCAAAGCTGATTTGAGCGATACCGGCCTCAAGGATTTTCACGGCCAACGCCTGGTTTTGAATATCTTTCCGAGCATCGACACCGGGGTCTGCGCGACTGCGGTCCGCCGCTTTAACGCCGAAGCTGAAAAACTTGAGAATACTGCAATCCTCTGCATCTCAGCCGACCTGCCTTTTGCTCAGGCCCGTTTCTGCGGGGCGGAAGGCCTTGACCGGGTGATTACCCTTTCGGCCATGCGCGACCGCCGCTTCGGCGAGGATTATGGAGTAACGATTGTCGATGGCCCGCTCGCCGGACTCTTCTCCCGGGCCGTAGTCATTGTCGATGAAAACGGCATCGTCACCTACAGCGAACAGGTGCCGGAAATCGCCCAGGAACCCGATTACGAAGCGGCCCTGAAAAACCTCAGGTAAACAAGCAGAGCAATGGCTCCATATTATCAAGGAGAAAAAAATGAACAATGAAAGAATCAACGCCCTGGAAACCGCCCTCAACAATGAAATGAAGGAACACGAATTTTATCAGCAGCAGGCTGCAAAAAGCTCCAATCCGGTCGGCAAAGCCATGTTTCTGGAAATCGCCAAGGAAGAGCTCGAACATTATGAAAGGCTCAAACAACTGCATGCCAAGTGGGAAAAAGAGGAGCTCTGGCCGGAAAGCGTTCCCCTGGAAGTGGCCGGCTCCAACCTGAAGTCCACCCTGCAAAAGGTTATTGATGCCACTCAGAGCCAGGCCCCGGGTGATGTCGGCGATCTTGAGGCGGTGCGCACCGCCATCAATTTTGAGGCCGAGGGAGTCAAGTTCTACCAGAAGCTCAGCGACAATTCTCAAGCGAAAAAGGAAAAAGATTTTTTCGCCCTGTTGGCGTCGATCGAAAATGAACACCTGCAATCTTTGATCGAAACCGAAGCTTTTTTCATCGATCCGGCCCAATGGTATCAGCAGAATGAACGAAGCGGCCTCGACGGCGTCTGAAATTTTACAACCCCCAGCGCTTCTCCTCTGATCTCGGTATAAAGCGGCCCCAAAGCCCGGCTCCGTTCGACAAAATTGTCGAGCGGAGCCGGGCTTTGTCGTTCGCAAAACTCGCAACCATTTTCATACACACCAACAAACCATTGAAATAACAATATAAATTTTTATTTACAGGCATGGCACGGTTAATGGATAAGGCTATCACAAGTTATTTACCAAGGTCATCGATGACATCAAGCAACAAGCAACAAGCAACCATTAACCAAAAACAAAAAAGGAGAAGTAACAATGAAAAAGAATTTAACCACGATCTGCATGAGTTTAATCATCCTGCTTCTGGGCACAACCTTAAGCTTCGCCGGCAACGGCAAACTGGGAACCAGCAAGGCTGTCAACAGCGGCAGTGGCAGCGGGATGGCCGCACTGCCTTATGACTACCCATCCGCAGCCGAGATAAGCGCACTGACCTATATGGTCGAAGAGGAAAAAGTCGCCCGCGACGTCTATACCGTTCTTTATGAAAGCACCGCTATTCCCGCGTTTGCCAACATTGCCGCAGCTGAACAGAAACATATGGATGCCATCATCGCCCTGCTCAATAAATACGAACTGGTTAATCCGGTAGCCGAACTGGCGGCGGGAAATTTTAACAATGGCGACCTGCAAGCCCTTTACAATCAGCTCGTTGCCGCCGGCCAGGTCAATGACGAAGAAGCCCTGCTCGTCGGTGCCACAATTGAGGATGTTGATATTTTCGACCTTCTGCACGAATTGACCGTGGTCGACAATGAAGATATCAGCGCGGTTTTCACAAATCTGCTGGAAGGCTCGAAAAATCACCTGCGCGCCTTCAACGCTCTGCTCCTCCTCAACGGCTACTCAGCCTATCAGGCCAGCGAATATTTAACCCAGGCTGAAATTGATGCAATCCTCGATGCCGCCCCGAGCAACGGCAGCAAGAAGGGTTCAGCCAACAACAACACCCGCCTGCCGCAACAGAGCAACATGATCGACGCCAACGGCGACGGCATCTGCGATCTGCTTCAGTAAACCACTATAAACGTTGCAGAAAAGGAGCCGACATGAATAAAACCTGTAAAAGAATAATCGGCACCGGCCTGGCCGGCATGATTTTAGGAATCCTCCTGAGTATCCCGGCCGGAGCCACAGATTATCAAGCCTTAAGCCTGGAAGAGTTAAATGCCATGCGCGGGAACATGGCCACGGCGAGCCGCGAAGATCGTGATGCTTTCAAAAGTGCCCGCCAGGAAAAAATGCACTCCTTAAGCCCCGACGACCGCCTCGCTTACCAGACCGACAGTCGGCAGAACCGTGCCGACAGCTCCGGCAGCGCCCTGCGCACCCGCGACGGCAGCGGCTCGGGATCAATGAATCATGCTGGCGGTACAGGCAGCGGTATGGGCTCAGGATCGGGTCGCCGCGGCAAACGCTGAGTCCTTTGCTTCCGCCAAGAACCGGAAAAAGTTATCCATAATCATTCAGGCGCCAATCCGCATTCGGGTTGGCGCCTGAATAGTTTTTACATTAAACTTTAAGGGTTTTAAGGGCTGGTATTGTTTGACATCGACGCCGCGATGCGCTATTTCGCGAAACGTTACGGAAAACCACCTGAGCACCCTCAAAAAGGAAAACTGGCTGAACAGTTACAAAGGAAAAATGATGACACATGAACTAAGCAACTGCGCGCGCTGCCCTTTCGCCATCGCCGACCGGCTCTGCCGCAACCCCAACGGCAAGGCGCCTGATTTCTGCCCGACCCGGGACCTCAGCCAGCTCACCAGAGAAAGTCTGCAAATCTATAAAAAACCTGAATATGCCGAATTTGCCCGCCAGGCATCGATTCAGGAAGCCGCGGGCTACGCCGACAAGGAGTTAGGCTACGCCCGGGTCCGGCCGGCTAAAACCCGGATTGAAGAGATTGCC
>JAFGVI010000011.1 GCA_016938065.1 Deltaproteobacteria bacterium | reverse complement strand
ACCAATCACACAAAATTTTTTTTTCATAGGAGATCTCCAGTAATAATTATCCGATCATGATGTTTTCTTCGGCGTAGCGGGTCGCGTAGCGGCGGGTGCGCCCGGCGATGGCAAAGGCCATGGTCAACAGCCCCACCCGGCCGACAAACATCAAGAGAATGATAATGAGCTTGCCCATGGCATTGAGCTTGGCAGAGGCGCCGATCGACAGGCCCACGGTGCCGAACGCGGAAAAAGCTTCAAAGGTATAACTGAGAAATTCCCGCACGTTTTCGTGGGCAAGGTCGGTACCCTGCACAATCATCAGACAAAACAGCGCCAGGGTAACCAGAATAATGGCAAGCAGAACCAGGGCCAGGGCTTTGGTAATCGTCTCTTCCGGAATGGTACGGCGAAACAGGCTGGTATGCTGATTCCCCTTGAGACGGTTGTAGAATATCGCAAAAAAAAGCGCCAGGCTGGTAGTTTTGACACCGCCGCCGGCCGAGCCGGGCGAGGCTCCGATAAACATCAGAAAAATAACCAGAAAGACGGTCGGCGCTCGAAATGCGTTGAGATCGATAGTGTTGAAACCGGCCGTGCGCGCGGTTACCGATTGAAACAAGGCGGTCCAGAAACCCTCCATCAGCGACATGCCCGCCAGAGAATTCCCATGTTCCAGCCACCCGATCATCACCGTACCCATGACGATGAGGAAGGCGCTGGCGACAAGAACGATTTTGCTGTGCAGGGAGAGTTTCGGTTTTTTTGCCCGCCGCCGGCGCTGCCGGGCCCGCGATTTACCAACCTGCACCAGTTCCCGGATAACCAGAAAGCCGATGCCTCCCAGAACAATCAGCGCCATAATTGTCATATTCACCAGCGGATTATTGCGAAACCCGATCAGGCTGTCGGCAAACAGGGAGAACCCGGCATTACAGAAAGCTGAAATGGAATGGAACATCGCACTGTAAATCCCCTGCCAGAAACCGACCACCGGCACAAAAGCAAAAGCCAGGAGCACAGCCCCTGCCCCCTCGATCACCAGGGTCATGACGAAAATGCCCCGGACCAGCTCATGCCAGGAGCTGACCGGAGTGTGCATCAGGGTTTCGTTGATGATCCACCGGCCACGAGCACTCACCCCGACTTTGAGGTAGATAAATAGGTAAACTGAGAAAGTCGTTATGCCCAGACCGCCGACCTGGATCAAGGCCAGAACCACAGACTGCCCGAACAGAGTCAGTTTGCTTCCGGTATCGACCACAATCAGACCGGTCACACACTGGGCCGAGGTCGCAGTAAACAAGGCATCCAGAAAAGAGAGCGGATCGCCATGCGCAGCCCAGGGGGTCGTAAGCATCAGGGTACCAAGCAGAATGGCAGTGGCGTAGTAAAAAACCAGCGCCTGAGCCGGAGAGAGATTTTTGATAATTTTCAGCATGCGTAATATATCCACACCCAACTCAAACCGCTGCCGCGAGCATAGCCCGCAGCCAAAGGCACTGCCAATATCACAAGTAAGTCCTCCCGGCAGCTCTATCCCGCTTTTTTCAAACCGGAAAAGTGCTGCAAGTTGATTAATAAAAAGCTCGTTGCATCGCGCTATATTGGTTTCATCGAAAAAAATCAAGAATATCGGAAGAAAGAGCTGAATGAATTTCATCGCCGTGAGATCGCTAAGTCAGGTTTTACCAGCGAACCATGCCATGATTTAATCCCGGACAAAGCGAGAGCTAACAGTTGGTTTCCGACTTGATAGTTTCATCCCGATAAAGATCGGCAACAACATTGATGGCCTCAGCGAAATTCTTATCCGAAGCTTTAATCATCAAGCGTACTGCCCCCGATCTGCTGATTCTTGATCTGACGCTGCCCGATCTCAACGGTATTCAAGTCTGCAGCCACCTGCGCCAGAAAATCGAATTAGACCCCGAAAACCCGACCCTGATACGTACGGTTATCGAGGTCGGCTATCGTCTTGAGGATGAGTGAGGGCTGCCGCTTGACTCAGGTCAAACCATACACACCGGCTTTCAGATAAAAGCAACCCAAATAAACAGCAGATAACCCAGCTTTTGAAATCATGTGCAAGCCGCATCTTTTGGGCTTTCATAAGCAACCCCACGAAACAGTGAGACTCCGATGCCGAGAATGATCAAGCATCATCCTTTACCGGCATTAAAACATCTGGCCCGGGCAGGGCTGCATTTTTCCCTTGCAAAGTAAAAGAGGCTTGTAGTAGGGATTGCCGCAAGAGCCGGTTTCCCACTGGGGAAACCGGGCTCAGAGAGATACCTAAGATAACTTTTTACTGCCGGCAACACCGGAATCGGAGACAAGAAGATGACGCTGCAGGAACTATGCAACATTGAACCATGGGAGTGGCCGGAAGGAACCGCTGATTTTATTCTCGAAACCCTGAGCTCCCCCGCGACCGATCCTGAAGACCGGTTGCTGGCGGCGGAGATGGCCGGCGATTATGTGGTCGCCAACGACAAACTGGCCGGTGCTTTGCTGGCTCTGGTAAACAACGCCGCAGAATCTCCGGCATTGCGCTCGCAGGCAGCAATCTCTTTAGGCCCGGCCCTGGAACATGCCGACATCTTTGGTTTTGACGATCCCGATGACATCGTCATTTCGGAAAAGGTTTTTACCCAGATCAAGAGCTCGCTGCAGAGCACCTTTCAAGACAAGAACAATCCCACCGAGGTCCGCCGCTCAATTCTTGAAGCTTCCGTTCGCGCCCCGCAGAGCTGGCATCAGGCCGCAGTCAAGAACGCCTATCAGAGCAAAGAGGAGGAGTGGCGCTTAACCGCCGTCTTCTGCATGAGTTACATTGACGGTTTTAAAACAGAGATTCTGGAATCGCTGCTCAGCGCCAACCCCGACATCCACTATCAGGCCGTACTCGCTGCCGCCAACCACGGCATGGAGAAAGCCTGGCCCCACATTAAATCCCTGCTGACTTCTGCAACTGTTGAAAAACCCCTGATCTTCGCCGCCATTGAGGCCGCCGTAATCATCGGCAGCCCAGAAGCAAAAGAGACCTTGGAAGACCTTTTAGAGGACGACGATGACGAGATTGCCGATGCCGTACATGAAGCCCTGGCCATGCTCGAAGCTGAGGATCTGCTGGAAGATGAGGAAGACGATGAGGAATAAAGGATGAGGGATTGATGCCTCGACAGAATCATAAACGGCCGTTTTCTTAGCGAAAACGGCCGTTTTTTTTAACAGGAACAAGATCGTCATGAAGGTGTGCGGGCACGACCAAAAATTACAGGCAGCACCCACGCTGGAAAAGACTTATCAACGGGAGGCTGAGGTACGATTAGGTGTTGTGCGATTAGCCATTGCATTACCGCGGCGCGGGGCGCCGCCGCTGCGCGGCTTTGCGAAGCCGCCGGCTTTCTGGCCCCGGCCGCTGCTGCTGCGGCGAAAATCAACAAAGGTCTCTTCATCTTTGTCGGCCTGATTCTGCGCGAAACCCTCAATAATTTCTACGGGAATTGCTTTACCCAGAAGACGCTCGATCGGACGTAAAAGTTTCTGTTCATCGGCGCTGACCAGCGAGATGGCAATCCCGCTGCTCCCGGCCCGACCGGTACGCCCGATCCGGTGTACGTAATCCTCGGCAACATTGGGCAGATCGAAATTGACGACGTGCGGCAGTTTATCGATATCGAGCCCCCGGGCAGCAATATCGGTCGCCACCAGGATTTTCAGTCTGCCCGCTTTGAAATCGGCCAGGGCCTTGGTTCTGGCGCTCTGACTTTTATTGCCGTGAATTGCGGCCGCGCCGATACCGTTAGTTTCCAGATAGGCGGTCAGACGATTAGCGCCGTGCTTGGTCCGAGTAAAGACCAGAGCCTGACTCCAGTCGCCCGCTTTAATCAGCTGCGCCAGAAGGACGCGTTTTTCTTTCAGGCCTACCGGATGCACCACCTGATCGACTTTTTCAGCGGCCGTATTGCGACGCGCCACCTCAATCATGGCCGGATTGTTTAAGAGCTTATCCGCCAACTGCTTGATCTCATCGGAATAGGTGGCCGAAAAGAGCAGGTTCTGCCTTTTCGCGGGCAGCAGCTTCAAAACTCTTTTAATGTCATGAATAAAGCCCATATCGAGCATCCGATCGGCTTCATCAAGTACCAAAATTTCGACATCGGCGAGATCGACGGTGCCCTGTCCGGCATGATCCAGCAGCCGCCCCGGGGTCGCCACCAGAATATCAACCCCCCGTTTCAATTTATCAATCTGCGGATTGATGCCGACGCCACCAAAAACCACGGTGGAACGTAAGGTCAAATTTTTACCGTAAGTTTCGACGAATTCGCCAACCTGAGCCGCCAGCTCCCGGGTCGGAGCCAGCACCAGACAACGCGGGCGCCGGCTTTTACTGTGCCCTTTCTGACTCAGATTCTGCAGAATAGGCAGTGCAAACGCTGCCGTTTTCCCGGTGCCGGTCTGAGCGCCGCCCATCACATCCCGGCCCTCAAGAATTGCCGGAATGGCCTGAACCTGAATCGGGGTGGGAATGGTGTAGCCTTGCGTGCTGACCGCCTGTAAAAGTCTGGGCATCAGGCCCAGTTGTGCAAATGACATATAACGTTACTCCAAAATCCACCTGACCGCTTCAAACAGCACCGATCCCAAGCGGATATGATTAAAAATGTTTAAAATTACTCGATAATCTGCGGCTGATTTACAGCAAGCACCGACCGGTTAGTACCCGAAGCGAAAGATTATTGTCACGACCATTTCCCTTGCCACCCCAGACTATCGTCAACCATTGACAATGGCTGCCTTATTCAGCTCACCATGAATGCCGGATAAAAAGAAACGACTGTTTTCGTTACCGAAAACAGTCGTTTTAATTGCGGGCTTTCCCTGGTAGATTACGTTCAGATCATATCAAAAAACCACCAATAGAAACCATCTCTGTCAGCAAATTCAACATAAACCGGCACTCCCTGTGCATCCTGGTCAACTAAAACGCGACACTTATACCACTTTAGTTTGCTTTCGTCCACTCTTTTAATCAGGCACAAAAAACCGCCTAAAACCAGCATTTTCACATAAGCTGTCCAGCATGTTTTTTTCATGTTATCACCCTATTGACATTTGAAAGTGTCGTTGTTTTATTGGAAAAAAGACGCAACCCTGCAAGCTCATTTAACCTGAAACTTAATGGGAGGATCAAGCTATGTGGACAAGAGTAAATGATATCAACCAGATGTTTGGAGCCATGGATCTGCTGCGCTCCCGCATGGGTGACCTGTTCGGAGCTTACGAAAGGCCTTATGGCGGAGATTTCGGCTGGCCGCTGACCGAGGGCACGCCCCGCACCAATCTTAATGACAATGGGGATAAACTTGAAATGAACGCGGAAGTTCCGGGTTTGACCAAGGAAGATCTCAATATTAAAGTTCAGGGAAATTACCTTGAGATAAGCGGCGCCCGCAAAAGCGCTGCCCCCGAAGGCTATAAGGCTCATCGCGTCGAAAGCGAAACGACTTCCTTTACCAGAAGTTTTACGTTACCCTGTGATATTGATACGGAAAAAGTTGAAGCCTCGCTGCAGAACGGCATTCTGACTCTGGTTCTGCCTAAAGCCGAAGTGGCCAAACCGAAACAGGTTACGATTAAATAGACGTTACGGACAATCATCCAAGCCCCCTCAATGATAAAAAACCAACTGAACAGCAACGAAATTTTACGATTGCTTAATGGAGGTAGCACCATGATTGGCAAAAGCGAAATTACAAAAAGAGAGGCGACCATGCCGGAAAGAAGCCGTCAGATCGCAAGCGCAGCTCCGGTAGTCGATATTTATGAGAATGAAGACGAAATTCTTCTCTATGCCGATATGCCGGGAGTCAAAAAAGAGGATGTCGACATTAAAATCGACAATGGCAATCTCGCCATTTCCGGCATCCGTACCTTAAAAACCAGCGGCGTTGTCAACTGGGCCGAGTTTGGTGATCTTGATTACCGCCGCACCTTTTCCGTTCCGCAAACCATTGATGTCGCCAAAGTTAACGCCGAGCTCAAAGATGGCGTGCTCAGGCTGCATCTGCCCAAGTCCGAAGCCGCCAAACCGAGACAGATTGAAATTCATTAACTTAATTTTTTAAGATTCCGACTTAGCAAGGCAAATCGTAACCAGTCACCAAGCAAGTCAATGGAAAACGGGAAATCGTCTTGACACGGTTTCCCGTTTTTTTTGAAAAAAGGGCCGGAAGGCACAATTTGCTTTCATCCCGCCTTTAATGCTATAGACCACTCAAACAATCTCTCGCTTGTCAATATCCGGACAGTCAACCAACCTTCAGCGTCAGCTTGCACTCTCAAGCGACGCCGCAATGGCCTGCCGATGCCTGAAATAAACAGCCCTGAACAAAGCAATAAAGATATAAGACTGCTCTATGTTGAAGATGACCTCGACGCCCGTGAGGAGCTGGTCATTTTTCTGGAAAGGCGTCAATATCGGATGCTGGTCGCGAAAAACGGACAGGAAGGGCTGGAAATTTTTCTGAAAGAACGGCCGGAAATTGTTATTTCCGACATTTTAATGCCGGAGATGAACGGACTGGAGATGATCCGAGAGATCAAAAAATATGATGCGAAAGTCCCGACAATTCTGCTCACCGCTTATTTTGATCCCCAGTATATGCAGGAAGCCATTGAGCTGAGCGTTGACCATTATGTACCGAAACCCGTCGACCTGGAAAAACTGCTTGCAGCCGTCGGCCGCTGCCATGAAAATGTCAGTAATCGAGTGGCAATAGAGTTCTGCCGGGCCGATCGGAAAAGATTGATTGCTGAACTGCAGGGGGCTCTTGACAAGGTAAAAATATTAAGTCATGAGATCAATCAGTCCGTTGATCTGCAGGAAGTTTTTCCGCCAAACGATGATGCCGACAGACAACTTGACGAGATTCAGACTTTTGAAAAAGAAACGCTGGCCTCTAACCCGGAGGGCCGGACACCGGCCCATAAAAGTTTTTGTGCAACTTCGCAACCATCCCTGCAACCCCTCTCCGATGAAATCCGACAGTCATTCCTGCTTAAACTGCATGAAAATGTATTCCCCTATCTCGACATCCTGAGCCGCCGGACTAAAGATCACAAAAATCTCGAATACATCAATCTCGTAACCGAAAATCTGCGTTCTCTGGGAGACGCAACCATAAAATCATTAAGTGACCCCACGCTTGCCCTGACCAAAAGAGAGATCATGGTGGCAGATCTTATCATGCACGGGAAAAACACCATACAGATTGCCGACCTGCTCGGACTGGCGCCCAAATCAATCGAGTCCTACCGCAATCGCATCCGAAAAAAATTACGGCTCAACAACCAGAACACCAACCTCCAGCAATACCTCCAGTCCATCTTCAGCTATAAATAGTGCCGCCGGTGCTGCCATTCCGTCCCGGAGCAGCATCCCTACAATCAACACCCCACCGCCAAAACATAGCAACCAACGCAGTGGTACCCTGAAAGTCGTATAATGCGCACATTTTAAGTAAAAAACAGTACCTCAAAACGCGATTTTCGAATGAAATTCGCGTTTTTTTTGT
>JAFGVI010000010.1 GCA_016938065.1 Deltaproteobacteria bacterium | reverse complement strand
AGTAAGGCTGAAGGCGCTCGCCTGCTAAGCGAGTATGCGGGGAAACCTGCATCGAGGGTTCAAATCCCTCTCTCTCCGCCATATTCAGAAAAATGCGACAAACAGCACATGCGCCGCTAGCTCAGCTGGATAGAGCGTCTGACTACGGATCAGAAGGCCGGGTGTTCGAATCATCCGCGGCGCGCCAATAATATTAAAGGCTTAGTCAACATCGATTGGCTAAGCCTTTTTTCTTGGTCTTCATTGCCCACCATTTTGCCCACCATTTTCATTTTTTGCCCACCACGTTTTCAAGCTGAACTGACCTGTCAAACATTCTCTTGACAGAGTAACTCTCCCTGTGCCATTTTCTTCTTTTCGCGGCAAATTCCGTGACCGGGGGGTGAGTGTCACCGACAGCCCAAAGGCGGACAAACCGCCGCTGTTTTAGTTGGCGGTATTTTTGTGCCTGCGGCTTGCCTATACAGTTGGGCGGCTATGCGTGGAGCCTTGCGCTCGCCGGTATCCTTTGGGCCGGTCTCTCAACTCGCATAGCCGCCCTTTTCGCGTTTGAGAGCGCGTTCAGGGCATAAGCCAGCATCTTTACCAAAGAAGACCCACCATGAACAAGACCATCACCCCGCAACAGAAACAACAGCTCCAAGACCTAATCCATCAGATTAGTCTACAGAACCGGGCAGAGAAGCCAATATCCGCGCTTTTTCAGCCGTATCACTCAACATGTCAAACATTCACCCATCAGCCAGGAATCTTGTTGACCATGTAAAAATAAAAGCCCGGCCATAGTAGCTGGGCTTTAAGCTTTTCGCAGATAAGGTTAAACCATGCATCTTCTGGAGACATTTTATATAGCCATTGGCTATGGTGACGTTTATTTCTGTGGGTAGCTAATGGCCACCGCAATCTCGAAAAAATCGCCTCGGAAAAAGTGCTTGAGCAAGCCTATCTCTGGCTTTGTATGCGGCGGAAAGACGATTCACCCAACAGTGACATCTGGGATTTACGCTGGAACTGGCAGAAATATAAGGCGGTCATTAAAAGAGAATTGTTAAGTGGAAAATATCGTTTCGACAGCTTAATGGAGATCAGGCTCAGGGATAAAGCAATCGAAATATGGCGATCACGGGATGCCCTGGTTTTAAAAGCCATGACGATAATATTGGGAAAAGAACTGTATTCGCAAATTTCACCCAATTGTTTTCATGGCAAAGGAAGAGGCGGGATAAAAAAGGCGATCGCTGCGGTGAAAACCGCGATGAAACCCGGAAGCTTCATTATGAAATCCGACGTCAAATCATACTACGCGTCAATCAGGTTCTGGCCGAACTGAAGCTGAAGCAGCACCCTGACAAAACCTATATTGGCCGAGCCGAAAAAGGCATTGATTTTTTGGGACTGCACCTGTCCCCGGAGCAGGTTGAGGTAAGTCAAAAAATCATGGCTAATGCCAAAGATCATATTGCCCGGCTTTATGAGCGCAATGATGGATTAATCCTCATTGGGGAATATGTAAAAAGGCTTAACCGATGGCTCGACGGAGTGTGGCCGAAAAATGAGCAAGGGGAACAAGGGACAACCATTATGCTTTTGCACCGTCATATGTTCTCGGGTTAGTAGGGTATTGTTTCCTCCCCACGTTTCCATCTAGGAAATGACAGCACCGCGATAACCCGACAAATTCCTTACCCCCCCCCGGGCATCTCGCTTACATCGTGTACTGTGACCAGCTCGTGATTTATAATGTGTTGAACGTATTCCGACCCATCGATGTTTAATATGTATATTAGTTCGTCGAACTTCTCTATCACGACCCTGGTGATGACCTCCGCATACGAGCATACGTAATCTTTCATTACCTCCAGCGTAACGCGGTGCCGTGTCACATGGGTCTTCCACTCGTCGTCCGTGTACTCGATCGGCCAGCCCGCCTCTTCCTCCGTCAAAACATCCGTAGTGTACACGCGGAATAGCGCTCTGTTGGCATTCTGGATTAGGACTTCCCCCGTCACCACCCCGGTCCACACCTCTGACGTAATACTAGCTGTTTTCCCCTCTAGGTCTATCGCTACTGTGACACTCGTCGTCTCCTCTTCTCCTGTGTCAAGATTGTTATATCTCCCTTCGTAGGTGACATCAACACCCGGGGGAAGACACGCTCCAATCTGGACATCAACGGGGGCCGCGTTTGGACTTGCCGTCCCATCTAATATCACTCTGTAAGCGAAGTTATCCTCTGTACTTTCGCCTCCGTCGTGTGTATACCGGGCCCATTTTGAAGCTATTTCTGCTATCCCGTGCTGTGGATCATGTGTGATCGAAAAAGTCAGTCTCTTTTTTGCCTCATCCAATACAGCTGTGAGATCAATTGGAACTTCATACACGGTGCCGTAGACCGGGGTCTTAAGTCCATAGAAACCTGTTTGTTCCGTCATCCATTTATCTTTCAACTCAAAAACAATTTTCTCATCTTCATAATCCGGGAAGGAACCTGTGAGCTCTATCGGGGTGGTTTGACCGCCGACCGGGCAGGTGGCGGATTTTGCATCCGCCACGGGTATTAACTGGTCGGTAAATGCGTATTCGCCTGAAGCAGGCGGGCCACTATAAGTGCCATGCTTAGGCCCTTCCAACAGGGTTAGTTGAACATCCCCAATGTCATCATCTTCATCTTCGATCGTAAAGTTCATTTGGCATTTACCCTCACTGTCAGTGCTGCAGGAGGTGTTGGTCATTGTCGGGGGGTGGTTAAGAATTTCAAATTCCGCTTCGCAGCTAACCAGGCAATTGTTAATATCGTCTCCTTTGAGCATGTCATAAACCAAGATACTTAATTTCTCTCTGCCGGGAGAAACAGGCTCAACAGTTGGGAATGAGCTTGTGTCGGAAACTCCAGGATAACTTCCGGGATTGGGTTGCAAAATGAAGTCTCTTGAGTTGTAAATAGAATGCCAGTCAAATTTACATTCGAACGTCCAGATAGGACCTAATTGAGACAGGGCAGATGAAACATAGTTGTAAAAATCTTTACAACTCTCACAGTCATTCCAGGTCGGCTCTTCGGGGTTTACGTCAGATGAGATGTCTACAATAAATCTTTCGACCAAGTCTGAAACCCCGATTAAATTAATTATTTGAGTAATATTGTTTTTTAAATTTTGGGGCATGGAATAAATTGATGTAGCTAATTTAAGAGTGGTGCTCGATACAACCTCAGCCATATTGCCAACGCCCGCGAATGTCCCTATCGTTTCAAGTTCAAGCTGCTCGCCTCTGTATATATCATTTAAACCTTCAATTTTCAGTTCCGTTAACAATGTGGGAAGAAAAAGTTGACTCCTCTGAATGGTCTCTATTATTTTAAAAGAGCCCCACACTAGCTTGAATGGTGATATCATCGCGAAAAAATCTGCTATACCTCTATGATTAAAGCAAGTATCAAAATGATCGTATGCTTTCAGGATTTTCCGTCTGGAATTTATCGATTCCATTCCCGGATCTGATGACCTTAGCTGCCGAAAATTTTGGTCGCTGTTTTGCGGAGTTTCCGAGGCGATGATATTGGGTACTGGGTTTTCCAGCATCTCGGTATTGACAATATATCTGGCCAACAGGTTTTTTTCATCTTCTGAAAGGATTTCAGTCATGAAGGCCTCGGCGACCCTGGTCATGTCCGTTGCCAAGCCAGACAGTTTTTCCAGGGCCTCCTGCTGTTCGGCAGTCAAACTGGTTTCTCCATTAGCTGCAGCTATTTCATCTGCCATATCGTAAAAGTATGCTGATGTATCATTAAGGACTTCCTCAACTGACGCATAAGGTTGCCGGCTTGAATCGATTCTTTCTAATTCGACAGAATTAGAGCTCTCTTTGTCATCGTTGTATACTATTTTGATATTAATCAAGTCCGTAACAGGCTGGTAACCGGCCGATAGCGGCGGGATCATGGTGGTAATTTTTCCAGTTAAAGTATCGACACTGAAAATCGGAAGTTTTACGTCCTCCACGTTATTGAAAACTTCATGAATAGAAACGTAATCCTGGCCGGGAACGATTCTTTCGGCATTGCTTAGGTAGATATCAAAAAAACAGAAAGGATAAGGTTCATCAACGACAATACCTTTGATTGATACAGGGCATTGGTTGGTATCCTCTTTACCGATGACAAGCCGATCGATAACAACCGAACCGGCACTAATAGTCAAGCTGCCGTCAAGTATGGAATCACCACCGTTTTGAGCACTGAAGTCGGCCGCCCAACCACCTGACAATACACATGCAGACCCCCTGTCAAAACAAATATCTTCGCAATATTTGCCTGCAGCCAAGCGTATCTCGGATACATCTCCTGAGTTATAAACAGCCTCCGACAAGAACACATAACAGGGATGGTGAATGCCACTAATTCCAGAATTATTAACGAAACTGAGGCTATCATTATTAGGACAGGCCAGATCACTGCCGTTACAATCTTGATCAATGCCGTCACCGCAAATTTCTACCGCACCTGGATATATCGAGCTGTTGGCATCATTGCAGTCTCCCTGATTTTCGCTGTAGCCTTCGCCATCGTTGTCGGTGGCAAGAGGATCTCCCGCCTGGATCACGGTAACAGTATGAGGGCTATTAATAGCACCAGGGGCCGTGATAGTAATTTGGGCACTGCGAGGAGCACCAGTGTTGTGCTCAAAAGAAACTTTAATCGTCCCGTCCAAGTTACTAATGCTACCACTAGCCCCAAAAAAAATATTCATCCAAGAAGAAGCTTCCTCCGCGATCCAATTGAGAGTACCTGTGCCAGCATTGTGGACACCCAACACACCAGAATCCGCATTAGCTGGAATTTCCCATGTACTTATAACATCTAATACCGGAACTTCTCGAACAGCACGAACCTGACTGAAATCAAAAGTCATCGACCCACAATAAGCCGCTCCATTATCGAAATTGACATGAAAGATTTGATTTATGATAATAGGACATTCAGTAGAAGTGACATATTCTCCTGCAAAAGCCTGGGGAAAGAAGTTGATATTAATACAGGGTGCAGAATAATTGTGATCAACTAAACTGCTCAATTCTTCATGTGTAGGCAGGCGCCAGTCAGAATAGCCCGCTAGCCCTAGCCCATTGCAATATGAGGACGCTTGAATTGCTGTCCAGTATTTTGAATCACTTTCGCCCTGTTGCCACATGAGGCCGGTTTCGGTGTCACTGACGGTTCCATCACGATTATCGATCAAGGTCGCCAAGCCGTCTCCTACCCATATAGATAGTGATAAAAGAGTGTAAAAAACAATTGCAGTAATATCTTTCCATCTAAAATTCATCGGCAGCTACCTGTTAGTAAAATATGATCCATTACCTATCGTAATTTACCTGACAAGAAAAACACATAAAAGTCAATATCTATTTTGATTTTTATACCCATAATATAACCGCGCGATTTGATGCGGAATGATTCGTAGATTGCTAAAGCCAACCTCAACTTTGTGAAAAGATCACGGAGTTAAGATTATATCGTAAGCATTTAAATCTATTAACTAAAATCCCCATAATGACATTTTCATTTACTGCTTTTCATTTGCTGTTTGAGCTTTTCTATTTCTTTTTGTTGCTACTTGACAACTGTAGTCAGGACTGCCACAATGTCCATTGCGCTGAGACCTTTGCGATCTTGAGTAGCGACTAACTCGGGTACATCTTCAGCAATAAACCCTAGGTATTCGTTTTTCTCATTGGATTTATATGTGAACCTAGAAGGTCGTAACTCTTTCAATGCTGTGGATGCATCTTCATAGGTCAGGTCTTTGATATTACTTTTATAATCCCGAGAGGATGCATTTGCCCACACACCTTCCGGGGACAAAAATGCTCCGTTTGCTGCATGCAACGGATATTCTGGTTCCGTCATACCAAGTCCAATCATCCCATTTGATCTAATGAAAAGTCCGGCCGGATAATTGGAAGCACGAATATGGATATTATTATAGAGGGTATTTGTTTGGTTAACGCCTACAATTTGCATGCTATGCGAGTTTGGGAAGCCATAACTCAACAACCCGCATCTTCATCACCGATGAAAATATTATTATTAACGTCTAGTTTTACAGTTCCTATGTGGTCAAAATGACTAGTGGGAGTAGCGCCAATACCTACGCAACCGTTCTCAACTACATTTAACCCTATGTTTCCATCCTCAGCTAATGAATTGTGACCTATCCCCAAAATTAGAATCAAGCATAGAAATAGCAAAGCGAAATGAATTTTAGATGCCATTGTAAATCCTCTCTGGCGTTCATACAGCAAAAGTGGGTTTTGTTGAAAATATTACGATCGCTATTGAAAGCAGCGTTAACAAATTCCTATAAATTGAATGGATCTGCAAGGGGAGGGGTCGTGAATGTTGATCATTGATGTTAAATGCACCTATGTTTACAATGCTTTTGATCTGAAGTGCAACCCATCTCAATGCCTACCAAAAAATTATGGTCAAGATTTATCGGAAACTTCTACTAGTCAGGAATCTGCCTGTAAGTCAATACTTATTTTAAATTTATACTCATAATATAACCGATCAAATAGATTGGATAATGATTTGTGTATTACATCTGGCAATCTCAATCTTTCATGAAAATCATGAGGTTAAGGTTAATCGTAAATCCGTACTATTCAGAAATATTCCCAGAAGTCAATACTTGTTTTGAGGTTTATACAGTCACCGTATCCAACCTGCGCGAATCATTTAACCGCTGCTATCGGGATGTCCAGGAAGTCCGGTTGATTCAACATACTCGGTCAAGTTGAGAATATGCAACTTCTCACCTATACACAACACCGCCAGGCTCAAACTAATAATTCGCAGTTTGAAGGGGGCATTCTCCTCTCCAGAAATTTTTATAGCCGGGCTCGTATGCCGGTCAGGGGCATCATGTAATATGACACCTTTTTTCGCCGATGGGGTTAACATCATTAACCCCATGCCCTGTTCAAAACAATAGGCGCAAAGGGGATAGCGAATCGTTACCCCCTCTGGTCATTCAAAGGGGGGGGGTGCTGTTTCACCACCCCCCTTTGTGGGTATGTCGCTGGATTACCCATCTTCAGGTACGTTAACCCTGTAACCGGGAATCCCCCGTTTGACAAGATCGGCTTCAGATTGTGAGTTTTACGAGTACCAATAAACACAAATCCAGCAGACCATCACTCTCAGCTCAGAGGCCTTGTTTAAATTTCACCCTCAAAAATTCTGAGAGTGCCCTGAATAATCCTCGCGCGTGCGCGCGTAGGGGTGTCGTACCAAAACCTCGAACCTCGTACTTTTCAGAATCCCCGGAACACCTTTGTTGGATAAAACTTCTTGTACAGCATTACTAGATCATCAACAGTTTGCTTCTCGGCTTTCTGATGCTCCATTCGCAAACGATCAAAAGTTTTCTGATGCATGTTTTTGGGCTTAAACAATGGCATGTCGATAGGGCCTATGCCAAGCTTATCGCAGAGCTTAAACTTCTTACGAAGATGCCGGTCTAACTTGCTTTCTTGGCTCGATTTGTAGGCCAGGTTGTGGCAATTTCTACACCTGAATCTGCTTGATCGAAAGTACAAAATCCTTACTTGCTTCCCGCAGCCAGGGCATCTCCACCAAGGCCGCCTCCCGCCGAAATGACAGCGCGTCCAAACAATTGCCACGGACTCTCTTGTGAGTTTGGATTCTCCGACGCTGTATGTCATATCAATGCTGTCCCCAGATTTAAGTTTCAAGTCCTGAATATCCAGCCGATGACATGCCTCAACTGGGGCCTTCGCATCATATCTTGTCCAATCGCCTTTACTCATTTTTTTTGCCCAAATGAATAGGAAAATGTAAGCTTTTCCCGCCCCTTTGGTCTAAACCCAAGAGGGCGGGGTTCGTTATCTTTTAAACGAGTTCAAACCGGTGGGTATTGGGGAAAATGATTTTATGTTCATATTTTACTCATAACTTTAAAATAAAATCAGTATAAATATCATGCTCGTTTAGGTCAAGCCCATTTCGTATAGGTTCGTATAGGTTTTACACAACACTTTAGATACATATAACGTATCTACTATAAGTATAATTATATAAAAACATTCAAAATGTTGTGTTTGGGCTATACGAACCTATACGAAGTCCAGGCCGGCTTCGGCAGTGTTAGCGTCATTATCTTCGGCCGACCGGGTAAAGCGGTAGCTCTTCATTTCATTATGCATATGGTTCCAATGTTTAAGCCGGGTAACTTGAACATCTCCGAACCGTACGACATCATTTTCACCGAAAGCTTTTTTAAGGCACATTCCGGTAGCACTTGCCGCTTTTTTGGCATTGTCATCTGTCAGCATTTCTCCGTCTGGCAACCCTGGTATCGGCAAAACACCGTCGATCTCATTACATATGGTCATAGCTGACAGGTCGTGAAACACTTCATATTTGATCATGTAAAGCGCAACCTCGCGCAGCCATGACAGGGCAGGATTTGCCATTCGGGATAAGGTTTCCTGATTGCCAGTTAACACCGACGACAGAAACAAATAATTTGTAATGATGTAATCAACGCATCGAAGCCAGGCCGTGTACGAGGGCATGGTTGCGGCTGATTTGCGAGCCCCTTCCGCATACCAATGCTTAATCAACGCGAACACAGCACCTAGATAAAGCGGCTGGTCCTGCTTTACGTGCCGGACGATATCGTCATGCTTGAATTGATAATCTTCTGGCTGTTTTTCGATATCTATGACCATAACCCGCCGGGCTAGATCGTCAGTCATTTCAATCCCATTCGAGGTCAACACAAACAGATTCCGCGTCACATCAACATCGAAACTACCCCGATATGGCAGCCGTATCTGTACATTTGGTTCGGTTAACAGGCTTTCCGCAAACTGGCTATCAAACTTGCCCCGGAAATTATCGAAAAGAATCATGCCGCGACCAGCATCCAGTGCGGCTCCAATGCTTTCGTCAAACGAACCGACACCACCGCGCCTCCTGGTTATGTTGGTGAATTTTGCATTGTAAACAGCAGCAACAATGTTTGCGAGCGTACCTTTCCCGACTCCCGGCTGATCGCCTTCTATAACGAACATCGGAGCCCTGCCCACAATCAGGCCACCATGCAGCAGGGCTGGACTGAGTAACAGCGCCACGGCTCTCGACTGATCGAACTCAGAGGTGAATTTAAAATCACTCAACAAGCCAATAATCAGCTTGAAAGCCTGATTGCAATCAACTTCAGCCGGGCTTGTCCCTTCTGCAAAAACCTTACTTTTCCGGTTGTAGCCGGTCACGATTTCGAGGCCGCTGTCACCCTTGATCAGTACCGGGCAATCACTAACATTCTTGATTTCCGGCACTTCCCGTAACAAGACCGGGTTGCTCAAAAGTTGTCGGGCTTGAGATTCCGACATTACGGTTGGAGTTAGTCCTTTGGGGGTATCCTTCCGCAACAGCGCTACGCTCTCGGCCTGACCACAAAAGGCCGCTGGTTTTATCGGTCTTAATCTCATGTCGACACCTCGCACAGTTCGCCGTTATGTACATAGAACCTGCCGTTTTTTACAAGCAACTGTGCCAGCGCCTCGGCACAATCATTCAACCTGGTATTGCCGCCGGGCAAGATCAATAGTGGCTTTTCTATCTCTTCAATTAACTTCCCAAAACCACCAAGCGTATAAACCTTTGAACCATGCGCAAAACTGTGAATAATCGCATCTCCGTCGTTTGCATAGAGCATGGCCTTGCATCTGCCGCCACCGTACTCAGGTTCGAGCGGGTCGGCCAATGTTTCAAGGTCGTACTTCGCCGGATCTCTCAGCACATCGGCAACCGCTACCGGCCCCAGGTTGTCAAAGAACAGCATATCTCCCCCAACTAGGTTTCCAACTGTTCGCTGTCGCACAATTTTGACTGCATCGTCTTTAGGTATTGATTGCACCTTGGCGAGCTTGTCGGCTTCGCTATCGACATACACGGCCTTCACCTTGGCGGATTCGGGTTGCGCCAAGGCTTTCAAACCCGCGACCACTAATTCGAGCCGCTTTAAATCGTCGCCCCCTAAATCTTCAATGTCGGCTGTTCGCAGCATTCCACCTTCAATGTATTTGGCTTCAGGCGCATTCCGCACAAGGCCCTTACCAAGTATCGGCGGTGCCACAAAATCAAGGCGTTCCGGTTGCCATACGCAATCATCGATAAGGCTCCGGGTCAGCATCGCCCCTGACCTGGAAATCTGAATTGAGCCGTGACCTGCCAAGATCAGCCGTTGATGCATAATTTTACCGACGCGGGGTATCTCTGCCGCGTTATCAACTAGGATGTAAATGCGTCCAGTCCCACGGCTTGTAAGGAGTTCGTCTCCGCTATAAATATCACTTGAACAAGACGGTCGTTCAATGCGAGCGCAGCCGTTGAGCTCCGGGATAACTCCGACCAGAATCGGCATCAATTCAGCCGATGGCATGCCGGAATCACTGTCAATCATCATCACGCCTGGCCTGTTTTCCTGGAATCTGAAATGCTCCCCAGTCCGGCTGATTGCATCATCGCTAGAGGCTTCTTTTGCTTTCGAAACAATTTTGATTGACTCTTGCTGCTGAACGCCCCATGACACGGCTTGATTGCATTCAACCGCATCAAGCACTTTCGGCAGATGTTTGAAATAGACCTCCACTGTCTCGGCAAAACCGTCGCTTAACCAGCATTGCGAACTGTCTTTGGTCAACTGGCCAGCAACAAGGTTAATACTTTTAGTCATTACTCCACCGCCTGATTTGGTGAACACAGTAAATCTTAATTTACTCATAATTTTCCTCCATCGATCGGCACAGGCAGCGCAGGAGGGGAGCAGAAAGGGGCTCGACAAAACACCACCAAGATGGTATTGTTTGAGCGGTTTTGATTCTACCCTTTTGCCTGACCCCGGAAGCACTACCGCTGCCGGGGTTTCTCATTTTACAGCCAGCCACTCAGACAACGGCTTAACAGGGTAAACAATGTGCCCTGCGACAATCAAACGCTCAGGACCAATTCCAAGGCTATCAGCATTGGCCAACGTTTTTGGCGCAATCAAGCCGCTTTTTTTTGCTTCAACTCTGGGCATCAGGCCACCCGGCCAGATTTTTATCAAACAGTCGTATATTGTTTGCTGTTTTGCGGTCTTATCCATTATGTAAATCCTCCAAGCTCAAACGTTGCACCGGTCGCGATCCGGTGAATGTTTTGTTGCAACACTAGAAGGTATTACAGGGAATGTGCCAACAAAGAAGCCCTATCCGATCAACACGGATAAGGCTATGTAATCAAAGGGAAATATTTTTTTTCGAGGGTTTTTTAAGGTGTATCAGGGTCTCTCGGAAACAGCAGCAAAACATATTGTGTTATGGATTACGTTTTCTAGCGCGGTCAAGGCCAGCTTGCAAGCTCGAACGTACAGCCTTCGGAAATTCATCATTTAACGCCTTTGCACGGTACCCCAGCAACGAGAAATGATCATAGAAACTATCAGAATACTCTTTGGGGCAGGCCCAATATCTATTTTTCTGCTGCCCCGAATCAAACGGCTTGAAAAACTTATGCCTAGGTATCAGCTCACCATCATCAAGCAAAGATGAAATTTTTACTTTTTTAGACCTGTCTTGATCTTTGTCGGTTATTGCCGGCAGATGTCTTGTTATGATCGTGTCTGACTTGTCAAACGCTGCCAGGTCAACTGCAATCTGCATTGCATTGCGAAGACCTCTGACATTATCTGGCCAGGAGTGCTTTTTTAAAACATTAAGCGCCTCCTGCGATATGTATTCTGGTGCCGCCGCTTCCTTTGCTAACAGATGCTTAATCATTGCTTGAATATCACCCCGTCGATGTCTTAAAGACGGAACGTGCAAAATGATAAAGCGATCCCTAAGGTCTTGCCGAACACTGTCTGGGTCAGAGGTTGCGGCGCACACCAGAACATTCCCCAACTTTTTGTCTTTGTCAGCCCCCAGAGGAAGGTAGTCTTCTGTCTCTAAAACTCTCAGCAATTGAGCTTGAAGGTCTCTGGTAGCCGCCCCAAGCTCATCCAGAAAAACGACCCCACCTTCAGCTTCAGAGAACAAGCCGTCTCTTTTGGCTTTTGCGTCAGTGTACGCCCCTTTGGTGTGCCCAAAAAGCACAGAGATTGCGGTGTTTCCGTCGTAGGCAGAACAATTTAGGCTGCGTTTTTCGCGCTTGCTTGCCTCGGCGTATATGTCGGAAAATAGCTCTTTACCGGTTCCCGGCTCACCTACGAAAAGCAGTTTCCGACCCGATTTTGCAAAGTCATGCACCAACCTCTTAAGGCGGCCTATTGAGTTACCCACAACAGCTATTTCAAGTTGGAAGCCTCCGGCAGAGATTATCGGCGGCGACAATTCAAGCTTAGCACTGCCGCGAATCTCTGTTTCGACAAAAACCTTTCTTTCACCACTCTTCAATAAAAGCTCAAGCGTTTCCCTAGAAAAGGCCTCGAGCTCTCCTTTAAGAATGGCGGTCACTTCCTGTGGAGTGACTCCAAAAAGCTCAGCCGCCTGACCCTGCGAAAGATTCTGCTTTTCGACAATCCGAGAAAGCCTCGATGCTAAATCGGCTTTCGCCAAGCGGTCCTCCGGTTCGTCAAGGCCAATATCGGCAAAAACGTTGCCTGAGCCTTTTTCCAGCTTGATATCTTCCATCTACTTTATCTCCTGCGCTGCCCTCGGAGACTTCTAGGCGGGCCTTGACTGCTGCTTACCGATGATGTTCAATAAACGTTTCCGCCGCCTGAGCGAGAAAGCCGGAACGGCTACCAAGACGATGATCTTTCACGAATCTGTCAACCTGAGTAAGCAATCTTTCTGGAATAGTTATGTTGATTCGCCGTGTTCTGGTGTCCAGCTTGCTCAAGTCGATCTCTACCAAATGCCAGATGCCGCCGGCATACTCGGGGTTGTCGGTCAATGCAGAATAGTCAGCGGTCGGAGCCGGCATTTCTTCATCATCCAGCAACAATCCCTCAAGATGACATTCGATAGCCTCCTTGATCTGGGCCAGGGCTTCAGTTACGGAAGACCCGGCACTGAAACAGCCTGGCAGATCGGGGACACAAATACCATAATCCGAATCCTTATCTTTATGAATAACAACAGGGTAATGTCTTAGCATTGCAACTACTCCTTCCATCCGGCTTGCTTGAAAATGCTCTGTAAGGTCTTGGCCGGAAAGTCTTTCTTGGGATGTGGTACAGTTATCTTGCCCGGTCTTTCAGGGTGCTTGAATTGATGATGCGACCCCTTGCAATGATGCAGCACCCAGCCCTCGGACTCAAGCCGTTTTATTATTTCCCTGCTATTCATTATACATACCATGTGTACCCAGGTCAAGGTTGATTCAATATTTCAGATGTCACCATTTTGCCCGACAGTCATCGGGACAACGTTGTCAGCACAACCTCTTAACTCGCGCTCAATGGTCAGGCTCCAGGCTTCCAGCGCCCGGCGGATTTCCGGGAGCCGGTCATATTGATCATAAACCGCCCTGGTAACGCTCCGTTGTTTATGGTTTAAAATTTCCGGCACTGTTGCTGCGTAACCGATTCGCGCAACATGAGTTGCGCATGTTCGACGCAGATCGTGAGCCGCGAACTTCTCAACCTCTATGCCAGCCCCTTTAAGGTCTCTCAGAAGGCGGGTTACTTTGTGGGTCAAAACATCACCCCTCATGCTTACGATCCGCATCTTTCCGGTTTTACGACTGGTAGACTCTGCCGGGAACAACAGACTATCTATTACCAGACCGTCATCAAGTCTCTTTTGAATGATTTCAGCGGCCAGGGGTGATAAGTAAGCCTGGTGAGGCTGCTTGTTCTTTGTCCGGTCAGCCGACAAAGCAACCCACTTGCCGTCTGCTCTTTCGTCGATCTCTTTCATGGTCAGATTGATAATCTCACCAGGGCGACACCCGGTCAACAAGATCAGCTTAACCGCGTCAGAACAATCCCGGTCAGCCCCTTCAGTCATAAACAGCCACAGCGCCTTGATTTCATCCATGCTCAAATAACGATCTTTTGGTCGCTCCTTGGCAGGGGGCTCATATAAAGCCGCCGGATTTTGCTGAATGAGCCGTTTCTTGACGGCAAAAGTGAATACTCCTTTGGTCAGAGCCAGAACCCGGTTTGCAAGAATCGGCTTGTCCTTCGCCAGCGAAGTAATCAGCTTGTCTATCTGCCGAAACGTGATCTTACTAAGCTTCATCTTCCCCATTGCCGGAAATAGATGCTTGTCAATTTGCCGCCGGTATTCGGCCACTGTTTTTGGTTTCAACTTAGGCTCTGCATATTCCTCCAGATAGCGTTCACAAAACACTGAAAAAAGAGGGTCGTTGTCGTCAGCCTGCTTTTGCTCTTCCTTCATCAAAAGAGGGTCAGCCCCGTTTTCCACTCGCTCCAACATGTCGGCATGAAGCTTATTTAGCTCTTTCAGAGATTTCGAGGGGTACGAACCCAGCGTGATTTCCCTGCGAGAGTTATTTGACTTGTACCTGAAGGAGAATTTGATTTTACCGGAAGGCTCAATAACTAAAATTAAACCTTGATGGGATTTGACCGTTATTCGGTAACGTTTATTTTGTGGCTTCAGAGACCTTAGTTTACTATCCGTCAGCTTCTCTATATTCATCAACTCACCTCACCCCCTGCCCAGCTAACATAACGGACAAAACAATCTGCCCACCATTTTGCCCACCATTTTCAACAGGAACAAGGGAAGTATCAAAGGAACGCTAGGGAATAATATACAAGCTAAGTAGCTGATTGTCAATATGTTTTTAGGATTATACGGGAAAGTCAAGGAATGCTTATATTCTGACTACGGATCAGAAGGCCGGGTGTTCGAATCATCCGCGGCGCGCCAATAAATACAAGCACTTAGCGATTTTTCGTTAAGTGCTTTTTTGCGCCTGCTAACTAGGTATTTTTATCACAGTTTCTGAAAAGTGATATTAATAGCCGCCTGGAGAATGGGAAAGTAATCAACCTCAAAGACTTTTTAAAACCTTCAACCTGATGCTCCTGCCCATCCCAGGCCGACAATATTCCCTTTCGGTAACATTTCAAACAAAAAGGCCTGCGCCGGCAAACAATATTACCGAACGGTAACATCGCAACTTGACAAACACCAAACAACCAGCTATATTCCCGATCGGTAATATGGATACAATTAAGAACCCAGAACAGCTCGGCGCCATACTCCGTGCAAGGCGCAAACAGTTAAAGGTCACCCAGAAGGATCTGGCGATGACTTGCGGCACCGGCCTGCGTTTTATTATTGATCTTGAGAAAGGTAAACCGACCTGCCAAATCGGAAAGACCTTACAGGTTCTCCAGGCCCTGGGCCTCAAAATCACTATCCCCGGGAAGAATCCCGGGCAAGATGAAAAATCATGAATAAACTGATCGTCTATCTGAACAGTGAAAAAGTTGGATTCCTCGAACAAGACGATAGCGGTTTAATGCAATTTACCTACAATCAGCATTGGCTGGAAAAGCCTGGAGCCATCCCCCTCTCCCGTTCATTACCTTTACAAAGCAAGATGTTCCAAGGGAAACAAACCCGATCGTTCTTTGCCGGCATACTCCCGGAATCCCAACCACGAAGAAAAATAGCGGAGATCCTCGGGATCAGCGCCGGCAATGACTTTGCCATGCTGGAAATGATTGGAGGAGAGTGCGCTGGCGCAGTCAGCCTGCTTCCTGAAGGCAGCACTCCCCCAGATTCCCGGAATGCCCAGAACCGCGAGCTGACAGAACTTGAGCTACAACAACTTATAGATGAGTTACCCAACCGCCCCTTAATGGCTGGCAAGGAAGGACTACGGCTCTCACTCGCCGGCGCGCAAGACAAACTACCCATTATCATTCATGACGACAGAATATACCTTCCTCATGGTGGAACGCCCAGTACCCACATCCTGAAACCTGAACCGGATCGTTTCCCAGGGCTGGTTGCCAACGAGATTTTCTGTATGACTCTGGCAAAGACAGTGGGCTTGAACACGTCCGCCACGGAGTATCGTCAAATTGGCGGGAAACCGTGCCTTCTGGTGCAGAGATATGACCGCATAAACGATGAAAACGGCATCACCACCCGACTCCACCAAGAAGACTTTTGCCAGGCTTTGGGGTTCCCTCCGGAACAAAAGTACCAAGCAGAGGGTGGCCCGACAATTCACAAATGTATTTCATTGCTGCGGGAATGGTCCACCGCGCCGGCTCTCGACATCCCCAACTTTATCAGCGGTTTGATTTTCAATGTCCTAATCGGCAACGCCGACGCCCACGGCAAGAACTTCTCGATAATCTATTCTGGAGGGGAACGAAGACTAACTCCATATTACGATCTCGTCTCAACAATCGCCTGGGACAACATCACTAAAAATATCGCGATGAAAATTGGCAACAGCAAAACAGTCAACGCATTCACAATTGGCGAATGGAAAAAAATGGCAAGAGATGCCGGGCTTGGTTGGCCAATGCTACGAGAACGAATGGGGGAAATCTCCAACAGGATGTTACTCAAGTTTGGAGAAGTCGAGACTCAAGCAAAAGATTACAGCTATTCTATGGCCACTCTGCTCCAAAAAACCATTGAAAAACGCGCGAAAAAAATGTTAGAAGTGCTTGAAGAACAGGATCGCTAACCAATTGGAGACGGAAATCGCTAACCTTGATAGTTGTTCCATCCCTAGTAAAGCAGTTGATATAAAAGACTTTTTAGAATCAAAACTATAACTACGCGATCAGAAGGCCGGGAGTTCGAATCTTCCGCAGCGCGCCAATAAATACAAAGGGTTAAGCGAAACCAATGCTTAACCCCTTTTCCGTTCTTGGCACCCTGAAAGTCGTATAATGCGCACATTTTAAGTAAAAAACAGTACCTCAAAACGCGATTTTCGAATGAAATTCGCGTTTTTTTTGT
>JAFGVI010000009.1 GCA_016938065.1 Deltaproteobacteria bacterium | reverse complement strand
TTTCCCTCCACTTCTTAAGCTCAATTTCTGTTTTCCCAGCGCTCATTGCGCCCAAATTGCGGAACTCGCGCTCAGGCGCTCAAACAGCCGCAATTTTAATGGGCTTTATTCGCTGGGGAAAACGACGAAATTTCGCGAGACGTTACGGAAAACCACCTGAGCACCCTCAAAAAGAATATTGGCTAAATAGTTACCTTTTAACAAACTATCCGATCCTGAATCCCTATCTGTCCGCAAAAATCGGCCCCAGGCGCCGGGCCAGACTTTCAAACTCATGCCAGAAAGCCTCATCTGTGAAAGCCCCCGGAAAACAATATGAAAAAGCCTCATCCTGAATATCAAAACTGTTCTCGATGGCGAGCTGTGCCATAACTTTCTCGCGGGCACGAACGCGGGCCCGGGCGGCATCGCCCAGCACCAGCTCTTTTTCCCAGGCTGCATACCAGGGCAACGAGAGAGCCGGCAGAAACGGCAGTGGTCGCCGCAGCCCTTCGATAAATATCTCCATCATAATTTTAAACTGAACCGGCGCCAGACCAGCCGGTCGCACGGGAAAGACCAGCTGTTCCTTAGGGGAAAGCGTATGCAGGCGGGTTTCCTGAATCTGGAACGCATGTGCAGCGGGTACCCCCTGACCCTCCAGTTCAAGCCCCAGATGCAGGATGGTCGTCCGAATCCGGTCTTTTTCTTTGATCTTACTCACCGGACGATAGAGTACCTGCCTGATTATACCATCCTCACCCCGATAGATTCCATCAAGCTGCAGGGCAAACTCGAGCGAACCCTGGTTCAGCAGCAAAGAAACACGCTTCTGTAAAGGTGCCACGGCTTCAGCGCAAAAAGGAGCAAGCTCGACCGTCATGGCAATGGCGGTTTTGATCTTCTCAAGCGCCACGCTCCGCCCCGGACCCGGCAACGGCAATTTCCCGGCAGCGGCCAGACGTCTCTCCAATTCGGCAACCGTTGCGGGAGCACTACGCTCAGGAAGCGGAAGCTTAATCAACCAGGCGAGCATCTCATCGTATAGCTGATAGGAGTCAAGAGGATCAAGAAAAAAGGGCTCACTGTCGGCAAAACATTCGAGTTCAGAAATCTCCGGCACCACCTTGAGGCGCTCCTTGAGAAAATAGCGGGCCGGACTGCTGTAAAAACGCACCAGCTCATAAGGCCCAACCTCTTCCGGCAGCTTTAGCGGCAGAAGCAGACCCAAAAAATCGCTCGTTCGCTCCGGCTTGTGCCGCATGGTGGCGGCCATCGCCGCCGCGACTGCATCATAAGAGAAAAAAGGCCTCTCCGGTTCAACACCTGCGGCCGGAGCTTGAAAATAACGGGGACTGAAAGGTTGAGGCGGATGGTCGTACAATAAAAAACCGGGCTCGGCATTCGTGCTGTCAGCCGAGACAGCACCTTTGAGCGGAGCTCTGAAATGCTCTTCGATATAGTCGATCAGTTCACTGAGCAGAATTGAGGGCGGACGCAGGTGATTGTCTTTCGGATCACGCCCGATATAACTCAAAACCAGCGTCTTGCGTGCGGCGAGCAGGGTTTCGAGAAAGAGATAGCGATCCTCGTCCCGGGCATTCCGATCCCCGGGGCGGGGCGAGGCGGCAATCAGGTCGTAAGCCGGCGGCCGCTGACTGCGTGGAAATTCGCCGTCGTTCAGCCCCAAAAGACAGATCATCCGCGCCGGCAGGGCCCGCAGCGGTAAAATTGATGAAAAAGTAATCCCCCCGGCAAAAAAACCGGCCCGGCCCGAAAACTCTTCTAAACTCTTTTCCAGGGCGGCAATAACCGTCTCCGTACTTAAACTCTCACCCTCTTCGCCGGGCATGGCGCCGGAATTCAGCACCCCGGCCCTCTCCAGCTGCTGCTCGAAATTTCTGAGTGTCTGACGCAGGCTCGCCAGACAGCCGGCAGCGTCCGCATCCGGCTGAATAAAATCATTAACCAGACTTTCGAGTTCTGTCCGCCAGCGCACAGCCGGCAACGGCTGACGCAGGCGCTGGCGCGCCTTGGCCAGGGCCGTGATAAAGGCGCAAAACGATCCCAGAACCAGGGCTTGTTCTCCCTCAATTCCGGGCAGCGGGAACAAATCTTCACCCGCTCCGCAACCTGCCGACCAGACCTCGTCCGCCAGCCGGCTGCCGCCTGTCATTCTTCCGACGCCCAGACCGTTTCCCGCCAGAGCATAACCGGCCAGCAGCCGGTCCAACCCCCAGGAGAAAGAGTGTTCGCTGAAATTGACCCCGACGGTTTCCTGCCGGAAATCGCCGTCCAGGCCCCAGTTGACCGCCGCTTGCCGCAGCCAGTCCGCCAGCCGGGCCAGACCGGTCTCCCCTACCGAAAACCGACGACAGACTACCTCCTGGCTGAAAAGATCAAAAACCTCGCTCAGATGAAAACGACTCCGGCTCAGGCGCAACAGATCGAGCAGGGCCCGGATCACCGGCTGGCGCAGAGCCGATTTCGCACTGACCAGAGTAAAAGTCAGAGGCGACCCCCCGGGAAAGGGCTGACGATGGGCAAAAAGAGCTTCAATATAGGGAGCATAGAGATCAATGTCCGGCGCCATTACCAGGATATCATCAAGCTCTAAATCTGCGTCGTGCTCAAGGGTGTCAAGAATCGTATCGTAGAGGATCTCAACTTCACGCCTGCGACCGTGACAGCGATGGATCTGCAGCGAACTATCAGCCGCGGCAAGCTGAACCAGTTTTTCCGGTGGAGCCAACAGAAGAATCTGCCGCTGCAGAGATGTGAGCAGGGAATCTCCATCCGGGACCACGAAATGTTCGTTGTACTGTTCGACCTCAAGACCGCTGATAAGATCGAAAAAGGCCCGGCCCAAGCGCCCCCAGGAAGCCAGCAGCGGATGACCGGCCGAAAGCTCCGCACCGTTTTCAGCCTCTCCGGAAAGAGGCTGCCCGGAAAAAGATCGCGGAAAACCGCTGTCAACTCGACGGCGATACTGATCACCCCAATATTCGGCGCAGGGATTACAGTGAAAAAGGTGCACCTCCGTCAAACGCGAGAGCCCCTTGAAAATATCAAAATAGGTAAACGGCAGAGCCGCGAAACCGAAAATAAAGAGCCGTGAAGGCAGAGCCGCAGCTATAACATCCACGGAAAAAGGAGCAGCTTCCGGGAAAAATTCCGGATAGATTATCTGATTTAAGAGCTCATGCAGAGCCGCAAAATGGACACCGCCCTGCCCCCGTAAGAGGCTCGCCCAGAGCTCTTTCTGCCATTTTGAAGCGGCCAGCTGGGCAAGTGGATTTTCGCCCCGTTCCCAGGCCCTGATCAATTCCGGACGGACCAGCAGATAACGATCGAAAAGATCCGCCAGCGCAAGCGCCAGCTGATAACGAGAGAGCTCATCCCCGGTCTCGGTAAGATAGGTCGCAAGTTCCGGCGACCGCACCGGACCCGGTGCATGATCCGGCTGCAATGCGAAGAAAATCTTCCAGGCCAGCGCCTCCAGCGTAAAGGGATTGCCGACGGTACCCGGATCAAGCCGGCGCCGCAAACCGGCGAACACCTTTTCCTCAAGAAAAGCCTGAGGAAATGGAAATTCAAGATTTGCCGCGATCCCGTTAACCCGAGCCAGATAAAGCTTCAGCCAGCGCTCAAGCCCGCGACTGGGCACCACCACAATCTCCGGCGCCAGGACACAGCCCGATTTTTTCTCCAGCAGAAACTCAGCCAGCACCCGGGCCAGCTCTTCCATCTGATTGCTGCTGTGAACAAAAAAACCGGCCATCAGCTCCCCCGCCTGTAACAATTAACGAAAAATACAGCTGTCCTGCCCCTGAGGCCTGGCAATATACACATATCTGTCAAGGATGAACAATAAAATTAAACAGCCCGGTTCCCAAGCATCAGGGTTTCGACAAGGAATGATCTGCAGGAGAATATCTTCTGCTCTGACGTGCAACAGCAAATTTTCCCGATACGCTACCGGCTATTTCCTTGTCTTTTTCACCAGAACATGTTCTAAAGCGGGAGCGAGCCCCGCATTAGTCGAGCATAAGATATGGATCAATTATGGAAAAGTTCCCCACTGAAGAGAAGAAATGTTTCGAAGATTTTACGGAAGGATTCAATCGCGGCTACGAAATCCCCGGCCTGAGTACGACTGAAATAATAGAGTTTGCAACCCTGTACGACCCGCAGCGTTTTCACCTTGATGCGCAGGAGGCGGCCGGCACGCATTTCGGCAGCCTGGTGGCCTCCGGTTTTCAGACCCAGCTGCTGTGCTTCAAACCTTTCTGCCTTGATGTACTGAACCGCTCCTGGGCCATCGGCGCCCCGGGAATCGACAGTATCAAATGGCTGCGACCCTGGTATCCCGGTGAAGCCCTGAGCATCAAAGTGACTCTGATCGACCGACGCCCTTCCGCAAAACGCCATGATCGAGGTTATCTGCGTTTCAAACTGGGAGCCGCAGTTGACAGCCTGCCGACTTTCAGCATGGAGTGGGTGGTGATCATCCTGACCCGTGAGGGCATAAAACCACCCGCATCGCAACTCTGATTGCAGACTCCCACACACCAACTGAACCGCATCAGATCTTAATTTACCTCTATCGGAGGATCAAAGGCCACGGCGGTGGCATTGGCGTTGCGGAGCATGAGGTTGAGAAAGTCAGACAGGTGGGAACCGGTACTACGAAGAGGATTCATCCAGGCAATCAAGTATTAAACAACCCGTTGAGTGCCTGTTTCAAGGCAACAACAAGGGTATGCAGAGTGCCGTCACCCATGATCCCGGCATGGAACAGGATCACTTGGGGCGAGCCCAGAATCAGCCAGTACAGGCCGTCAATACGCTTTACATATGATAAAGTTACAAGTTGAGCCTTTAGCGGAGAAATCCGAATATCAAAAGACAGTTTTCTTACCCAAACTCAAACAAAAATTCTTAAAGATTTCTTTTTCAAATTTACCTTCAAGAAAAACCTCATCCTTTATCTTCAGCAGAGCTGCAAAAGATTTCTGTTTCCGGCGATGCTGCTTTTCACTACTTGAAAGGCTGTCAAAACTGTCAATCAAACCAAGGAGCCGACCGGCAAAAGAGATGTGTGCTACTCCCCTGGGGTAACCACTGCCATCGAGCCGCTCATGATGTTCCAAAACACCTTTGGCGATAGAGACGTCGATATCGCCACTTTCCTTGATCAGATCATGACCGATAGCGGCATGAGTTTTATGGATTCTGTACTCTTCGTCCGTCAGCTTTCTATCCGTCTCAATTATACGCTTATCAATTCTGCTTAATCCCATATCGTGCAACAAAGCACCCAAACTCAACTTCTTTGTCTCGTCTTCGGAAAAATCATAGAAAAGACAATAGTTTAAGACCAAAGTCACCACATTGGCGCAATGTTCAACCAGAGAATAACCGCCATAAGGAATATTAACAAAATCTTTTAAGATTGAAGATGCCTGACAGTAGCCTTCGTACAGGATATCTATGGTTTCAGGAAAACAGGAGAGATCACTCGTGGGAGGATTATCGCTAATAACCTCTTGAACAATTTCACATAACGCAACTTTGGCCGCAGGCAGAGAACCTGAACAGATCATTTCGGCAAGATTTTTATTCAACGCAGTGCGCAATTCGAGAATGGCTGAAGCCTTATTCTCATCAAGTAAATACAGGGGTGGATAATCTTCCTGTGCATATTTATCAGCATCAATCGAACGATTCGCAGACTTATAAAGGACGAAATCTCCGGCACTGTTTTTAATATACAGCTCAGTTTCCCGGTAACACGAAATTTGAGTCCTTTTAACTTGAATATGCGATTCTAACACAGCTTCTCCGGCGGGATAGCCATTAACGATTCAATATCTCCAATCCCCGAATCAAACAGTCATGACCGAGACATGAATGACTCTTTAAATACTACTCACGCCGCAACTAAACATAAACTCTGTTATAAATCAACACCTTATTTGTAATCCCTGAAAAAAAACCTAGTCCAAGTGCAACAACCGGTAAAGACACCTTCTACTTCGCGTCTGCCAACCCCCCAAAGTCACGACAGGGGTGCACGCCTTCGCTCTGATCGAGGAAGAAGGTGATCGGTCGGAATTTGGAAAAGCTGAAAAGTCTGGAGGTTGAACTATGACAGCTTCAATTCTGACAGACAATCATTACCGGATACCGGAGCAGGAAGAAAGTACTACGGCAGCTTTTCAAGGGAGGCAATTGATGGCGAAGAAAAAGAATGAAGCTTCGGTCCATGAGTGCTGGTGGTTCGATTTTCGGAACAAAAAGCAGTACCGGACCAGTAACGAGAAAACAAAAGAGATCAATACCCTGGCAACAATTCGAATAGGTATTGACTGTAAACTTGCTTGTGGTGTATGGATTTTGGCTCAGTACTGGTCACTATAATCTCTTTTCCTTCACACAGCGCCGCATATTGCAAAGATGGAAGATTGACCCCACCACAACTCACGACTGAGAAGGAAATTAAATGTTCCAACAGACCTTTAAAAATATCGATGATGTCCTCTGGAAAGAGGCGGGCTGTTCCTCCGAACTCGACTACACCGAGCAATCATCCTGGATGCTGTTCCTCAAGTATCTGGATGATCTGGAACGCGAGCGGGCCATGCGGGCCGAGCTGGAGGGCAAGGATTACGATTTCATTATCGAGGGTAAGTACCAGTGGTCGCAGTGGGCGGCGCCGAAGAATGCCAAGGGTGACTTCGATCACGACAGCGCCCTGACTGGTGATGATCTGATCGCCTTCGTCGATCGCGAGCTGTTCCCCTACCTGCAGGGGTTCAAACAGCGCGCTGCCAGCCCCGATACCATCGAATACAAAATCGGTGAGATCTTCGGCGAGATCAAGAACAAGTTCCGCAGCGGTTACAGCCTGCGTGATGCCCTGGAGTTGATGGACTCGCTCAAGTTCCGTTCGCAGGATCAGAAACACGAACTCTCAGCCCTGTACGAAGAGAAGATCAAGAACATGGGCAACGCCGGGCGCAACGGCGGCGAGTATTACACCCCCCGGCCGCTGATCCGCGCCATGGTGCGGGTGGTGGGGCCGCAGATCGGCGAGCGCATCTACGACGGCGCTTGTGGCTCGGCGGGCTTCTTGTGCGAGGCGCACGACTACCTGCGCCACCCGAGAGATGGTGGGAACCTCACCACCGGCCAGCTGGAGACCCTGCAGACCAAGACATTTTATGGCAAGGAGAAGAAGAGCCTCGCCTATGTCATTGCCATCATGAACATGATTCTGCATGGCATCGACGCGCCCAACATCATCCACACCAACACCCTGGCCGAGAACATCAGCGACATTCAGGAAAAGGATCGCTTCGATGTGATCCTGGCCAATCCTCCCTTCGGCGGCAAAGAGCGCAAGGAGGTGCAGCAGAACTTCCCGATCAAGACCGGCGAGACCGCCTTTCTCTTTCTGCAGCATTTCATCAAG
>JAFGVI010000093.1 GCA_016938065.1 Deltaproteobacteria bacterium | reverse complement strand
TTGGAGGCGCCGATAACGGCCACGGCTTTGGGACAAAAAAGTGCATCCAGCATGATCTTTTCCTCTTTACGACAAAGTAAAACATTCATCTGCATCTGAACATTCTGCTTTGCCATACGTTAAAGTCTTTATGGGTTAAACATACAATTAAATATCAGCTTTCCTGCATATCCCGGGCTATCAGGGCGGCGCCCAAGGCGCCTATCGCCTGCGGATGCGGCGGTGTGGCAACCGGGCGCCCTACAGCTTCGCCCAGCATTCGGGCCACAATCGGATTATGATCCACCACCCCGCCGGTCATTACAATTTTACCCTCCAGGGCATCCATTTCGGCCACGCGTTTGACCACCGAGCGAAAAACTCCCTTGATAATGCCGGCGACCGGAATCCCGCGCCGGGCCATGCCGAGAATTTCGGTACAGCTGAAAACCGTGCAGAATGAACCGATCGTCACTTCGCTCGCGGCCGTTTCCGCCATCCGGTTGAGCTCACCCAGGGGGAGATCGAGACGATAGGCAATCTCTTCGATAAAAGCCCCGGTCCCGGCCGCACATTTACGATTCATTGTAAAACTTAAGCGCTCACCCGAAGCCCCGAGATGGATTACCTTGTTATCCTGACCCCCGATATCGACGACCGTCACCGGCTCCGGAAAATAGTGGTGCACCCCCCGAGCATGACAGAAAATCTCGGTGCGCTGTTCATCGGTAAAATCGACATTACGGCGACCATAACCGGTTGCTACAATCCCGGAAACAGTCTCGCGCTCAACCTCAGCTTTTGCCAGAACCTTAGCAAACACATCCCGCGCCACCGCCGCAAAGTCATAACCGCTACGCTGTACGGTCTGGGCCAGAATCGACCCCTCCTGATCCACAACCACGGCTTTAGCCGTGGTCGAACCAATATCAATGCCGACAAAACTGATCATCAACCGTCCAGCTGCTCAATAAAAGCTTCAATCTTGGTGATCGCCTGCTCTTCCGAATAGCAGCGCAGATCGTTAAGATCACCATCGATCGTAATAAAAGGAATCCCAGTATCTTTACTGAATCGCTGGGGCAAACCGTAACGGCAGTTGGAGTTATTGGGACAGGTCTTGGCATCGTGAAAAATAATGCCGTCAAAGCCAAAGATATCAAGCATCCGCCGATAGTAATCTTCCTTATAGTCATCGTCCCGAACAATAAAAAGTTCGGTATAGGCCCGGGCCATCGAGTTCCAGGGATCATCCGGCTCCAGGGCCGAAAAAATCCAGCTGTTACAGTAGGTCGAGGCGACAAGACAGGTTTTCAGATCAAGGAAAAGTTTGGCGTTTTCGCGGAGTTTGCCCCAGATCGGCATCCCTTCCCAGTAGATGCGATGGCGTTCACCGGCAACCGCCGCCACCCCTTCGGCCACCCAGCCCCGCAACTCTTTGAGCAGGGTTTCATAATAGTCTACCGCGACCTGCGTTCCCCGCAGACAGACAGCCGGGCCCATATGAATGGTGCCGTCAAAAAAGGTCAGGGGCGAAGGTTTGTTGGCCGCCATTTCAAGCACGTCTTTCCAGAGATCGGAACAACGCCGCGACAGGCGCACGGTTTCCCGCAAAAGATCCTCGTCGAGCCGGTTACCGGTTGCCGCCGTAATGTCGACCGCCAGTTTGCGCATCTGCCCGGCGATACTGTCAACGTGATATTTGGTCACGGCCCCGACATTGACAAAACTCTCAATCCCGAAACAGGGCACCTTCCACTCCCGGGCATACCATTCAAACCAGTCCTTGACGTCGCGACACTGATTGGTATTGTAGACCAGCACATCGGGCTTGGGAATCGTTTCAATGCCGTCATAAATTTTCGCCAGGGGGGTAAAACCTTTGAGGTAGGCGCCGACATCCGAAGTCAGATAGGAGCAGATTTCCGGGGAGTACCCAATCGCATTGGCCGCCGGAATACAGTCATTGGCGGCCCGGGAAGCCCCGAGAATCGCCGCGTGATTTTCCGGAAAATAGACGACAAAGCCCATCGCCCGCAAAAGTTCGGCCGGCCCCACGCTGGTACACCAGGCAACCTTGGGCTTACCCGATTTAAAGGCGGCGTCGATCTCATAGAAATGATCCGCCATAACTTTCTTCATCAATTTCGCTGTTTCCAGCTTCCTGATTTCCGCCATTTCTACTGCCTCCCGGAATACTGCCTGAAAAAACCACCAAGGCAGTAAAATCATATAATTCAGTAAAACCCGCTTAAGGACCCCTCGGCATCGAGAAAAAAGAACCTTCATGCCAGATTTAAGTCCCGGAACATTAGTGCCAGAGTCAGCAACATATATGCCAACTCCTAACCGCCATCCGCAAGCAATATAAGCTGGAAGATTTTAAAGCAACCGCGAATTTCACTGATTTACACTGATTTTTCGTGATAACTCGTGAAATTCGTGAACAGTCAAAGATTGCCGAAATTATACCCTTACGAAAAACAATGAACTTTGACTGAATAGTTACAGCTTAGATCCGGTTTTACCTTTCTCTTTGCTTCTCTGCCTGAAATCGCTTTTAAGCACTGCTCTGAAGGCCCGACCAGTGCAAGAATGCTCGAACATCCTTCCTGTCTCTAATATCCTGCCTTTGATTTTCGCGAGCCGCGACGACGCCAAATCGGGCAGCCCTCCGCCAAACCAGGCTGATTAAAATTAAAACACCGGCATCAATTTTAACCTCTCAGCACCGAAAACGCCAAACCCGGGAAAATCAATTAACCCTTGACAATAATTTTCAGTTGACCTTATTAATCGGAATCATATTCGCCACACAATAAATTTACCCGGAACGAGATGGAGCATTTTGCAATGGACGGCTTTTACGGCAGAATCCTTAAAGTGGATATGAACGACCAAACCTTCAAGATTGAAACCTTGGACGCCGACATTTATCGCCAGTATCTCGGCGGCAAAGGGCTGGCCTCCTACCTGCTTTTCCAGAACAACCCCCCGGGGGTTGACCCGCTGGCCCCGGAAAACTGTCTGATTTTTGCGACCGGCCCCTTCTCCGGCAGCTCCATCTGGGGTTCCTGCCGCTACGGAGTCTACAGCAAATCGCCGCAAACCGGCATCTATGCCGAATCTTATGCCGGCGGCCGGGTGCCGGAAGCCATTGATGCCACCGGCTTTGACGCCCTCCTCATCCACGGCGCGGCTGCAAACCCGACCGCCCTGCGCATTCATCCCGAAGGGGCTGAGTTTCACCCGGCCGCTGACCTCTGGGGCCGCGACAGCTATCAGAGCGAAAATGCCTTACATGAACGTTTTGCGCTTGCCGGTTTTAAAAAATCGGGGGCGCTGGTTATCGGCCCGGCCGGGGAAAATCTCGTCCGCTTTGCGGTTATCGAAAACGACTACTGGCGCTCGGCCGGGCGCACCGGTTTAGGGGCCGTCATGGGCTCTAAAAAACTTAAAGGAATCATGTTTCAGGGCGATTGCCGCCGCCCCCTGGCCGACCCGGAAAAACTCACCGCCGAGACCCGGGTTTTCGCCAAAACCAATGCCCGACATCCCGGGGTCATGGCCTACAAAAACAACGGCACGCCGATGATGGTTAAAATCATGAACGCAGCCGGTGCCTTTCCGACCCGCTACTGGTCTCAAGGCAGTTATGCCGAGTGGCCGGAAATCAGCGCTGAGGCTCTGCATCAGCGCTGCCAAGTCAAACCCCGGGCCTGCCGCAAATGTTTTATGGCCTGCGGCCGCCTGACCACGATTGAACAGGGTCGCCATAAGGGCCTTACCCTCGAAGGACCGGAGTATGAGACCATCTATGCCTTCGGCGGCCTCTGCCAGATCAACAACATCGCAGAGATCGCCTACCTTAACGATATCTGTGACCGCCTCGGTATGGATACCATCACGGCCGGCAATCTCTGCGCCTTCACCATCGAAGCCGTGCGCCGGGGCCGGATTAAATATCCGATCGCCTATGGTAAGGTTGATGCTATTGCCACCCTGCTACAGATGATTGCTGAAAAGCAAGGGATCGGCGCGATTCTCGCCGAGGGCATTGTCCCTGCCGCCAAAACCTGGCACCTGGAAAACCTGGCGGTTCACGTCAAAGGTCTGGAGCCGGCCGGCTACGACCCCCGGGTTTTGAAAGGCATGGGTCTGGGCTATGCCACTTCCGACCGCGGCGCCTGCCACCTGCGCGCCACTTTCTACAAACCCGAATTAAGCGGCCTCAGCGACCCCGACGACCCCGCCGACAAAGCCGAACTTTTTATCGACTATGAAGATCGGCTGACCATCTTCGACAGCCTTGTTCTCTGCCGTTTTTTCCGCGATCTTTACCCTTGGGAAAAACTTGTCGAACTCCTGCAAATCGTCACCGGCGAAGCCTTGGACGAAAGCGGTCTGCGCCAGGTTGCGACCCGGACTGCTGATCTGGTCCGCCGATTTAATCTCCGCGAAGGCATGAACCCCAGGGCCGACTGCCTGCCCAGAGAGTTGCACCGCCGTCTCAAGGATTCCGGCAAACGAATCACGGAAAATGAGCTGAGTCTCATGCTCGACGACTACTATTGCCTGAGAGGCTGGAACCCGCACGGGATTCCGCCGGCGGCGGCAGACGTCTGACCCGAGAGCGCACTGATCGTATTTTCCGTCTGGCACTGATTATGCTCAGCCCTCTCCATCTAATTTAAAGGAGAACTACAATGAGCAACTACCAGACATCTTTCAGCGACCTGATCATTGAAAAAAAAGAGGCGGTCATCTGGATAACCCTCAATCGACCGCAATTTTCCAACGCTTTTTCCGACGAAATGATCGTCGATTTATGCCGCGTCCTCAGACTGGCGGACTGGGATGAGGAAATCCGCGCCATTGTTATTACCGGTGAGGGAAAAGCTTTTTGCGCCGGCGGTGATGTCAAGGCCATGGAAGAACGTACCGGCATGTTCGCCGGCGACCCCGAAGAGTTGCGCCGCCGCTATACCCGGGGGATTCAGCAGATCCCTCTGACCATAGAGAGTCTGCAAACCCCGGTAGTGGCCATGGTTAACGGCGCCGCGATCGGAGCCGGCTGCGACCTGGCCTGCATGTGCGACATCCGCATCGGCTGTCAACACTCGCGTTTTGGTGAAACCTTTGCCAAGCTCGCCCTCGTGCCGGGCGACGGCGGCGCCTTTTTTCTGCAACGGGTGATAGGCTACGCCAAGGCGATGGAACTTTCGCTGAGCGGCCGCATCGTTGATCCCGAAGAAGCCCTCCGGCTCGGTCTCCTGAATCAGCTGGTGGATCAGACACAATTACACGCCGAAACCGAAAAAATGGTCAATGCCATCACCGCCAACAGCCCCGTGGCCGTAGCCATGATAAAAAAAGCGATCCGCAATGCCCGTACGGCCGAAATTCATGGTCATCTTGATCTTGTCGCCGCCTTCCAGGGCATCACCCAGCGCACTGACGATCACTTTGAAGGAGTCCGCGCTCTCAAGGAAAAACGCCGGCCCAATTTTAAAGGCAACTAAAAAACCACCCGGCGCAAAAAAGAGTCACCATCTCTAATGATTAAATTTCTCCACACCGCCGACATCCATCTTGACAGTCCTTTAAAAGGTCTGGAGAGCCATGACGATGCCCCGCTTGAGGAAATCCGCGGCGCCACCAGACGGGCTTTTGATAATCTGATTGAACTGGCCCTGGAACAAGAGGTCCGCTTCATGCTGATTGCCGGTGATCTTTTTGATGGCGACTGGAAAGATTACAACACCGGCCTTTTTTTTGCCAAACACATGGGCCGTCTGGCTCAGGCCGGCATCAGAGTTTTCATAGTTTCCGGCAACCATGATGCCGCCAGCCAGATGACAAAAAGCATACCCTGGCCGAAAAATGTCAATATATTTTCCGCCAGAAAAGCTGAGACCGTAAAACTTGAAGAGCTGCGTATCGCCATTCACGGCCAGAGCTATGCCTCTCGGGCGGCTACCGGCAACCTGACGGAAAATTTTCCGCAATATGCTCCCGGTTATTTCAATATAGGACTGCTGCACACCTCTCTGACCGGACGTGAGGGACACGAAAATTACGCGCCCTGCACCGTTGCCGACCTGACTGCCAAAGGCTATGATTACTGGGCCCTGGGCCATATCCATAAGCGCGAAATAGTCTGCGAAAATCCTGCGATCATCTTTCCGGGCAACCTGCAGGGACGCCACAGCCGGGAGACCGGCACCAAAGGGGCAACCCTGGTAAGCGTGACTGAGGGCTGCATAACTGAGATCGAAGAGTGTCCGCTCGATGTCCTGCGCTGGTCTGTCTGCCCGGTGGATCTCTCCCCCTGTGCAAACACCGCGGAGGTCTACGAAGAAGTCCATGCGGCCATCCAGAAAGAACAGAACCGGAACAAGGGCAAAACCCTGGCCCTGCGTCTGCAGCTGGAAGGTCGCTGTCCCGTCCATAACGAGCTTAAGGCCCGCTCCCGGCAGATAACCGAGGAGCTTCGAGGACTGGCTGCCGGCCTCGGCGAAATCTGGCTGGAAAAGATAATTTTCAGAACCACCCCGCAGACAGACCAGGCACAGATGACAACGGCGGAAAGTCCCTTCTTTAATCTGCTGCAGGCCGTTGCAGGCCTTGACTTTGACGAAGAACGGCTTACCGCCTTCGTGCCGGAGCTGGCCAGCCTCAAAAGCAGACTTCCGGCCGAACTCAGCGACGGGGCTTTCCTCGCGGCCGACAAGTCGGAAAACTTGCAGGATCTGCTGACAGAGGTCAAAGATCTGCTGATCGCCCGCCTGCATGAGGGTGAATAACAGATGAAAATCAAACGCCTGGAGATGAAAGCTTTCGGCCCCTTCAGTGACCGCACGATTGAATTCGATGCCGCAGGGCCGGGTCTCCACATCATCTTCGGGCCCAACGAAGCCGGGAAAAGCAGCTCGCTCAGAGCTTTAAAGGCCCTCCTCTACGGATTCCCCGAACGGACTTCCGATAATTTCCTGCACGCCAACAATCAGCTTCTCGTCGGCGGCACTCTTGCAGGAGCGAACGGCCGGGAACTTACCTTTTTCCGCCGGAAGAAAAGAAAGGCCGATCTTCTCGACAGTGCCGGCAACCCTTTGGAGCCGGGCCGTCTGGCCTTTTTTTTACAGGGGCTGGAACCTCCCCTCTTCGCCTCACTCTACGGCATCGACCATAAAACCCTGGTGGCCGGAGGCGAGGATCTTCTCGCCCAGAAAGGCGAAGCCGGCCAGGCCCTTTTTGCCGCCGGTACCGGCATCGCCTCACTGAAAAAGATTCTAGACACACTGACAGAGGAAGCCGACGAACTGTTCAAGGAGCGGGGCAGCCGGCAGCAGATCAACCAGGCCATAAAAGAGTATCAGGAACTTAAAAAGACCTTAAAAGGGGCCAGTCTCTCTCCCGGCCAATGGCAGGAGCACCATCAGCGGCGGGAGAGGGCGGAAGCCGACCATACCAGGCTTGCGCAGGAGAGTCGCGAGAAAAGTATTGAGGCGCATCGGCTTGAGCGCCTCAATCGCGTTATTCCGGAGTTGGCCGAACTGGAAAATCTGGAAAAACAGCTGGTCGAACTGGGAGAGGTTGTTGTTCTGCCGCCCGAATTTGCTGCAGAACTCAGGCAAGTCGAACAGCATCTGCGTGAAACCGGATTGAAGATACGAAGCTGCACGGAGCGGCGCCGGAAACTTGAGACAAAAGAGAGCGAAACATCTGAGCAACCGGCAATTCTCGAACGGGCGGAAACTATCGAAGACCTGCATCAGCGCCTCGGGGAGTATCGCAAGGGCCTGCAGGACCGCGGCCGGCTGGAGGGCATGCGCATTACCTGCCGCCGGGATGCGGGAGCCCTGATCGAAACCATCCGCCCGGATTTAACCTTGGACAGGGCTGAATCATTACGCCCGGTGCTCAGTAAGAAGAGAACCATTCAGGCGCTAAGCTCCCGACACGAGGCCCTGCTCCAGCAGGCAGCGCAGGCACGCCGACAAAAAGAGGCGGCGGAACATGAGCTGCAAACCGTCGCTGAATGTTTGTCCCGGCAAGCGCCGACCCCGGACGGCGAGGGCCTGGCCAAAGCCATCCAGCTGGCCCGCAGGGCCGGCGATATCGACACCCGGATCGAAACCCTTGCCCGCGAGATTGAGAGCGAGAAAAAAAACGCTGCCGCGGACTTAAAGAGACTGGGCCTCTGGCCGGGAACCCTGGAGCAGTTACCGGAGCTGCCCCTGCCCTTGCTGGAAACGGTACGGCTTTTTGAAGCCCGCGCCGCGGCGCTGGCCCAGGAGAAAGAACGGCTGCAAAGAGAACAGGACAAGACGACGGCCGAACTGCACGCGGCCCAGACCGCTAACCGGGAAGTGCTTTACGGGGGCGATATTCCCTCGGAAGACGATCTGGATAATTCCCGGCGAAAACGACTCCAGGGCTGGCAGCTGCTGCTGCGGCGCTGGCTCATGAACGAAGATGTCAGTGCCGAGGAGAACGCTTATGCACCTGAAGAAGCTCTGCATAAAGCTTACGAAAAACATGTCAAGCAGGCTGATCTTATTGCCGACCGGCTCAGAAGGGAGGCCGAGCGGGTTGCCAAGGCGGCATCTTTGCGAGCCCGAAGCGAAACCCTCGCAGAAACCAGCCGAGAACTGATGCGAAAGCTTGAAGCGCTGCATGTCGAAGAAGAAACTTTTGCCGACAAATGGCGGCACACCTGGGCAGCAACCTGCATCAGGCCGCTCTCCCCGCAAGAGATGCTGGCCTGGCTGACAAACATCGACAAATTGAGATTTAAACTGGGAAATCTCTCCGCCAGAGAGCAGGAGCTTGCGGACAGAGACAAAAACCGGCAACTGGCGCGCAGGGCTCTGCTCGCGGAACTGAAGAAAACAGATACGGAACATTCGTTTCCCGAAGTGGAACTGGCACCGCTGCTGCTCTTTGCGGAAACGCTGCTGGAAAATGTCGCCCGCCGGCACAGTGAAAGAGAAAAACTGACGGAGAAGCAGGCACAAGCTGTGACCGCGTTGACGAAAGCCCGGAAAACCCTTGAGGAAACGCTCGCGGACGAGCTTGCGTGGCAGGAGAGTTGGGATAAAACCCTGGCCGGGCTGGAACTCAAAGAGCGGATTCTGCCGAGTCAGGCCCTTGACCTGCTCGAAACCATCAGCAGCTGCCTTGACAAACTGGATAAGGCCAGGGAGTTGCAGAGTCGCATCAACGGCATTGATCGCGATGCGGAAAAATTCAAGAACGAGGTTATGGCCCAGAGCAAAGAGCTTGCCCCCGACCTGCTGACCTCAGCCGCGGAGGCGGCCGCCCTGCAGCTGCACAGCCGGCTGACCCGCGCCCGCCAGAACCATGAGCTGCAGAAAAAAAACCGCGAGGAGATGGCGGCCCTGACCGCCGAAATAGAGATTGCGGAAAAGACCCTGGCCAGCCAGCATCAACAGCTGGCTGGATTGCTGGCAACCGCCGGATGTGAAAAAAGTGAAGAACTGAATGAAGCTCTGAAAAAATCTGCGGAATACCAACGACTGCATGAAAAAATTTCCGGGGCCCGGGCCTCTCTGGCCAAGGTCAGTGAGGGGCTTGCCATCGAAGAGCTCAAGCTTCAGGCCGAAAACGTTAATGTCGACGAACTTCCGGAACAGATTGCCGCTCTTAAGCGCCAGATCGAATTCGATCTGTACCCCCAAATCACCAAAACGTTAAAACTTATCGGGGAAGAGGACAAGGAGCTCCAGCTCATGAACGGCAGCGGCCAGGCGGCGGCAATAGCCGATAAGATGGAACAGGTCGCGGCCCGGATAAAGCGGCTGGTCGACCACTACACCCGGCTCAAGTTAGCCGCAGCTGTTCTGCAAAAAGAGATTGAACGCTACCGCAAGGAACATCAGGAACCGATTCTGAAAATCGCTTCGCGTTTTTTTGCCGAATTGACCCTTAACTCGTTTGCCGGGCTGCGCACCGATCTGGATGACGACGGCAATCTGGTCCTCATCGGTTTCCGCTCGGATGAATCCCGGGTCGCAGTCAGTGGCATGAGTGAAGGAACCTGCGACCAGCTCTACCTGGCCCTGCGTCTCGCCACCCTGCAGGCCCGCCTTGAAAACAGTGAACCCATGCCTTTTATCGTTGACGACATCCTCATCAATTTCGATGATGAGCGCTCCCGGGCAACCCTGCAGATCCTGGCGCAACTGGCAGAAAAGAATCAGGTTATTCTTTTCACCCACCACCGAAAGATTGTCGAAGCAGCGCAGGAGCTTAAGGCCCCGGAGGTCGTGAAAATCCATCACCTGTAAGCCGCTGCCGGACAAAAATACCGGTTCTTTGCGGCCGGCCCAGTTCAGTTTTAGATTTTAAAATCCAGTAAAAAAAATCCCACAAACTTCCTTTTCCTGAACCCGCTGTCGACGTTGTCGACGTCAGCGGGACAGCGCTTTTCCGACAACGTCGACCAGCTCATGAATTTGAAACGGTTTAGCCATTGCCCCACAAAAGCCGTACTTGTGACAATCGGCCATTACCGGGTCATTTGAATAACCGCTGGAAACAATAACTTTGGCCTGCGGATTTATTTTGAGAATCTCCTGCACCGCATCTTTACCGCCCATGCCGCCCGGCACAGTCAGATCCATAATGAGAAGATCAATCGGAGCTCCGGTCGCCATCGCCTCTCTGTAAAGGGCAATGGCTTCATCGCCATCTGCGGCAGACAAAACTTGATAACCGACCAGAGAGAGGGTTTTCTCCACAAGTTCTCGAATAATCTCTTCATCATCCATGATCACTATGCGGCCATGGGCCGTTGCTGATGTTCCGATAACTTCTTTCCGCACGAGCTCGGGTTTGCCTTGCGCTGCGGGAAGATAGATCGTAAAGGTCGTCCCCCGGCCCTCCTTGGAATCGACGGTAATGTAGCCGCTATGCTTACGGATGATGGAGTGGGTTATGGCCAGACCTAAACCGCTGCCTTGCTGTTTGGTCGTAAAGTAGGGATCAAAGACTTTATCAAGCATGCCGGCCGGAATCCCGACGCCCTGGTCCTTGATGACGATTTTTATATAGTTCCCCGGGGTAACGGAGGATATCTCATTCGCTTTCAAGGCACAGTTTGCACATTCCACGACAATGATGCCGCCGGTCGGCATGGCCTGATTGGCATTGATAATAATATTCTGAATAACCTGACTGATCTGTCCGCTATCAATATTTACCGGCCAGAGATCTGCGCCGAAATTGAAATCACAGCGAACATTGCTGCCTCTTAAAACAAAACCGGCGGAATCTCTGATGACCGTATCAATCAGAGCAATCTTCTTGACCGGTTCGCCCCCCTTGGAGAAGGTCAGAAGCTGCTGTGTAAGATCTTTGGCCCTCAGGGACGCTTTTTCAGAATTGACCAGCAATTCATAAACCTCAGCCCGGGGGTCGGTTGTTGCCAGCGCCAAAGAGATATTACCTAAAATTGCGGCCAGGATATTATTGAAATCATGAGCAATGCCGCCCGCCAGGATGCCGACTGATTCCAGTTTACTGACCTTCAGAAACTCCTCTTCGGCTCGCTTACGGGCACTGATATCACGGGCAATCCCGAGAACGCCGACAAATTTGCCCTCATGGCTGTACATGGGGGTTTTGATGGTTTCCAGCAACTCCTTATGACCATCGTCAGCAAAGACAACTTCCTCTTCATTAATGCACGATTTTCCTGCCGCAGTCGCCGCCCGGTCATAGTTTCGGAAAGCGTCGGCAACCTCTTTGTCGACAAAATCGTAATCCGTCTTGCCGACAATTTCTGACTCAAGGGCCCCATAAAACCGTTCAAACCGGGCATTACAGCTGAGATAAACACCGTCGGGATCTTTTAGCCAGATCATGTCCGGTATGGTTTCAATCAGCGTGCGCAGATGAGTTTCACTCTGACTCAGCTGCGCCGTTTTATTAAGTACGGTTCGCCTGAGCTGCCGGTTCCAGGCTAAAACGACAATGGCGAGAACCACCAAGCCGCCCAAAACAGCCAGAATAAGAGAGAGATAGCGCTCCAGCCAGGAGGGTTGCTGATCATAGCGGGTTCCTGTCCATTTCCGGTTGATGGTGGAAAAGATGCCGCGCTCGCGGGCCAGCTTGATGCCTTTATTGAGAATTGACTGCAGCTGAGAGGCGCCCTCCCGCATGCCCATACAATTGCGACCGGTATAAAGCGGCTCGCCCACAGATTTTATTCGGGAGTAGAGATTATTCTTAAAGAGATGGTAGAGCACAATCTGCATATCCCCAACAACCGCATCAGCTTTATGAGAGACAATTTCATCGACCGCCTCGGCAAAGGTTGCGGTGGACAACAATGTATACTCCATTCCATTGTCATCAAGAAACTCCTGCGCATAGTCACCCCGCTGCATGGCAATTCTTTTTCCCTTAAGATCGCTGAGCCCGGTAATATCCGGCCGCTCGGCGCTGACAAAAATCAGCGCCGGCACCGTCCAGGTCTCGACCGTGAAATCAAATTCCTGATCACGCTTCGCACTGTAAAAAAGACTGGTAATCACATCAGCCTCTCCCATAAGGATTGCCTGCTGCGCCTCCTGAAAAGACATATCACGAAATCTGGCCTTAAAACCGAATTCGGTGGCAATCCAGCGCACGAGCTCAATACACATTCCCGCACGACTCTGATCTGCGTCGATAAACTCAAAAGGGGGATAATCACTCTGGCTGACAAAGATAATCTCGCCTTTGTCGGCAAGCCAGTCCTGTTCGGCCGCGCTCAGAGACTTGGCCTGAGACAGCCGAGGCATGCCGCAGAGGAAAAAGAGCAGCGTAAACAGCATTAACCGAAAAAAAGAGCGGTGAGTTTCTGACCGTTTTTCACCCTTCTCACCCTTCACTGTAACTTTCCTCGCTGCAGTTGTTCCGGGAAAATCGCGCATAAGGATCCTGGCGGTAGTTTTCCCGCAAAACACGATAGAGCTCCGAGGCATGTTTAACCATCAACCGCGGCTGATCAAAAAACTGCTCCGTAGCAACGGCGAAAAATTCAGCTTCGTTGGTTGCAGCGTAAGCATTGAGAAAAGATTTTCTACCTTTCAGGCTGTCATTTTTAAGCCGCAGACATTCGCGCGAACCGACCTCGACCCAGTCACGATATTCAGCCCGATCGCGCAGGTGAGCCCGTTCAGCATCATCGAGCATACAGTAGTGCGCAACATTGCGCCGAACAATCCCCTCCCAGGCCGCCGGGAAAGGAGCCTCGTTGAGTTTTTTTCGCCGTCGATCAGTCAACCAGCTGAACATTTTATTTCTCCAGTCAATAAAAAAAAGCTCTATGTTCATACAACAGAAAGTCACGGCCGGTACTCTGGCCGATAAAGTCCCAGGGCAGGGGTTGGTCCGGATCAAGAGGGCCGAGCTCATCAACCTTTTCGGCCAGCACTTTTTTCAGAAAGCGACTCTGCCCGCCGCCATGATTGACCAGCTCGATTAAAAGCTGGGCGAGTTCGGGCCCGCCGCGACTGAGCAGGGTCTGCCAGGCGGCACTGACGGGACTTTCCATCTCGATCTCGATGCCGCCGGGGCGCCGCAGTTCACGAGCCAGAAATTTCTCTTTTTTCTGCAGCTCGGCAAGCGGCGCCAAGGGCGCCCACTGCAGGGGCGTGTGCGGTTTGGGAATAAAGGGATTGATACTGACATTTAACGCAATATTGAGCTGGGGTCGCGAACGGGCAGCCAGCATCACCTGTTTAATTTTTTTAACCAGTTCAACAATAGCCTCAAGATCAGCCGCCGTTTCTTCCGGCAGACCGATCAGAAAGTAGAGTTTCAAACGCCCGATACCGGCCCGGGCCACCCGTTCCGCCTGAGCCAGAATAACCGCTTCCGACAAACCTTTACGTAACGCCCGGCGCAAGCGTTCCGAACCTGCTTCCGGAGCAATTGTAATCGATTTAACCCCTCCAGCCTGTAAAAGTTCAAGCAGACCGTCATCCAGTGTATCGATGCGCAAAGAGGAAAAAGTAAATTGCAGCTCCTGTTGCACCAGCCAGGCACAGAGCTCTTTAAGCTCCGGATAGTCACCCAGAGCCGAACCCACCAGACCAACTCTGTTAAAGCCGAACTCATCGATTCCGGCTCTGACCGCTGCCTTAAGACACTCTAAAGAGCGGTTCCGGAATGGACGATAGACAAAACCCGCGGCACAGAAACGACAGCCCCGGGGACAGCCGCGATTCACTTCAACCAGCAGGGTATCGCCAAAAACCTGTGAGCCGGCACCGGCGACAAAGGTGCGCGGCACAAACTTATCAACCTCGGCCCGGGGCAGGGTAATCGCTTGCCTGACCGGATAAGTCGCCGGCAGAAAACCGGGTACCCGGCTCAAGGCTTCAAGCAGACCATCACGCTCAAGATGCTGATGCGCAAGCATGGTTTCAATAAAGATCGGTATCTGCGATTCCCCTTCACCGAGCAGAAAACCATCGACCAGCGGGAAAAGGGGCAGGGGATTAATGAACGAGGTCACACCGCCGACCAGAACCAGGGGTTGCTCTTGATTGCGCTCCTTTGCCAGCAAGGCGAGACCGGCCATCTGCAGCAGAGCCGCAAGACTGACATAATCGCGTTCAAAGGAGACGGAGAAAATCAACGCTCTGGTCTCGGCCACCGGCCGGCGGCTCTCCTGGGTCAGCAGCGGCGCGGAAGAGCAACCTTCAGATCCGGGCACAGATCCTGATGCCCCTTTTTCCGGCAGATAAAAACGCTCGGCCACAACCCGGGCATCCCGGTTCAAAAGATGATAGACCGTTTGAAAACCGAGATTGCTCATGGCCAGCGAGTAGTGGTTGGGATAACCCAGGGCCAGCGGCAGGCGCCCCCCCCAGTTTTTCCGCAGCGCCCCCTTCTCCGGAGCGAAAATCTCCTCTCTGTGCACTATGATTCCCCGTCAGCAGGTTCCTGCGCCAGCAGGAGAGACACCTTGGCCCACAACTCTTCCCGTCCGATTTTAAGCAGAGAGGAAACCGGCGAAAGGGCGCCGGGCATAACCTCCGGCGGCAGATGTTCGCGCCAGACCCGAATTTTTTTGGCCCGGGCCTGCGGTTTGAGCTTGTCGATTTTGGTCAGCACCGGGAAAAAGGGCAGCGCGGCTTTACCAAGCCAGTCCATCAGCCGGGCCTCCTCAGCCCCCAGTTCCCGCCGCAGATCCAGCAGAAGAAGAAGGGCCTTCACATCCGGATGGCCCTCAAGATAGTTATGCACCATCGGCCCCCACTCCCCTCTGGTCTGCCGATCGACGGCGGCATAACCATAGCCCGGCAGGTCAACGAGATAGAAGGCCTCATTAACCAGAAAAAAGTTCAAGAGCCGGGTATGGCCGGGTTTGCCGCTGGTCCGGGCCAAAGAACGCCGCCCGAGCAGATAGTTGATCAACGTCGATTTGCCGACATTGGACCGTCCGGCAACCGCCAGATGCGGCCGCCCGTCCTGCGGCGCCTGCGCGAACTCCGCCGCACTCTTGATAAATTCAACCGTGTTTATTTTCATGACCTTTCCTGAATTCATAAGCTTTGCAGCGCATAACATGCCAAAAACCATTGCCAAGTGACACCGGTTTATGATAGCAGCAATGCTTTGTGCCGACGCTGCTGCCCACCAGGCAGAACCCTGCCGACAGCTTTAAAAATATTAAGATCAGTTCTCATAACTTCAGGAATTTACCATGCACTATGAAGGCAATATTATTCGTCCGCCGAGTGAGGCCCGCAGCATCATCCTGCAGGCCACGGTCGGCTGCTCCCATAACCGCTGCACCTTCTGCCCGACCTATACCGGCGTACGCTTCCGAATCAAGGATGAAGCCACCCTTTCGGCTGACATCCGCTATGCGGCCCAGGCTTTTCCAGGAGCCCGCCGACTTTTTATAACCGACGGTGATGCTCTGATTATCCCCTTTAAACGACTCCGTCAGCTGTTTCTGGAGATCAATGAACAGCTGCCGCGTTTGACCCGGATCGGCATCTACGCCTCGGCTAAATCCCTGCGGCGCCGCTCCCTGGAAGAACTCAATCAGCTGCGTGAACAAAAGCTCGGAATAATCTATTACGGACTGGAAAGCGGCGATGATGTCACTCTGGCTGCAATTGACAAAGGCACCACCGGAGAGGAGTCGATCGCACTCTGCCGCAAAGTCAAGGCAGCCGGGATCAAGCTCTCGACCACGGTCATGATCGGCATCGCCGGACCGGAACGTTCGCTGATCCACGCCCGCAAGACCGGCGAGGTGCTGAGCGCCATCGATCCTGACTATGTCGGGGCCCTGATCACCATGATCGCCCCCGGCACCCGCCTCGAAGCCGCCGAACGGCAGGGTCAGTTTGCCCTGCCCGACCAGCGCGGACTGCTCCTCGAACTGAAAGAGATGATCACCTGGACCAATTTAAGTAAAGGCATGTTCATGGCCAACCACGCCTCCAACTATCTGCCGATCAAGATTCATTCACCGGCCCAGCGCGAAGCCGCCCTCAGCATGATTGACGCGGCTTTAAGCGGTGCCGTCCCGCTCAGGGAAGAGTGGATGCGGGGTTTGTAGCGGTGACGGCTCAGCGATAGACAACCAGTCGCTGTCCGGGCTGTAAAACGGTTTCCGCCGGCAGATTGTTCCAGCGCTCAAGATCGGTGACATCCACCTTGTAGCGACGGGAAATAAGCCACAGGCTATCGCCTTTGCGCAGTACAACCACCTCTTTCTGAGTTTTGCCGGCATTTTTCCCCTGCACCTCAGGCGACGCTTTTTTCTGCGGCAGCACGGGCACCAGCCTGAGCGTCTGGCCGGGTTTGAGGGAGGTGGAGCGCCCCAGATTATTCCACGCCTGAAGTTCCGCCACCCGTAAATTATAACGCCGGGCAATTTTCCATAAACTATCGCCCTGACGCACCCGGTAACGCGTTGCGTTTCCGGAAACGCCGGCGGCTGGAGTATAGGTGATTGCGACCGGACTGCCGGACTTGTAAATCCGGTCATCAAAGACCACCGGACCGCTGCCCGCAACCCGCACCGGAATCAACAGATCATGTCCCGCCCGAATGCGGTTGCCACACAAACCATTCAGCTCTTTAATCTGACCGATACCGGTATTATAACGGCGGGCGATGGTTGAAAGGCTGTCACCCTGACGAATGCGATGCCGCCGAAAGGTGATCCGCTTTTCCGGCGGCAGACCGTCCAGAGCCTGACGACAACGCTGAGCGCAACCGTCGGGAACCCGAAGTTCATAATTTTCGACTTTGGGCGGCGTACACCAGTAAGTAAGTTCGGGATTAAGCTCGCTGATCTCGGCAACCGACACCCCCGCCGCCCAGGCCAGGACCTTAAGATCAGTCGCGTCCTCCACCGAGACCAGGTCATAGGTAAAGGCTTCCTGATATTCAATATCGGTAAACCCATACTTTTCCGGCTCTTTGGCAATCATGATCGCCGCAATCAATCGGGGAATATACTCTTTGGTCTCACGCTTGAGATAACTAAAACGGGTCATCTGCCAGAAATCATCGGTTTTATGACGGCGCATGGCCCTTTGAATCTTACCCTCACCGGCATTGTAGGCAGCAGCCGCCAGATACCACGAATCAAACATCGCATAAAGATCACAGAGATAGGCGGCAGCAGCATACGTCGCCTTCACCGGATCGCGGCGCTCATCAACCCAGGCATTAATTTTCAAACCATACCGGCGCCCGGTAGCTCCCATGAACTGCCAGGGGCCACTGGCCTGCGCCCGAGAGTAGGCATGGGTCGTAAAACCACTCTCTATCAACACCATGTAAGCGAGCTCTTCGGGAATATCGTGCTCGCGCAGAATTTTGCGCATCATCCCCAGATAACGCTGGGAACGGGCCAGGGAGTGATGCATGAAGCGGCTCTGCACCGAACTGTAATAGGAAATAAAATGCTGAACCTTGGCATTCATGACAATCGGAAAATGATAGCGCGCCCCGGTGCGGGCCTGCACTTCAATCTCGACATCATCTGCCGTCTCCGGCGGATTTTCCGCCACCGCCAACCCCATCTCTTCGAGATAATCGAGAAAAACGGTTAACGTCGAATCATCTTCCGACTCATCCAGGGCCTCCGCCAGCCAGGCATTCTCTTCAATCACCAGGCCTTCATCCGAACAGTTACAGCCAACCTCTGCCGATGTCAGCGAAGACGCCGCCAGACGCAGATATCCATCCCCATCGACTGAGCCAACCTTCACACCACTACAGGAGACCGAGATCAGAAAAAGAAGAAGGCAGAAACAGAGACGACAAAACTGCCGAAAGGTCGGGCCAAAGTTGTTTTCTTCGAATTTCATCATGGCCCCTTATAGCAAACTTTCATGGACACTGGCAACGAAGAAATTTATCAGGCCCGATGCAACCCCCGAACAGCTAAAAAGAATTGAAGCTAAATGACAGGCAGCTACCCAACCTGTTGCCCAGGCATCAAGATCAAAAAACCTGTCGCCCCGAACGTAAAAAGGGTTGCCGGCGAAAAGCTGACAACCCTTTGTAATATTTGCTGTTTTGGTGGTGCCCGGAGCCGGAATCGAACCGGCACGGGATATTATCCCGAGGGATTTTAAGTCCCTTGCGTCTACCTATTCCGCCATCCGGG
>JAFGVI010000092.1 GCA_016938065.1 Deltaproteobacteria bacterium | reverse complement strand
CTGGCTTGGTGGTCTCCGGCGCCGTCAGTGTTGATGAAAACAGCACATCGACCTACACGGCGACGGCAACCTGGGATGACGGCACGAGCACTCCGGTAACCCCGATCTGGAGTGAAAATTCGGACTATGCGAGTATCAGCGTCGCCGGTGAGCTTTTGACCACATCTGTAACCAGCAACCAGTTAGTGACGCTTACGGCCTCATACACCTTTGAAGGTGTGACGGAAACTGCGACGTACAGTCTTATGATTCTGGCTGATTCAGGCATTGCGGGTATCGTCTATGTCTGTAACGGCAGTTTTTACAATTGCAATAATGATTTACCTGTATACTCGACCATCAGCGAAGGGTATTCAGTTTCTGAAGATGGTGCAGAGATAAGGGTGGGTGCCGGCTTCTATTTTGAGGATTTGATGTTCAATGAATCTCGAGCGGTTACTCTGAGTGGAGGCTGGAACAGTGATTACAGCGCTGTCGCCGAAGCTCAATCTGAGATTGGAGGCTCTCTGACAATCGGTGGAGGTACGGTAATTGTTGAGGGCATAGTGCTGGGCGGCACGGAATCTCTGGCCGGAGCCCGGCCTTTGCAATTCGGTTGCTGGTTGCCTGAATATTGGACACGGTGGGCGTCGCTGGATTGATGAGGCCGTAACTGAGGTTGGAGCATCGTTCGCCATCGGTTGCAGCGAAAAAAAAGCCGCCAGTTTATCTGGCGGCTTTTTTTTCGTTATGTTGTTATAGCGAGTGATTTATTTTAATCTTCAAAAGCCATTTTGGTCTGCCACACTTTCCAGACGTTGCCGACCAGATCGGGGCCCGGTTTGAGGGTTAATTTGCCGGGTTTCCAGCCGGCCGGTGTGGCCTCGGTGCCTTTGCTCTTGCGGACATGCTGGAAGGCTTGCAGCTGGCGTACGGTTTCGCTGAAGTTGCGGCCGACCGGAGGCGTCAGCACTTCATAGCCTTGAATAATGCCATCGGGATCGATGATGAAACGGCCGCGATTTTCAACGCCGGCCTCTTCGTTGTAAACGCCGTAGAGACGACCGATCTGGCCTCCGGCATCGGAGAGCATCGGGAAGGGGACGCCGCCTTCAACCATTTTCGAGAGTTCGTTTTCATCCCACATTTTGTGAACAAAAACCGAGTCGATACTCATTGAAAGGATCTCAACCCCGAGTTTCTGGATTTCCGCATATTTTTCGGCAACTGCCGAAATTTCAGTGGCTCAAACAAACGTGAAATCACCCGGATAGAGGCAGAGCAGAACCCACTTGCCGAAATAATCAGAGAGTTTGACATTGATAAATTTTCCCTGTTGATAGGCCGGGGCAATAAAATCCGGAGCTTTGTGACCTACTTGAATCATTGGTTTGACCTCCCTGGGTGTAGTTGTGGTTGATTGTGTAATACTTTCAGTCTGATCTTGCGTTTCAACAATCGGGCCGCCGGCCGGGCGGGCGCAACTGATATTCATCTCTTCTGCCATAGAAACTCCTTCCAATAAATAGATTATGGATCACTTGATAATGCTTGATTCAGACCTTTTTCTTTTCAAACAGAAAGAACATGGCTAAGGTGATGACCGCGAAAACTATTATCACAAGCCAGTGACTGACCCCCAGCGCCTGGGGCAGAGTGGCTTTGCCGAAGTTGCCCAAGGGGAGGATTTTTGCCTTTATGAAGGGGTAGGCCTCAGCATAGAGGGCCGCCCCGCAGAGCATTCCAATAATCCCCCAGAAGCCATCGAGTCGGCCTTCCCCCAGAGCGCCGACGGCGGTGCCGGGACAGTAGCCTAACAGAGCCCAGCCGACGCCGAAAAGCGAACCGCCCAGGATCTGGGCTCCGACTTCAGTACCTTTGACGCTGAGTTTGACAAAACCCATATCGTTCAACAGATAGATGCCGATACTTGAAACGATGATTGAACTGAGCATGAATTTAAAAATCGTCATATCGAGAAAACGCATGGCTCCGACCTGCTTGTCGTAGCGCAGCACCTGAGCTTTCTGGAGGAGGATGCCGAAGAGAATGCCGGTTATCAGGCCATAGACCAGGGTCATGATTGTCCTCCATTGCCGCGATAAAGCAGGTTAGCAACCAGCGCTCCGATGAGGAAGAAACCGGCCAGAGAGATAAATCCGCTGATCGACAGTTGAGCCAGACCGCTCAACCCGTGGCCGCTGGGTCAGCCGCCGGCCAGACGGGCGCCGAACATACCAATCCCTCCGCCGAAAAAAGCCACGATGCCTCGTTTTAGCGGGCTGGGCCCGAATTTTTTCCGCCACATGTCGGGCACGGACTGAATTTTAAAATCCCCCGAAGTCCGGGATGAAATAAAAGCGCCGAGGAGGATGCCGCCGACAAACAGCAGCTGCCAGTCAGGCAGGGCCGCAGCGCCATATTTACCCTTCTTTTCGGTGAAGTGCTCGTTTTTGCTGATGTCGATACCGGCACTTTTCTCGATGACCGCGGCAACTCTGACAAAAGTGGTCGAAGTGCCGAAGAAATGACCCGTGATCCAGACCGACAGGATCAGCAGGATTCCCGAGAGGGCGCCGGCGACATAGGGGTTCCAGGTTTTTTTGAACATGATTCTAATCCAATTTTGGTTGCGGGGTTTGGTCGGTCGGTTTCGGGAAAATCGGGTGTTCGACCAGCGGCTGTTTTCCGGTAGTCGATTTGAGGAAGGCGACAACATCGTCAACCTCGCCTTTTTTGAGGACAGTTTCAAGTTGGGCCGAGCTCATAACCACGACGGCAGCCTTCAGACCCCAGACTTTGCCGGAGTGAAAATAGGGAGCCGTCAGTTCAATATTACGCAATGAAGGTGATTTGAAGACAAATTCGTCGCTCATGATTTTGGTTACCTGAAAGCGGCCTTTATCGCCGGCGATAATGTTGCTGGCCGGAGCGTTGATAACCCCGAAGTTGTAATAGCCGTCTCCACCCATATTGATTCCGCCATGACAGTCGGCGCAGCCGTTATTGATGAAGGTTGAGAGGCCTCTTTTCTCATGTTCATTCAAGGCGTTGGCATCGCCCTTGAGGAAGAGATCAAAAGGGGAGTCCGGCGTGATCAGGGTTGCTTCAAAGACTTCAATGGCTTTGGCCATGTTGTCGAAAGTGATCGGGTCGGCTTCGCCGGGGAAAGCTTTTTTGAAAAGCTCGATATATTCAGGCATGCTTTTCAGGGTCTTGATGACCATCTCCGGTTTATTGTTCATCTCAACACTGGCCTGTACCGGACCCTTGGCCTGTTCGGCCAGATCCTTAGCTCGGCCATCCCAGAATTGAGCGATATTGTAAGCCGAATTGAGAACGGTCGGGGCGTTGCGCGGACCTTTGCGCCAGCCGTGACCGGTTGAGGTCTCCTGGAAATCTGCGCCGCCCAGTCCGACATTATGACAGGTGTTGCAGCTGATCAGGGCACTGCTGGAAAGACGCGGGTCAAAATAGAGAATTTTCCCGAGTTCGATTTTTTCCGGGGTCGCCGGATTGTCCTTGAGTACGGGAGGGGTCGCCGGGATGGGTTTGAAATAGTCTTTGGCGGTAGTCATCAGCGGGTCATCGGCCAATGCCAGGCTCGACAATGAGAACATAAGTCCTATGGTTATGATGCAGAATAACAGACTTCTCTTCTTCATTTTTTTCTCCTTGATGTTTATGGGGTTGTCTTGGGTTAGAAAGTTATTGCAGTATGATATATTTAATATACATAAAAGCAGGTCTGATGCAAAGTAAAAATATATTTTTTGATATTGTCGCTTTTACATTGTCAAACCTGACAATCTATATTGTTTTTATATTGTTCATGTCAAGTGATTTTTTGTTTTGCAACAGGTTGACATTTTGGGGCGGCTGTATAATTAAGATTTTATTTTGAGCCCTTTCAGATGAGATAAGATATGTCCGAATTCCATAAATTCCGCTTTGCCATTGATCGTGGCGGCACCTTTACTGATATCTATGCCGAAGTTCCGGGCCGGGCCGAGGTCCGGGTTGTTAAACTGCTCTCCGAGGACCCGAAGAATTATCAGGACGCTCCGCGTGAAGGAATTCGCCGGATTATTTCGGCGGTTAAAGGGCGGGAGCTGAAGGCCGAGGAGCTGCCGACCCACGAGATTGAGTGGATTCGCATGGGCACCACGGTGGCGACCAACGCTCTCCTTGAAAGGCAGGGGGCCCGTTGTGCCCTGCTGGTGACCAGAGGTTTTCGCGACATTCTCAAAATCGGCAATCAGGATCGGCCCCAGCTTTTTGATCTGGAGATCAGAAAGCCGGAACTGCTCTACGAAACGGTGGTCGAGGTCGACGAGCGCCTGCGGCTGGTGCGCGCCGATGAAGACTCGCAACGTCTGCGGCAAAAGGGCTGCACGGTGGTCACCGGCGTCACCGGGGAGAATTTTGTCGTTCTGGCAGAACCTGATCCGCAAAAGATCAAAGCCGCGTTGCTGGCTTTGCGGGGGCAAGGGATTGCAAGCCTGGCCGTGGTTTTTATGCACGCCTATGCCTGGCCTGAACACGAACTGCTGGTTGGTGGGTTGGCCCGGGAAGTTGGTTTCAGTCAGATATCTCTCTCCTCCCAGGTTATGGCGATGGTCAAGATGGTGCCCCGTGGTGATACGGCCATGGTTGATGCTTATCTGACGCCTCATATTCACGCCTACCTGGAGAGTTTTTGTCAGGGTTTTAAAGATAATCTGGTGGGCTGTAATCTGCAGTTCATGCGCTCGGACGGTGGTCTGACTGCGGCAACTGCATTTACCGGCAGTCGCGCGATTCTGTCGGGGCCGGCCGGGGGGGTGGTCGGTTATGCGCGGACGGCAGGAGGGATCGGCGAAGATGGCCGCAAAATTGAGGTTATCGGTTTCGATATGGGCGGCACTTCGACCGATGTCTCCCGTTTTGGCGGTGACTACGAACTGGTCTCCGAGACTGAAATTGCCGGGGTGCGGGTGCAGGCCCCGCAGCTTCACATTAAAACCGTGGCCGCCGGGGGCGGCTCCCGACTTTTTTATGTCAACGGCATGTTTAAAGTCGGGCCTGAGTCAGCTGGGGCTCATCCCGGGCCGGTCTGCTATCGGAAAAATGGTTTTCTCTCTGTAACCGATGCCAATCTTGTGTTGGGGCGTCTTCAACCTGAAGATTTCCCCTGTATTTTCGGTCCGGATGAAAATCTGCCGCTCGATCTTGAGGCTTCGCGCTGCGCCTTTACTCAGCTGACACAGCAGATAAATGAAGATTATGTCAGTCAGGGGCGTTCGCCCATGACCCTTGAAGAGGTGGCTTATGGCTTTATTCAGGTTGCCAATGAGGTGATGGTTCGG
>JAFGVI010000091.1 GCA_016938065.1 Deltaproteobacteria bacterium | reverse complement strand
GTGCTCAGGTGATTTCCCTCCACTTCTTAAGCTCAATTTCTGTTTTCCCAGCGCTCAATGCGCCCAAATTGCGGAACTCGCGCTAACACGCTGAAACAGGAAGCACTTTTTTATCTACTGTTCAGGACATGGTCCCAATCTTGGCGACCAGCGGACATAAAGCCCCAAAGCCTCTTTCCGGCCATCAAGGTTAACCCCTAAAACTTTGTACACGGCTTTATTGAAAACCTTGCCGGCTTCCCTTTTTTTATAAAGATCGGCATCCAGCCAGACAATCGGAGAAAAGGTTTCCATAGACCCGGGTTGCCTTTCTATGCCCGATTCAATGAGTTTAGCTGTTACTGCCGTCAGGGCTCCCAATGAAAACTCCAGACCATATACCTCCAGTAGATGGGAAGCTATATCTCCATAGCTCATGCCCAGACTGTAAAGAGCAATAATCTTTCCTTCTATTTCATCGCTACTGGTGGCTTTATTTTTTTGAAAAAGAGGTTCTGATCTTATCTCGTCATTCGCTGGATTCGCGGCAAAATCATTATCATGCGCCATACAAACCTCCCTGCCTGTCAATATGTTAACTGTATTGATCATACAACTTGATTGACAGGGGAAAGTAAATACGACAAAAGTATGAAAAAAGGCTTAATTCTCATTTCTGAATATTACAAAAAAATGGAATCAGAGATGACGCAAGGCCCACAGGGAAGCTTGTTGACGATTGGATACTTCAATCTTTTTAAAAATTCGATAACCATGCGACCGCACCGTATGGATACTGATACAAAGTTTATCGGCAATGGCATCATTAGTCAGGCCATCCGCGATCATCTGCAAAACTTCTCGCTCACGCACGCTCAGAAGATGCCTTTCAAGGCGGCCGCCGTTTTCGCGCCGGCGCATATTAACCAGGCAACTGCTCATTTTCTGGCGTGAAACCCAAATTTCGCCGTTGCGGATAGCCTCCACCCCACGCGGGAGATTCAGCGAAGAATCTTCGGCATAAAAAACCCCCCAGACCCCAAGACGCAAGAGCTCTTCTTCGATATTTAAAGAACTGCAGACATTAAAGAGCACAACATGAAAATCATCGTTTACAAAGTTTTCTGTTTCCTGTAACTGCTCTATAATCAAGTCACCGGAACGACCATAACAGTCACCAAAAACAATAGAACGCCGATGAGGAGCGACTTTTTTGGGAAATAGACCGTCACCCTTTTCAACCCGGCACGTAACTCCGGTCTCCTTTTCCAGAAAACCTGCCAACAACTCATTTTGGATGCTTCCAGAACCGACTATATAGATCAACCAGTCACCGACATCTCCAGACATAATCAAACACCCGCCTGTTTTATAAGAAAAACAATCCGCCAGCCAAGTAACGTGAAGCCGTTACCCGGAAATAATACCAGATGAAATTTCAAGAAGCAAATCAACAACCAAAAAAATCTGCACATTTAAAATAATCGCCTCGTGTTCATCGATCTGCAAAGGGATGTTCTCAACCGGATAAAAAAAAAGAGGATCCGTTACAGGATCCTCTTTTTTCAGACTTTTGAATATGATTTCAGCTCAGAAGCGAGTGGTTAAAAAAGAGCCTCTCCCATTACCAGACGCGGCACGGTAAAGCCCGGCTGCGTACCATCAAGCCACTCACCGGTAGTCACCTTTTCCCAGGCTTCGGTTTTAGCCAGGGTCGCCTGCACTAACTTGTGATTTAAAGCATGGCCGGTTTTATTAGCCTCCAGAACCCCGATCAGGGGCATCCCCAGAAGACTGATATCGCCGAAACAATCTAAAACCTTGTGCCGGGCAAACTCGTCCGCAAAACGTAAACCATCATCATTCAGAACGGAATATTCATCCAGCACGATGGCGTTATCCAGAGATCCTCCCAGAGCCAGATTGTGGGCCTTGAGCCATTCAACCTCATGCAGAAAACCAAAGGTGCGCGCCCGACTGATCTGGCGATCATAGGAGATATCGGCAAAAGAGAAACTGAAACTCTGCGAGCCGATCATGGGGTGAGCAAAATCGATATGGTTGATAATTGAGAGTGAGGCATTGGCGGAAGGAGGCTGGGGGCCGAGACGAGCCCACTTGTCACCGTCGGTAACAGTCACGGTACCGATCATACGCATGTAGCATTTGGCTTCAACCTGACGCTTGATGCCGGCCGTCTTGATCAGATAGACAAAAGGATTGGCGCTGCCATCCATAATCGGAACTTCGGGCCCGTGCACCTCGACCAGAGCATTATCAACCCCAAGCCCGGCAAAGGCGGAAAGCAGATGCTCCACCGTACCGATAACGTGACCATTGCAACCCAGGGTCGTCGCCATAGAGGTGTCGACGACAAAATCGGAAAGGGCCGGAATGGTCACCAAAACCCTTCCCTTTTCGACCCGCTGCAGTCTGATGCCATGACCAGCAGCCGCCGGTCTGAGGACAAGCTTGACCTTCACCCCGGAATGTAATCCTATACCGACACAGGAAATCTCTTTTTTTAACGTTCTTTGAAAAAACATAATCCCGTAAAATAGTCCCGCTCAAATCCAGTTTCAGATGCCCGACTTGTCACTTCAGCTACAACACTGTATACCATATATCATATTAATGGTATAGATTAAAAGTTTCTTTTTTTTAACCGGAAAATAATATTCAGCCAATCCTCTCTTTGAACAGATCATTGACCAGCTGAGGATTGGCCTGACCTTTAGTCTGCTGCATCACCTGACCCACAAAAAAACCAAAAAGTTTGACCTTACCCTGCTGATATTCCCTGACTTTATCGGCATTGGCGGCCACAATCGCATCAATCAGAGCAGCCAACTCCCCGACATTTGACATCTGAGCCAGTCCCTGAGCCTGCACCAAACTTCGGGGATCATTATTGCCGGTGCTGTACATCTGGGCAAACACCTGTTTGGCAATTTTGCCGCTGATCAGCCCCTCCTCAATCAAATTTAAGAGTTCAGCCAGACCCTGCGGGGTAATCGCACATTGCGTAATATTCTTTTTATCATCATTGAGAAGTTTGAGCAACTCAACCATAATCCAGTTGGCTACGGTTTTGGGCTGCGCAAAAAGTTTAACTACCGCCTCAAAATAGTCGGCCAGGGCCCAATCGCCCGTCAAGACTTCAGCATCGACCGGAGGAATGGCGTAATCAGCGACAAAGCGCTGACGTTTGGCGGTCGGCAGCTCCGGCAGACTTTGCCGGACCGCCGCAATCCAGGCTTCGTCTACCACGACCGGCAAAAGATCGGGATCGGGGAAATATCGATAGTCATGCGCCTCTTCTTTGCCCCGCATAGACATCGTGACCCCACGCTCAACATTCCATAAACGGGTCTCCTGCACGACCTTACCGCCACTGTCAAGAATGTCACGCTGACGTTCCACCTCATACTCGATCGCCCGCTGCACGTTGCGGAACGAGTTCATATTCTTAAGCTCGGCTCGGGTCCCGAATTCAGGTGCGCCCCAGCGCCTAAGCGAGATATTGGCATCGCAGCGAAAACTGCCCTCCTCCATATTGCCGTCGGAGACCCCGAGGTAGACGACAATCTCACGCAGGGCTTTCAAATAAGCCACCGCTTCTTCCGGACTGCGCATATCGGGCTCACTGACAATCTCAATCAGCGGCACACAGGCCCGATTGTAATCGACATAACTGACCCCGTGTTCATATTCGGGATGGACCAGTTTGCCGGCATCCTCTTCCATATGAATCCGGGTAATGCCGATCCGCTTGATCTCCCCTTCAACCTCGATATCGAGATGACCACCAACGCAGATGGGCAGTTCAAACTGGGAAATCTGATACCCTTTAGGCAGATCAGGATAGAAATAATTCTTGCGGGCAAAAACACTGCTCGGAGTAATCTGACAGGCGGTCGCCAAACCGGCCCGCACCGCGAAATCAACCACCTGGCGATTCAAGACCGGCAAAGCCCCGGGCATCCCGGTACAGACCGGGCAGCTGTTCTGGTTGGGCGGGTTGCCGAAATGGGTTGAACAACCGCAGAAAATTTTGGTTTCCGTC
>JAFGVI010000090.1 GCA_016938065.1 Deltaproteobacteria bacterium | reverse complement strand
TTTATTTTGTTTTAAACGTCAATGATTTAATTCAAGTCACAAAGTTGAGTAGGTTTTTTACGGTTTCTTATCGGGATATGGGAAAAGCCGGCGTGTTGCCGCTTCCCGGCATCCCCTGCATATTGTCCATGCCCGGCATTTGCGGCATCACCATTTTGCGGTAGCCGGCCGGAATCTCAAAGAGCTGGTTGGGTTGCTTTGCCTGCTTGAGGTTGCGGAAGTTTATTTCGGTCTCGGCAGTGACAATCCGGACCGGCAGCTTCTCTTTTTCAGCAATCCAGTAGATTACCTTCTCTTTGTCTTCATCAACCAGTTCATATTTGTTGCATCTGATGCCGTTTGCGGTCTCCTGCCCCAGCGTTTTCCCCTCCTTTTTCAACGCCTGCTCCCAATTTTGGGGCATGATTTCGTCCCGGTCGGCGGGGTCGACTGTTATTTCGAGATAGCTCTTTTCCTGCGGCATCAGGGTCCAGGCAACGCCTTTGTCGGGACGGTTGATCAAGATCATTCGGTAACCCTGCTGGTTCATTTCGTGGCGGCTCAGATCTCCCTTGATGAAAATTTTGCTCTGGACGACCACCTGCCCCTGGGCTCTGGTATCCATGTCGGCGCTGAATTCCGCCGCCTGCGGGGTTGTCGGCAGACCGAGCGTAAGCAGGCCAAGGATCGCCAGGGTAACAATGGTGAGCATCTTTTTAAAACGCATGATTTTTTCTCCTGTTTTTTTAAGTTGAAAATTTTTTAAAGTTTCTCTTGCAAAAGTTTTTCAAGTTCCTGAACGCGTTTTTCCAGAACCGCCAGACGACCGCGATCTTTGGGCAGGTGGGTGGCGGCCATAAGCTGACGCAGAGCTTGTTTTGCCGGAACCGCCGGAATGCCGCCGTAGTCCTGATCTCCGGCCAGATCTTTGGCTGCGGAGGTGCCCGCCATCAAGCGGGCCCGGTCGCCGATTTCAATGTGGTCTACCGTGCCGCTGCGCGGTCCCAGCAGTACCTGATTGCCGATCTTGACGCTGCCCGAGATGCCGACCTGAGCGCACATGATAACCTCATGGCCGACCTTGACCCCGTGGCCGAGATGGACATGGTCATCGAGCTTGGTGCCGCGCCCGATGATGGTCTTATCGAGGGCGGCGCGGTTGATGGTGCAGAGGGCGCCGATCTCAACATCATCTTCGATAATGACCCCGCCGATCTGAGGGATTTTAACATTACAGCCGCCGATCTGGAGAAAACCGAATCCGTCTGAACCGATAACCGAATTGGGATGAATGATGACGCGGTCGCCTAAAGAACAGTTTTCGCGAATGACAACCCCGGGATAGATGCGGCAGTTTGCGCCGAGAGTAACCCCGCGGCCGATGTAGGTATTGGCGTAGATGCGACTGTTGTCGCCGATAATCACGTCATTGCCGATCACGGCCCCGGGGCCGATATGAAGATTATTTCCGAGTGAGACATTTTCGCCGATGGTGGCGTTTTGGTCGATAGTGGACTCGACCATCTGGGCGGCCTTGTCGATCTCCTGCATAATCTTACCGGCAGCCCGAAACGGGTGCTCACAGATAATCAGGGCTTGGGGCAGGGCCTCGTCGTGGCGGGGAACAAGCAGAGCTCCGGCTTTGGATGAGACCGCTTTTTCGAGATATTTTTCCTCGGCAAAGGAGAGTTCGTTGGCTGTTGCCGACTCCAGGCTGTTGATGCCGGTCAAGACCAAATTCTCATCCCCCACGACCCGACCGCCAATCCTGGCGGCAATTTCAGCAAGTGTATAGCGCATGTTTAAACCTTTTTGAATTTTAGTGTCCAGCAGGTAAAATTGAACTCTTCCCGGTTGACTTTCGATAAGTTAACACATATAGAAGAAATCTTCACATAGAAAATGAAAGTTAACTATCATTTTGGTTGCCTGCGTGGGCCGACCTTTTTGCCGTAGGAGAGAAGATGGAAAGAAAGCTGTTTTTTTGGCCGATCATTCTGCTGTTTATGTTTTTCCCGGGTGGACCGGCAACAGCTTGGGCGGCACCGGCTCAAGCCCCCGGCCGTCAGAAAATCGATCAGACCGTACATGAGACCCTGGCGCTGCAGAAAGAGACGACGGACTGGCGTCAGGCGTGGCTGGATGAGCGCCGCGAGCTGGAAGAGGCAAGCCATGCCCTGGAGTTGGAAGCCCTGCTGCTCGAGGCTCGCAGTAAAAAACTTAAAGGCTACAGTCAGCAGCGGCAAAGTGAGATTGCCAGACTGGAAAGCGGGCTTAACGAGATGGATGAAATCGGCATTCGCCTTGAGCCTTTTCTTGATGAAATGGTTAACCGCATTGCCGCGTTGCAGACGGCCGATCTTCCTTTTTCTCTGGTCGAAAGAGAACGGCGCCTGGCGGATCTGCGGGAGGGTTTAAACAGTTACGGGGCGGATTTGGCAGAGAAACTGCGCCGGGTTATGGAGGTGCTTAAAATTGAAGCCGGTTTTGGCCGGGGTTTTGAGGTCAGCGATGAATCTCTGATTCTTGACGGGGTTGAGACGACGGTGCGCAGGTTGCGTTTGGGGCGAATCGGGCTCTATTATCTTACCCTGGATGGCGAGCGGGCGGGCTGGTTCAATCAAACGGCCAAACAATGGCAGCCCCTCTCCGGTGCCGCGGTTGAAGCTGTCAAAGAGGCTTTGCGTATGACCTTGAAACAGCGCGCATTCGATCTTGTCCGCCTGCCGGTGGCCGGAGGTAAGCCATGAGCCTGCGTATAAGATTTTTCATCCTGACGTTTCTGCTGGTGCTGGTCGTTGCCGGAGGACGGGGGTTTGCCGCCGAAAATCAGGGTGCCGGACTGCTGCAGCAGGCGACGGTGCAGGTGGACCAGGAAAAAGCTGCAGCCGCGGTCGAAAACCGGCTCACCCAAGTTGAGATTGCGGCTTTGCGCAAAACCGCGAAAGCCGCAAAAGTACGAGCGGCCGAGCGGGTCGCGGAACTGGAAAAGTTGATTGCCATTCAGGAAAAAGAACTGGAAGGGCTCGCGGCAAAGCAGCAGGAACTGGAGAAAAAAAGTCGCCAGGCTTTGCTGAAACTGAACGAGCTTGCCGGGGTGGTGCGTACCAGCGCCCGCGATCTGGCGGGGCTGCTTGAGAGTTCGCCGGTTTCCGGTGATGCGCCCGGTCGTCTTGCACCGGTGCAGCGGATTCTGCAGGAAACCGCTTTTCCCGGAATGGCCGAGATCGTAACGATTGCCGATCTTTATCTTGATGAGATGCAGGCCAGCGGCCAGATCCGGCGGCGCGCGCAGGCTTCGTTTATCGGTCTCGACGGCCGCCGGGCGACAGGAAGCATTGTTCGGCTCGGGGCTTTGTCGACGATCTATGAGAATGCGGCTGACGGCAGCTGCGGATATGCGGTTTTCGGCCCGGAAAACGATGCCCTGCTTGCGGTCTCACAACCGGGCTGGCGGGTCTCTAAAAACTTAAAAGAGTTTATCGCCGGGGAGAGCCCCTCGGTTTATCTTGACTTTTCCGGCGGCGATGCCGTCCGTCGTCTGGCTCTGACCCCTTCGAGCTGGGAGCGTCTGCTCTCCGGCGGAATTCTGGTCTGGCCCATTCTTTTGGTCGGGCTGGTGGCTCTGATCTTCAGTCTCGAGCGCTTTTTCTTTTTGAGCCGGGTCAAGAGCAATACCGACAAGGTTATGGGAACAATCATTCAACTGGTGGCAAAAGGGGATTTTCAGCGTTGTCTGGAGCTTTTGCAGAATAAAAAAGGGCCGGTTTTTCGGGTTTTAGCAGCCGGTCTCGGGGCGCGTCAGGCGAGTCGTGATGTCCTTGACAGCGTCCTCGAAGAGGCGATTCTCAAGGAGCTGCCCCGCCTCGAAAAATTTCTCCCGACCCTGCAGGTGCTGGCCGCGATTGCCCCTCTTTTAGGTCTTTTGGGGACGGTGACCGGTATGATCAACACCTTTCAGGTGATTACCGTCTATGGCGCCGGCGATCCCCGGATGATGTCGGGCGGGATCTCCGAGGCCCTGATTACGACCAAACTCGGCCTGACTGTGGCGATTCCGATTATTCTGCTGCACACCTGGTTTGCCCGCCGGGTTGATGCCATTATCGGTGATATGGAAGAGAAATCGGTGAGTTTGAGTATCGCCCTGCAGGGGCGCAGTGAAAAGGCTGAAGGCTGAAATTCTGAGGCGGGGGATGGATGCAGGTTTTTTTTGACATTCTGGATTATTTTTATCGGGGCGGGCCTTTGATGGTGCCTATCATTGGTATCTCGCTGGTCATGTGGGTGCTGATTCTTCTGGAACTGCAGTCGGTCTGGGCGGTGAATCAGCGGGATATGGCGATTCCCGAGGCTCTGGTTGTGGTTCGCGAACGCCGCCCGGTCGAAGATTTCTTCGGCACGCCGCTCTGTCATGTGGTGGGCCATTTTCTCGAGTCCATGAGTTCGGTCCGGCGCGATAATCTGGCCCTGCTCAACTCTCTGATTGCCGGCGAAACCGAGCGGCTGGGCCGCCATATTAATTACATTTATGCTCTGGCCTCAATTGCGCCGCTGCTCGGTCTGCTCGGTACGGTGCAGGGCATGATCTCGACTTTCGATGCCATCTCAATCTACGGTACCGGCAATCCCCGGGCCCTGGCCAACGGCATTGCCGAAGCTTTGATTACGACCCAGAGTGGTCTTTTTGTCTCGATTCCCGGTCTCTTTATGGCCGGTTTTCTGCGGCGCCGGATCTTTCTGATCTCGCAGAGATTAGATGAGTTTCGCGCCGGGGTGATGAAGGAGCTTATATGATCAATGTGCGGGCCCGACTGCGGCGTGAACGCAAGCCGGCGCAGGTCGATATGGCGCCGATGCTCGATATGGTCTTTATTTTACTGATATTTTTTCTGGTGACGACGAGTTTTGTGCGCGAATCCGGGGTCGAGGTCCAGCGCCCGGCGGCGCTGACGGCCGAAGAGACCCGGCAGAGCGGTCTGCGTCTCGGTATTAACGCCGCCGGTCAGATCTTTGTGGACGGTCAGAAAATTGACCTGCGCAGCCTTAGAGCTGTCAGTGAGCGTTTTCTGGCCCAGAATCCGGAGGGCAGTATCGTCGTTGTCGCGGATGAAAAAGTGACGACCGGGCTGATGGTCAAGGTTTTAGATCAATGCCGGCTGGCCGGGGCCCAACGCCTGGCAGTTGCCGCCGAAGTTCCTTCCCGTCGGTGATTGCTTATGTCCTGTGATCATCGTCGTAAGCGCGATCTGCCGCTGTCCCTGGCGGGAGCCCTGCTTTTAAACCTTTTGATTATGGCTTTTATTCCCTGGCTTTTTCGCGGGGATGGCGGCTCGCGAAAATTGCCGCATCTGCTTAAGGAGCCGGTTTATCTGGAAAAAGCTGAACTTGAGCCGCTGCCGGAACGTTCCCCCAGTGAACCCGAGCTTAGGCCGGAGGTGGAGCTGCCCGAACCACCGCCGGAAATTCTGCCGGCCCCTTTGCCGATCCCGCAAATAAATCCCGAGCTCAAGCTTTCCCCGGTGAAACTTGACCCGCGGATTGAGACCGACTTTACCCTTTCGCCGTTGCCGGCAACACCCCTGCCGGCGGTTCCGGTTTTGGCACGGCCCGATTTTTATCGGGTCGGCGAGCTAGATCGTCAACCCCTGAGTACGACCCGGATGGAGCCGGTCTATCCCTTTCTTGCCCGCCGCCGCGGCATTGAGGGCTCGGTGCAGGTGCGCTTTTTCGTCACCCCCGAGGGACGGGTCGAAGGGTTGCAGATTATCAGGGCGGAGCCCCCCGGCTACTTTGAAAAAGCGGTGCGGGAGACCCTGGTCAAGTGGCGGTTTCAACCGGGTCAGGTTGCCGGCAGCAAAGTCAAAACGCTGGTGGAAACAACTATCGTCTTTAAACTGGGTCGTTAATAAATTATTGCTGATGCGCGGAAACCATTTATATCAGTCGGCGGCGTTTCTTTTTTTGCTGCTGTTTTCCGAGTTGTTCTTATCTTTAGCGGGCGTATCGGCCCGGGAAGCGGCTTACTATCAGAAAGAGTTGTCGCCGGGGGCTTCCCGTGTTCTTATGGCCATGCAGGAGTGCAGTCGGCAGGGGCAATATGAGAAAGGCCTGCAGCAATTCAGGGCTTATACCTCCGGTTCAAAGTCGAAAGCGCCGGTGCTTTTAAATTTCATGGCGGCCAATCTTGATTTTCAGCTGGGCCAGTTTGGCGCAGCGGCTCAGCTCTATCGCCTGGTGGTGGCCGCCGCCCCGGATTTTAATGTCGTCTATGAAAATCTCGGCATGGCTTTAATGATGGCCGAACAGTATAAAGATGCGGCGGAAATCCTGCTGCAGGCGGCCGCGCTCCTGCCGGAAAAGGAGACGCAACTTAAATATCAGGCCGCCGTCGCTTATCTTTACGGTGAAGATTTTATCAAGGCGCGTGCGCTGCTGCTGGCGCTGGTCTCAGGGCTTAAACCGGCCCCGGCAGACTGGCTTAAAGCCCTGCTGCAGGTTCACTGGCGCCTTGAGCAAACCCGGGAAGCTTTAGCCGTGGCGGCTCGTCTGGTGGACAGTTATCCGGAAGAGATCGAGCACTGGCGTCTTTATGGGCAGATCGCGCTTGCGGCTCAGGCCTACGAGACCGCCTTGAGCGCTTATAAAGTGATAGAGGCTGCAGGCCGCATGACCCCGGCCGAGAGCCGGCTGCTCGCCGGCATCTACCAGCAGTTGCAGCTGCCGGCCGCCGCTGCTCAGGCCTGGGAGAGGGTTTTCGCCCAGGTGCAACCCACTCGCCCGGAGCTTTTAACCCTGATTGCTCTGTACCAGCAGTCCGGCCAGATTGATAATGCCCTGAAAACTTTGGATCGTTTAGAAAAAATCGAGCCGGCCCCTGATCCTGATAATACTCTGGCTTTTCGGCGGGCCCAGATCCTCTATCGCGGCGGGCGTTATCAGGAGGCCTATCCACTCCTGACAAAAATTAAAAAACTCAATGAGGATGACGGCTACCAGTTTCTGCTTGCCGGTTATTGTGCTTGGAATGAGAATGATTTTTCCGGAGCGGCGGCGGCCTGGCGAAAAGCGGCCGCCTATGCCGCCTGGCGGGAGCGCTCTCTTAATCTGCTGCAGAGTCTTAAGCCCTGGCTGGAGCCCGCAACCGCCGGGTGAGGCCTATGTCGAAACTGATCGTAAACGGCCTGGTTTATCATCATCTGGGCCCCTTTTCCCTGACGGTCGAAGCGCGCGAGACAGTTGCCCTGGCGGGCCCTTCCGGAGCCGGGAAGAGTCTCTTTTTGCGGGCCCTGGCCGATCTCGATCCGCATGGCGGAGAGATTCTGCTTGATGGCCGTTCTAGCCAGTCCTGGTCAGGCCCGGAATGGCGCCGCCGGGTCGCTCTCCTGCCGGCTGAAAGCCAGTGGTGGCATGATAAGGTGGGGGAACATTTTAATAGATCTCCGGTTAATAGATCTTCGGCTTCGGCAAGGCTGGCCGTTTTAGGTTTTGAGGCCCAGGTTATGAACTGGTCGATTGCCCGGCTCTCGTCCGGCGAAAAACAGCGCCTTGCAATTTTGCGCCTCTTGCAGAACCAGCCGACGGTTCTGCTCCTGGATGAACCCACCGCCAACCTTGATCCCCTGAACACGCAGCGGGTGGAAAAACTTTTTCTTGACTATCAGCAGCAGCACGCGGCCGCGATGGTTTGGGTGACCCATGATTTAGCCCAGGGTTTGCGTCTCGGCGGGCGTCACTTCCAGATTGAAAACGGTCAGCTCGAACTGGTCGGCAAGGGCCAGGTGCACTAGCATGTTATTCCCATGAATGTTATCCCCCTGACGGCGTTTGATCTTCTTCTGACCTCCCTGCTGATTCTCGCCCTGGCCCTTTCATCACTGCCTCTGCGTCTGGAAATGGCCGGCCAGATTCTGCTGGCCGCGGGCCGAACAACCCTGCAGTTATTGTTGATCGGTTTTATACTTAAATGGCTTTTTAGCAGCGCCGGGCCGGGCTGGATTGCCCTTTTGAGTCTTTTTATGCTCTTTAACGCCGGGCGCGAGGTTTCCCGGCGGCAGAAGCGCCAGTTTAAAGGGCTCTGGGGCTTCGGCATCGGCACCCTGTCGATGTTTCTGACCTCCTTCCCGATGCTGATCTTTACTTTAACTATGGTCATCAATAATCAACCATGGTATGAACCTCGTTATGCGATTCCGCTGCTCGGCATGCTTCTCGGCAATACCATGAACGGCGTCGCTTTAGGTTTTGACCGCCTGCTGCATAATGTCTGGCAGCAGCGGCAGATTATTGAAAATCGGTTGATGCTGGGTGAGACCTGGTTTGAGGCCATGACTGAAATCCGGCGCGAAAGTATTCGCTCCGGTTTGATGCCGACCATCAATGCCATGATGGCGGCCGGAATTGTCAGTCTGCCGGGGATGATGACCGGTCAGATTCTGGCCGGCAGTCCGCCTCTGGAGGCGGTTAAATACCAGATCATGATCATGTTTCTGATCGGCGCCGGCAGTGGTTTCGGGACGATTGCCGCAGTCTCCTTAGGAGCCCGCCGCCTTTTTGACAGTCGGCAGCGGCTGCGTCTGGAAAGATTGAGTTGAGGGTGTAAAAGTTTCTATTTTTTTATCAGCTGGAGGTTGGTATGATTATCGGCATTCCCAAAGAGATCAAAAAAGATGAATATCGTGTTGCCCTGCTGCCGGTCGGCGCCCAGCTGCTGGTTGCCGATGGTCACACCGTGCTTTTTGAAAAAGGGGCGGGCCTGGGCAGCGGTTATGATGATACCGATTATCTGACGGTCGGGGCTGAGCTCGTGGCAACGGCCGACGAAATTTATCGGCGGGCTGAACTCGTGATCAAGGTCAAGGAACCGCTGCCTGAGGAGATCGCAAAATTACGCGATGGTCAGATTCTTTTCTGCTATTTCCATTTTGCCGGCTCCCGGGCCCTGACCGAGGGCTGTCTTGAGAAAGGCATTGCCGCAGTGGCGTATGAAACCCTGACCTCTGCCGACGGCCATCTTCCTCTGCTGACGCCGATGAGTGAGGTGGCGGGTAAGATGTCAATTCAGGAGGGGGCCAAATGTCTCGAAAAACCGATGCTGGGGCGGGGCATTCTGCTCGGCGGTGTCGCCGGGGTTGCGCCGGCCGAGGTCCTGATTGTCGGCGGCGGCGTGGTCGGCACCAATGCGGCCCGGGTTGCGGCCGGGCTCGGAGCCCAGGTTGTTCTTATGGATATTAATCTCGAACGCCTGCGGCAGCTTGACGAAATCATGCCCGCCAACGTAACCACGATCTATTGCGATCCTCACGCTCTGGAAAGCTATGCCGTTAAAGCCGATCTCATCGTCGGGGCGGTGCTGATTCCCGGGGCCAAGGCGCCGGTTCTGATCGATCTGCCGCTGCTCAAGAAAATGAAAAAAGGGGCGGTCATTGTCGATGTTTCCATAGATCAGGGCGGCTGTTGTGTCGCGAGCCGGCCGACGACCCACAGCGATCCGGTGTTTGTCGTCGAAGAGATTGTCCACTACTGCGTCGCCAATATGCCGGGCGCCGTCGGCCGCACCAGCAGCCAGGCCCTCTGCAACGCCACCCTGCCTTATTGTCGGAAGCTTGCCGCTCTCGGGCTCGAAGGTTTTCTCGAGCAGAACCCGGGCCAGGCCGCAGCCCTTAATCTGCGCGCCGGAAAAATCATCTGCCCGGCTGTTGCGGCCACCTTTCCCGATCTGGTTTGTGCCTAAGTTGACCCAGGAGTTTTTTATGTATAGATATCGGTTCTGCGGCCGACACGCAATATAAGCATGATAAGGGCATTATTTTCAATGCGAAAAATCGCCCTTATTTTTCGGGCTATGGTAAAGCGGTATTGGCCAGGGAATCTGGTTCCCTTCAGTTCTCGGACTTTTTTCGATTGTTTAAGCTGCTCGAAATTGTCTGCGAGGTAGTGGATCTTTTTTGCGATCAGAGTTCTGTCGACGGCATTAAATCCTTGAAGGTCTTTAACCGCTTGACTTGCATATTGAACCTTCACAGTTCAATGCCCAATTTTTTATAGACGTCGTCACTGTCATAGACTTTCATTTTACCGTTTTTGATATCTTCTGTGAGTTTGTCGGCAACAATTCCATCGCTATAGTCAAAATAGAAATCGAGTGCCGTTTCAACGACTTCTTTTTGGGTTTTATTTATTGCGGCAGCAACAATCTCCAATTCCTTGGCAATCCCTTCGTCGAGAGCGAAAAGTTTTTTTACGGTGCCCATAGTTAGCTCCTGTTCTGATGAGGCTGTTTTCTTTCTGGTCTGAGCCAGAGTCAGCTTGTGTAGCTGATTATATATCTATTTACATATACTGTCAACTCTGGTCGATGCCTTTAGGGCAAGCGCGGAGTCGGTGGGACAGATTTTGTATTGAAACGCTGGATTTCCTTTTAGCTTAACTCGAGGTTTGAAAATGTCTTTTCCGTTTAATATTCTGCTGGTTCTTTTGGCTCTGGCCGGGTGCGCTTCAGCGACCCCGGCTGTTGGTACTCATACTCTTGCGGCCTGTCCCGCTTCACCCAACTGCGTCTCGTCACTCGCTTCTGATGCCGGCCACTTTATTGAGCCTTTTAATTGCTCCCTGCCGCCGGCGGCGGCGCGTACGGCCCTGATCCGGGCCGTGTCTATGCTTGAAGGCGGGCGGGTGGTGGTCTCCGAGGGAAATTATCTGCGGGCCGAATTTGTTTCGAGCTTCTTTAAATTTGTCGATGATGTTGAGTTTGTTATTGATGAAGAGAAAAAAATCATCAATCTGCGCTCAGCCTCACGGGTGGGTTACAGTGATTTCGGAGTTAATCGGCGGCGTATCGAAACGTTGCGGAAAAGTTTCATCAATGTTATGACTCAACTTGAGTCACGATAATCTTCATGAAAATTTGGTCTGGATAAAAGTGCTTAACGTGGGCCGGGTTCGGACGGTTAGATTAAATGAGAGGTTGCCAATTGTGATAAAACCGATCGGGGTGATTCATTCGCCCTTTAAAGAGCTTGAGATAATGCCGATTCAGCCGAAAAGCGCGGTCGGAAAATTAGGTGAAGTCGTGGTCGACGATGCGTATGCCGCCGGCCTGCAGGATCTTGAAGGTTTCAGTCACATCTATCTTATTTATATATTTCATCAATGTCAAAAAACCAAACTTAAAGTAATTCCCTTTATGGACGTGGTGGAAAGAGGGGTTTTTGCGACCCGGGCGCCGGTTCGGCCCAACCATATCGGCCTGTCGGTGGTAAAACTGCTGGAAGTTAAGGGCAATACTCTGCTTATTGAAGGAGTTGATGTTCTGGATGGCACCCCTCTGCTTGACATCAAGCCTTATGTGGCAAAATTTGATCAGGTCGTATCATCCCGGGACGGCTGGATTACGGCGGGGGACGATGAGATCTCGCAAAAAAGATCTGACTCCCGTTTCTGCTAGGCCCGGTGACATTCTGCCGACTGCGATTAAATCAAGACTATAAAGACTATAGATCAGAGGAGAAACCGGGCTTATGGATGCCTATGTTGCCCGCCAGCCTATTTTTAACCGGAAAAAAAAGATTTACGCTTACGAGCTCCTGTTTCGTGACAGTACTGCCAACTTTGTGCCCGATATTGATGGTGATCTGGCGACCGGCCAGGTTTTGAGCAACAGCGTCATCAACATCGGTATGGAGGAGATCGCCGGTGACAGTCTCTCTTTTATCAATTTCACGGAGAGTCTGCTCCTTAAACGTATTCCCCTGCTCCTGCCCAAAGAGAAGATAGTGGTTGAAATCCTTGAAGACGTAAAGCCGACTCCGGAACTGCTTGAAGCCTGCCGGGAAATCTCGGCCAAGGGGTATCTGATTGCCCTCGATGATTTTATCTATCTGCCTGAACTCAGACCTCTGATTGAAATGGCTGATATTATCAAGTTTGATTTTCGCATCAGCACGATTGCTGAGATCACATCCTACATCCGACGGTTGCCCAATCCCGGGCCCAAACTTCTGGCGGAGAAAATCGAGACCAATGAAGAGTTTGCCATAGCTCTCGATCTGGGTTTTGATTTTTTTCAGGGTTACTTCTTCTGTCGGCCGGAAATCATCAAGGGGCGGCAGATCGAAACCACCCAGCTGAGTCATCTCGAGATTGTTGCCCTGCTGCATCAGGATGCCTTCGAATTTGCCAAACTTGATGAACTGGTCAGCCGTGACGTCGGCATCTCCTACAAACTTTTACGCTATATCAATTCACCTTTTTTTGCCCGCCTCAATAAGATTTCCACGATCAAACAAGCCCTGGTCTATATGGGCAAAGATGAACTGCAACGCTTTATGAGCTTGATCGCAATCTCCAATTTAAGTTCCGGCAAACCCCATGAACTGATCAACCTGGCCTGTATCAGGGGGAAATTCTGCGAGTTGCTGGCCCAGCTTTCGCAGAAGCGGGTAAAATCTTCGGAGCTGTTTACGGTGGGAATCTTTTCTTTGCTCGACGCCATTATGGATCAGCCGATGCATGAGATTATCAGCAAAATTCCGCTTTCGGAAAATATTGCCCTGGCTCTGATTCAGAAAAAAGGTCTGCTGGCAGCCTTTCTGATTCTGGTTATCGCCTACGAGCAGGGCCGCTGGGCTCTGGTCAAAGAGCTGGCCGACAAGCTTGCCATTCCTGAAGCCGCGATTCCCGATCTTTATCTGGAGGCTTGTCGCTGGAGTAATTCGGTCAGCCCGAAAAACTAAGATGTCAGTCGGGCTGAATACGCGGAGCAATAGTTTGTCAAACTGTTTTTGTCAGCATTGAAATGCGGATTCTGAACTTCTTGATATGCGGGGGTTGTTTAAAGGGCTTAGAAATTGTAACGCAGGCCGGCGTAGGCGTTACTGTTTTCTTCGAACTGGCCGAAAAAGGTGGCCTCGGACTCGCCGGAGAAGAGGTTGGCACCGCCGACCAGGAGCCAGTTGTCGGTCAGTTTATAGCTGATCTGGGGCCTTAAGTGGGCATCCTGGTCACTGGGCGAATAGTAGGCAAAGAGGGAGAGTTTAAGGTTCTGGCTGAGCAGAAGCTGGGTCAGGCGCAGGGTCAGGAGATGGCGGTATTGATCTCTTTTTTCAGTTTGCGGCGGTAGACTGTGGCGGTAGTTATCGTAGTCTTCCATGTATTCAAGATAGTATTGCAGGCCGGCGGTCAGGTCAGGGGCAACTTCATGTTCATAGCCGATAAGGAGCCGCCACTCGCTGTTGCGGACTAGGGGGTTGTCTCCATGGCGATCTTCTTTGGAGTCGTAATGTCCAACTTCGAGATGGGCCAGACCGCCTTCTAAAGAGGTCCGTAAGCTGGCCCCGAACGTCTGCAGACCGGGATAGTAGACCCGGCCGTCCTCCAGCATTCCTTCCGGGGTTTTCCAGTAGCCATCATAAAAATAGAGGGCGACTTCGGTGCCGCCCCAGTTGCGATAGAGGCGCAGGGCGATTTCGTCGTCGTCAAACCAGCGGCTACGTTCGTCATCGCGCAGGATATGGTTGCGGCCGACAATCGTCTGCGTCCCGGGAAACCAGTAAGAGAGTCGGTGGCCGTCGATATAGCTGGAGGGATTAAAGCGGGGCATGTAGACGAAATCGAGGTTGGCCTGGGCAAAAAAGAGGCTCAGGCGCGCAGCATCAGCCGGGGCTTTGAGATATTCGTCGTCACGGCCGATAAAGAAAGCTTTCCAGTCTTTGGGGAAGAGATCATTGATGAAGAGGAGGTCGCCGGTGCCCCAGGTCATGATCTGGCGGCCGACTTTAAGATCGGCAAATTCGAGGGGGCTTGCCAGAAAAAAGGCCTCCCGCAGCTCAGCGCCACTGTGATCATCGACGGCGTCGGCAAACAGATCACCTTTGATCTTGCCGAGGAGCCCGGCAAAATCGCCGTTCAATTCGAGTTGCAGGCGGCTCTCCGCCATCGAGGTTGATTCTTCGGCAAGGGGCTGGCGCAGCCGGCGGCCGCCGCGGAGATCGACAAAGCCCCGATAATCGAGACCGGCCTCTTCCAGTTTTTTATTGAACTGCCCGGTGAACAATGCCGGCAAATCCGCAGAAAAGGTTGTTTCTGCGGCGCCGGCGGCAAGACCCGGGAGCGCGATTGTCAGAAACAGCTGCAGCAGTAACCGGATTGTTTGTTTCAAGGTATTTACTCCCTTTCCCTTGTCTCTCTAGCGTTTGGCTTCCCGGGGCGGGCGCCTGAGATAACGTTCTGTAAACAGGTCTTCCTTGAGGTTGATATCGAAGTCGATATGGCTGAAACGGCTGATGGTAAAGCCGCCGCCGGTAAGATTGTCGACCCGGGATTCGACCACCGTGGGATAGCCCTCAATCTCTTCGATCTTTAAAGCTTCAACCCGGCGGTAGAGCTGGCCTTCGGGATCTAGGTATTCAGCCTTGAGTGGAAGAAAGGTTTTTTTGTCGATCCAGACAGTATAGCTCTGAAACTCGACGCTTTTCGGATCTTTAGGCCGGTTTTCCACGACATAACAGGTCTCGGTGGTCTCAATCAACTGATGTTCATCTTCGTCGAGGCCGCGGCCCGAGACATCCTCATAAAAGTAGTCGGAGCCGACAAAACTGGTGCGCTTGTCCGAGGCGGCGATACGTTTGACCAGATCCAGAGCCGGCAGGTAGAGCCAGCGGTCATCGTCTTTATCGATAAATTTATGGACCATGAAAACCATGCCTTTAACATCGCTGGGCTGTTTGAAATAGACATAGAACTGCTGCCGCCCACCATCCTCCTGATCCCGTCTTAAAATCGTGAATTCCCGCTCTCGAACGCGTTTCTGTGCGTCGGTAATCGTCATCTTGACCGTTGCCCGGCCATCTTTGCCGGCGTAGTAGGCGGCCAGGTTGGCGCGTTTGACAATCGTTTCAACCTCGGGGGTCTTAGCTTCCGCTCCCGCAGCTGAAGCTAAACTGAAAAGCAGCAAACTGGTGATCAGGATGCGGTTTATTGCAAGCTTGCGCATAATTTTTCTCCTTATGGTTTTTCTTTTTGAGTCGGGTTGATTTTACGAAAAAGATAGTTTTGGCCCAGGGTGAGCAGGGCCGGTAGAATCATGATGGTGGCCAGGCCCGAGATCAGCATGATGCTGGCGAGAAAGATGCCGACCGTTTTATACGGCATCAGGGGAGCCAGCAGCAGCGGCGTAAAACCGACGGCAATGACGATGATATTACGGGAGATAGCCCGGGCCGGTTCTTCAAACATGATGCGGGAGGCCGCCTTCCAGCTGCCGCATTCGCGAAAGGCCATGCGTGAACGTTCGAGAAAGTGAATGGCAAAATCGACCGCCAGGCCTAAGGTCAAAGAGGAGAGGACGGCGACCGGCATATCATAATCTTTGCCGATGAGACCGATAATGCCGTAGATCAGGGTAATGGTTACCGTCAGCGGGATCATGGCGATCAGGCCCCAGAGCGGTGAGCGGAAGAGCATCACCATCATGATCAGGACGATGACAAAACTGCCGAGCAGGGATTTGAGCATGCCCGCAACCATCTTATCCTGCCAGACCACGTTGATGTAAGTTAAACCGGCCCAGCGAAAAGTCAGGGGCAGAGGTGGTTGGTTAAGCGCGGTGAAGCGTTTGACGGTGTCGATCACGGCCTCCATGTCCTGGTTGTCGCCGGAGTGGAGCTGGACCCAGAGGTTGGCGCGGCGAAAATCGGGGGTCACCAGATGCCAGAGGTCTTCGGGTTTGTGACTGTTCTGAAACGAGATCAGGCACTGGGCCACGGCGGCCCGGCTGTCGGGGATGCTGAAATCTTCCGGGTTGCCGCTGAGCAGTTCCTGGTGCACCTTTTTCACAACATCGACGATGGAGTTGCTTTTGCCGACCTGCGGATGTTTTTTCAGTTCGTTCTGCAGGCTTTCGATGTAATGTAAAACCTGCGGATTTTTGAAAACGGCCGTTTCCTCCATGGCGCTCTCTACCGTCTCAATCAGTGGATACCACGCCTCAAACAGGTTGTCGTCGGTGGTTTTTTCCTGGAGGGCCTGGAAGCGCTCCCGCAGGGCGCGCAGGAACTCTTCCCGATTGCCGAGCTGCTCTTTTTCGAGCTCATCCAGAATCTGATTGCTGGCGCTGCGAAGTTCCGGGCCGTTTGCTAATGCCGTGAGCCGGGGCTCGATCGCGTGGCGCAGTTTTTCACCCAAAAGGGTGGGGCTGAACTCTTTGGTCTCGCCTTGAGCAGGCTCGATGACCAGGTAGGCTTCGTAGGTTCCGCCGAAATGGTGGTTCAAAATATGGTCGGCCACCCGGATCGGATGGCTTTTTGTAAACCATTTAACCGGATTGTCATTGATCTGAATCTTGCTGATACCGTAGCCGGCGATAAGCAGCAGAATCAGGCAGCTGCCGACGATCAGCTTCGCCCGGACCACCGTGAAGCGGCTCAGCCAGGCAAGAAAACGGTGGGTCGGGGAGGTTCCGCTTTCCCCGCCGTGAGTCTGACCGAAACCGGCGAGGCTGCTCTCCTTCAGGAGCATGACATAGGCGGGCACGAAGGTCATGGTCAAAACCCAGGCGATGACTATTCCCAGAGCGACAAAGAGACCGAAAATCTGGACCGGCGGAATCGGGGTCAGGGTCAGCGAGAGAAAACCGGCCGCAGTGGTCAGCGAGGTGTAGAGCATCGGCGCGAAAAGTTTGCTCATAACCTCCTTGATCGTTTTTTGCCGATCCCGGGTTTTCTGGTACTGGTCGAAAAATTCGGAAAGAATATGAATGCTGTCAACCACGGCGATGGGCATCAGGAAAATCGGGATCATCGAACTCATGATATGCAGGGTGTTGCCGCAGCCGATGAGAAGGCCCATGGTGCAGATCACCGAAACCATGGCGATGATCATCGGCGCCAGAATCAGTTTGATCTGGCGGAAGAAAAAGAGCATCAGCAGAAAGATGAGGAGCATGGCTACCGGGGCCGAAATCGCCATCTGAATAAACATCTCAACCCCGAAGGTATCTTCGGCGACCGGCAGGCCGGTGATATGATAGGCTTCATCGCCGGTGAAGGTGGCGATCTTTTTTTCAAGCTCTTTTTTGACGCGGTAAGCCAGATCTTTACTCGAGATCGGGATATAGATGGCCAGGGCCCGGCCGTCTTCGGAAATCAGGGTGCCGTTTAAAAGGGGATTGGCCTGAGCCAGGCGGCGGATTCGGGCGGCCTCCTCCCGGGTGGGCGGGGCCTCCTGCATGAGCCAGGCGAAACGCACCTCACCCGGGCCGCCCTGTTCGATACTGTCAACCGTGCCCGGGGCGATGAGGTTGCGTTTGATAACCCCGATCTGTTGGCCGGGATGGGCAGGGTCGGGCCAGGAGAGGGTGCGGATGAAGGTCGTCAGTTCAGTGACTTTGGCCAGGGTCTGCGGGTTAAAAACCCCGTCTTTATCTTTTTCATTGACGATACCCAGAACCACGACATCGTTGAGGTCGAAATCTTTTTTTACCTGATTGTGAAAAATCCGCACCGTTTCTTTGGCGCTGAGCATGTTTTCGGGATCGGTATCGACCTTGACCAGGGCGATCAGTGAGCCCAGGACAATAGTGGCGATGATCATGGAAACCGTCACCAGGCGGGGCCGGCGGATGGCCCAGTCAACAAGCTTTGCTCCGATATTCATTCTGGTCGTAACCTCGTCAGTGAATATTTATATATATTGATTTATAGATTATGCGGCGGGAAATTAGTATATTTTCCTCCATTTTGTCAAGGGGTATTGTTGTTGTCTTTCGAATATTCAGGCAGTTTCTATGTTTGAGGGTGCTCAGGTGATTTCCCGCAACGTCTCGCGAAATTTCGTCGTTTTCCCCAGCGAAAGAAGCCCATTAAAATTGCGGCTGTCTGAGCGCGTTAGCGCGAGTTCCGCAATTTGGGCGCATTGAGCGCTGGGAAAACAGAAATTGAGCTTAAGAAGTGGAGGGAAATCACCTGAGCAC
>JAFGVI010000089.1 GCA_016938065.1 Deltaproteobacteria bacterium | reverse complement strand
GTCGGTGCGGCTCAGGGCCAGAATGTCACCCGCCAGGCGATGATTCGGGCCGGTCTGCCGCGTGAAGCCGGTGGCTATACCATCAATAAAGTCTGTGCCTCCGGGCTCAAGGCTGTAGCCCTGGCGGCACAGGCGATTGCCCTCGGTGAAGCTGAGGTAATGATCGCCGGCGGCATGGAAAATATGAGTCAGATCCCTTACGCCATGCCGGCGGCCCGCTGGGGAGCCCGAATGGGCAACGTTGAGATGACGGATATTCTGGTTCATGATGGTTTATGGGAAATTTTCTATGGCTATCATATGGGCATGACCGCCGAGAACATTGCCAACCTCTATGGTATTTCCCGTTTGGAGCAGGATGAGCTGGGGGCATTAAGCCATCAGCGGGCCCGTAAGGCGATTGCTGACGGCATCTTTAAGGAGGAGATCGTCCCGGTCATGATTCCGCAGCGGAAAAAAGACCCGATCACTTTTGCTGTCGATGAACGGCCCATGGATACGACCGTCGAGAAAATGGGTAAGCTCTCTCCAGCCTTCACCAAAGGGGGGACAGTTACTGCCGGTAACGCCTCCGGTATCAATGACGCAGCCGCCGCTCTGCTGCTGATGACTCCGGAAAAAGCAGCGGCTCTGGGTCTGCAGGTCAAAGCCGTCATTAAAGGTTTTCAGTCAGGCGGTCTTGATCCCGCCTATATGGGTCTGGGACCGATTCCGGCCATCAAGCGCTTGCTCAAACGTCTCAATATGGGACTTGACGCGATTGACTATTTTGAATTGAATGAAGCTTTTGCCTCCCAGGCTATCGGTTGCGTGCGGGAGCTGAAGATAGATATGGAGCGTACCAATATATATGGCAGCGGTATCTCTTTAGGGCACCCGATCGGCTGCTCCGGCGCCCGTATTCTGGTGACACTGTTGACTGCTCTTGAGCAGAACGATGCTGAACGCGGTCTTGCATCCCTGTGTATCGGCGGTGGACAGGGCGCGGCCATGGTGGTTGAGAGACGGTAGGATTATTCTTATATACTTTGCAGGAGATTGAAGATTATGGAGATTAAAAAGTTTGGCGTGGTGGGCGCCGGTCAGATGGGAAATGGCATCGCGCAAGTTGCCGCTCAGGCCGGATTACAGGTTGTCATGCATGATATTGCTGAGAAATTTGTAGAACACGGCATGTCGGTTATTAAAAAAAACCTGCAGCGTACGGTTGATAAAGGTCGGATGGAACAGGCCGAGATGGATGCGGTTTTAGGGCGGATTACGACGACGACTGAACTGGCCGGCATGAAAGATGTTGATATCGTTGTTGAAGCGGCTACCGAAAATGAGAAGATTAAACTCGATATTTTTGCTCAGCTCGATGCGATATGTCCCGAAAATGCCATTCTGGCTTCCAATACTTCATCTATTTCGATAACTAAAATTGCGGCAGCCACCAAACGGCCGGGAAAGATGATCGGCATGCATTTCATGAATCCGGTGCCGGTTATGAAGCTTGTTGAAGTTATTAAAGGTTTGGCTACCACTGACGAGACTTATAATGCTGTGGTTGAACTTTCCCGGAAACTTGGAAAAATTCCTTGTGAAGCTAACGATTTTCCCGGTTTTATCGCCAATCGTATTCTCCTGCCGATGATTAATGAAGCGGTTTACTGTCTCTTTGAAGGAGTCGGCAAACCTGAGGATATCGACAATGTTATGAAGCTGGGGATGAATCACCCGATGGGCCCTCTGGCCCTGGCAGATCTGATAGGACTCGATACCTGTCTGGCAATTATGAATGTCTTGCACGAAGGTCTGGGCGATTCCAAATATCGTCCCTGTCCGCTTCTGAAAAAATATGTCGATGCCGGTTTTTATGGTCGTAAGAGTGGGCGCGGATTCTACGATTACAGCTAAGATTTATAAATTCTGTCAGCAACTGGTAAAGAGGATGAAAAATTATGGAATTTGTCTATAGTGATGAAGAGAGAATGATGCTGCAAATGGCCAGGGGTTTTGCGGAAAAAGAGGTAAAACCTATCGCCAAAGAGGTAGATAAAGAGCATAAGTTTCCGGCTGCCAACGTTAAAAAGATGGGTGAGCTTGGTTTGATGGGCGTCAGCGTGCCGGTTGAATATGAAGGCTCCGGTATGAGCAATATCTGTTATGCGATTGCCATCGAAGAGATCTCACGTCAATGTGCTTCAACCGGGGTCATTATGTCGGTCAATAACTCTCTGGCCTGTGATCCGATTAAAATTTTCGGCACGGAAGCGCAGAAGAAGAAATATCTGGCCGATATGGCCAGTGGCCGGAAACTCGGGTGTCTGGGCCTGACTGAGCCCAACGCCGGTTCTGACGCCGCCAACCTGCAGACTACGGCGGTTCTTGATGGTGATGAGTGGGTTATCAATGGTCGCAAGATCTTTATTACCAATGGCAACGAAGCCGATTACTGTGTGCTGATCGCATCAACCGACAAAACTCAGGGCCATCGGGGCATCAGTGCTTTTATCGTGGAACTCGATAATCCCGGATTCAGCGTCGGTACCTTGGAAGATAAGCTAGGGATCAGAGGCAGTTCCACGGCTGAGCTTGTCTTTGAAGATTGCCGGATTCCCAAAGAGAATCTTTTAGGAGAGATCGGCAAAGGTTTTAAGGTTGCTCTGACCACTCTGGATGGCGGCCGTATCGGCATCGCTTCACAGGCTTTAGGTATTGCCCGGGCTGCAATCGAAGATGCTACCGCTTATGCCAAGGAACGGGTTCAGTTCGGCAAGCCGATTGCCCAGCTGCAGGCCATCCAGTGGATGCTGGCCGATCTTTCGACCCACTATGAAGCGGCTCGTCTGCTTACCCATCGGGCCGCTTATCTCAAGGATCAGGGCCAACCTTTCGGTAAAGAGGCGGCTATGGCAAAATTGATGGCGGCTGAGACCGCGATGAAAGCTGCCACTCAGGGTATTCAGATTCTCGGCGGTTATGGCTATACTACCGATTATCCTTTGGAACGTTATTTCCGCGATGCCAAGATTACGGAAATTTATGAAGGCACCAGTGAGGTCATGCGACTGGTAATCGCGACTAATGTCTTGAAATAATAGATAGATGTCAACTTTTATATGGAGGAAAGTATTGTGAAGATTGTAGCCTGTATCAAACAGACCTTTGACACCGAAGCCAAAATCGTGGTCGGTGGTAATGGTCAGATCTCGGATGAAGGGGTCAACCTGATCGTTAATCCTTACGACGAGTTTGCCGTCGAAGAGGCGATTCGGACCAAAGAGAAAAACGGCGGTGAAGTTGTGGTGGTTACTGTCGGTGGTGATAAAGCCCAGGAAGCCTTACGTTACTGTCTGGCCATGGGTGCTGATCGTGCGGTTCTTATTCAGGATGCCGCCATGGTCGGAGCCGACAGCCGGGCAGTTTCCATCGCTCTGGCCAAACTCTTGAGCGAAAAAGAGGCCGGTTATGACATTATTTTTACCGGCAAGGAAGCCGTCGATGATGGCGCGGCCCAGGTTCCTTCACGGCTTGCGGAAAAACTAGATCTCGCTCAGGCAAACGTCGTAACGGCTCTGTCCTTAGCTGACGGTAAAGCTACGGCTACCTGTGAAATCGACGGTGGTAGTGAAATTCTCGAAATGGCTCTGCCGGCTTTAATCAGTGCGCAGAAGGGCCTCAATGAAGTGCGTTACCCCTCATTGCCCGGCATCATGAAAGCCAAACGTAAACCGCTGGAAGTTCTTTCTCTGAGCGATTTGGGGCTGAGTGCCGACGATGTTGCCTCTAAAGTAGTGCTGGCTGCGGCTGAATTGCCGCCGGCGCGCAAGGCCGGACAGCGCCTGACCGGAGAGGTTGATGAAGTTGTTGCCAAATTGGTTAAATTGTTGAAAGAAGAAGCCAAAGTCATCTAAGGGGGATATAATGAGTATTGTAGTCTGCGCTGAACAGCGTGATGGAAGTTTGCGTAAAATCACCTTTGAAGCTTTGAGTACGGGCAAGCGTCTGGCCGAGGCTTCCGGTGAAACCCTGAAAGCTCTGTTGATCGGCAACGGAATAGCCGGTTTGGCGGATGAGCTGAAGAAATATGGGGTCGATGAAGTTGCCGTTGTTGATAACGCCGCTCTTGGTGCCTATACTGCTGATGCCTATGCCGCCGTTCTGGCCGCTTATGTTGCCCAGGAAAACCCGGCACTGGTGCTTTTCGGTCATAGTTCCTTTGGTAAGGAGCTGGCGCCGCGCGCGGCTGCCAAAGTCGATTGCGGCCTGGTCAGCGATTGTATCGACATCAACTTTGCTGACGGCGACTATCTTTTCAAACATCCGGTTTATGCCGGCAAGGCGATCGGCAACTACAAAGTTGCCGGACCGGTTCGGATGGCGACTCTGAGACCTAACGTGTTTCCGATAGTGGAGAGCGCCGGGGCTGGAGCCGTAGTTAATTTTGCAACCGATATTCCCGCCGCAAAAGTTACCGTGACCGGTACCATGATGGCCTCCGGCGATCGTCCGGAGCTGACCGAAGCCGATATTATCTGCTCCGGTGGCCGCGGTCTGGGTGGGCCTGAAGGATTTAAGCTGATAGAAGCTTTGGCTGATGCTCTTGGGGCTGCGGTCGGTTCTTCCCGTGCGGCTGTTGATGCCGGATGGCGTGAACATGCCGCTCAGGTGGGTCAGACCGGTAAGGTCGTAAGCCCTAATCTGTATGTCGCATCCGGTATCTCCGGAGCCATTCAGCATCTGGCCGGAATGGGTTCATCCAAGGTCATCGTCGGCATCAATAAAGATGGCGAAGCCAATATCTTCAATGTTGCCGATTATGGTGTCGAAGGCGATCTCAACAAGATTATTCCGGCTCTGATTGAGAAACTGAAAGAGCTGCAGTAAGCCTGGTGCAAAGGCTGCCTTCAGGCACATGGCAACTGTCGCAAAACCAACTTTCCCCGTTGCTTGCTCTATGGCGGCAACGGGGTTTTTTTGTGCCTGAAAGTCTTCCTTGCAGCTCTTTTTGCCAGCTGACGTTAACTGTTTTTAGTTGACAATAAATGCGATTTGGTGTACGCCTTCACCCGTTTTTATAGAAAGATGTTCTATGTCTCTGCGGCTGCGGCGTCTTTTCCTTTCTCCCTGGATACGGTTAAAATTTTGCCTGGTCGCCTTTAGCGGAAAAACTCTTGCTGATGGTTCTGCCGGGTCAGGAATTGGTGATTGTCGATGGATTTTTTGCTTAATGATGATGAGTTGATGATTCAGGAGGTCGTCAGGGATTTTGCTCAGAGCGAGCTTAAGCCCAATGCGGCTATTTTAGATAAAGAGCACCGGATGGATCTAGGAAACCTCAAAAAGATGGCGGACCTGGGTTTCATGGGGATGAACATCCCGGAAACCTATGGCGGCGCTGAGGTCGGGGTTGTGCCCTACAGTCTTGGCATGATTGAAGTGGCCCGTGCCTGTGCCGCCACCGCAGTAACCATGTCGGTAACCAATATGGTCGCTGAAGTCATCTGTGCTTTCGGCAGTGAAGAGCAGAAACAGAAGTATGTTAGCCGGATCTGCAGCGGCGAATATGCGGCCGGGGCTTTCGGTTTAACCGAATCGATGGCCGGCTCAGACCCGGGCGGCATGCGGACTACGGCTGTAAAAGAGGGTGATTTCTATCGTCTGAACGGTAGTAAGATTTTTATTACCAGTGCCGAATATGCCGGAATCTTTGTGGTCTGGGCGGTTTCCGATAAAGAGGCATCACGCAGTCAGCGGATCAGCGCTTTTCTGGTTGAAAAAGGAACTCCTGGTTTTACAATCGGCAAGGCCGAAGATAAAATGGGGCAGCGCGGTTCCAGTACCAATGAGATTGTTTTCGAAGATTGTCTGATTCCTCAGGAGAATCTTCTCGGCGAAGAGGGTTTCGGTCTTAAAATCGCCTTCATGGCCCTTGACGGCGGCCGTATCGGGATAGCCTCTCTGGCCTTGGGGATCGGTCTTGAAGCGATTGATTATGCCAGTGAATACGCCAAAGAGCGCGAACAGTTCGGCCGTCCGATTGCAACTTTTCAGGGTTTGCAGTGGCGTTTTGCCGATACCTACACTGAACTGGAGGCGGCTCGACTCCTGGTTATGCAGGCCGCTTTTCTGAAGCAGAAGAAGAAACCTTTTACAACAGCGGCTTCAATGGCCAAACTGTATGCTTCCGAAGCTGCCAACCGCGCCTGTTATCAGGCGGTGCAGGTTCTCGGCGGTAATGGCTATACGGCCGAATACCCGGTGGAGAGACTCTATCGGGATGTGCGGGTTACCACAATCTACGAAGGCACCTCTGAGATTCAACGGCTGGTTATCGCTCAGCAGATACTGGGGCGCCTGTAGTTCCAGCTTAAGGATTATAAAAATTATTTGTTTAATAAATCAGGGAGAGTTGCATGTTTACGAAAACAACGGTAGAAAGAGTCGCGGAACGGCATCAGGAGTGGGATAAACTTCTGACGAAAAGCCTGGCGAAGGCTCCGGAACGACTGGAGCGTTTCTCCACGGTTTCCGATGAGGTGATCAAAAATATTTATACTCCGGAAGATATCAGTGATCTCGATTACGACCATGATCTGGGTTTTCCCGGCCAGTTTCCCTACACCCGCGGGGTTCAGGCGAGCATGCACCGGGGCCGTCTCTGGACGATGCGGCAGTTTGCCGGCATGGGTGGAGCGGAGGAGACCAATGCCCGTTTTCACTATCTGCTCTCGCATGGAGAAACCGGTCTGAGTACAGCTTTTGATATGCCGACCCTGATGGGGTACGATTCTGATAATCCGATCTCGCTCGGCGAGGTCGGCAAGTGCGGGGTGGCAATTGATACCCTGGCCGACATGGAGATCCTTTTTGAAGGAATACCGATGGATAAGGTGACGACTTCAATGACGATCAATCCGCCGGCCGCCATTCTTCTGGCCATGTATATTGCGACGGCTGAGAAGAAAGGGGTGAGCCGCGATAAGATCGGCGGCACCATTCAGAATGATATGCTCAAGGAGTTCATCGCCCAGAAAACCTTTATGCTGCCGCCCGAACCGTCCATGCGCATCATTGTTGACACGGTTGAGTTCTGTACCAAAGAGGTGCCGCGCTGGAACTCAATCAGTATCAGCGGTTATCATATCCGTGAGGCCGGTTCGACTGCGGTACAGGAGCTTGCCTTTACGATTGCCGATGGTATCGGTTATGTTCAAGCCTGTGTCGACCGGGGCCTTGATGTTGATGATTTTGCCCCCCGGCTCTCCTATTTTTTCAACGCCCATGTCGATTTTTTTGAAGAGATCGCCAAATACCGGGCGGCGCGGCGGATGTGGGCCCGGATAATGCGGGATCGCTTCGGAGCCAAAAATCCCAAGTCCATGCTTTTGCGTTTTCATACACAGACTGCGGGTTGCTCTTTGACGGCCCAGCAGCCCTATAATAATGTCGTCAGGACCTCATTTCAGGCCCTCTCCGCGGTGCTTGGCGGAACTCAGTCTCTGCATACCAATTCACTGGATGAGACGCTCTCCCTGCCGACTGAACACGCAGTGACCATTGCTTTGCGTACCCAGCAGATTATCGGCGAAGAGATCGGAGTTACCAATACCATCGATCCTCTGGCCGGTTCCTTTTTTGTCGAAGCTCTGACCAACGAGATGGAGAGTAAGGCGCTGGCTTATATTCAGAAGATTGATGATATGGGCGGCATTCTTAAAGCCATTGAGGTTGGTTTCCCCCAGAAAGAGATCGCCGATGCCGCCTATAACTATCAGCGCCAGATTGATGAAGGCGAAAAAGTTATTGTCGGAGTTAATAAATATCGGATGGATGAGACCTTGAAGGTCGACCTTTTAACTATTGACCCCGCTGTCGAGCGCCGTCAGCATCAGCGTCTGGCCAAAGTCAAGGAGAGTCGTGATGCCGCCAGGGTTGAAGCCTGCCTCAAGGCGATCGAAGATGCTTCCCGGGGGACTGAAAATCTGATGCCGTACCTGATTGATGCTGTCAAAGCCTATGTCAGTGTGCAGGAGATTTGCGACTGCTGGCGTAAGGTCTACGGCCGCTATACTGATCCCGGAATGTTTTAATTTCCACTTGTGTCTTTTAACTTTTTCCAAAGTTAAACTCAGAGATAAAGGATTTGACCAATGAACGTTAAAAAAATTAAAGTTTTGATTGCCAAGCCCGGTCTCGACGGTCATGATCGCGGCGCTAAAATTATTGCCCGCGGCTTGCGCGACGCTGGTTTTGAGGTAGTCTACACCGGTCTGCATCAAACCCCGGAAGAGATTGTCGCCACTGCGATTCAGGAGGATGTCGATGTGATCGGAGTCAGCAGCCTGGCCGGCGCCCATATGTACCTCTTTCCCCGGATTATAGAGATCCTCAAGGAAAAAGGGGCCGATGATATTCCGGTTTTTGGCGGCGGCATTATTCCGGAAGATGATATTCCGGTTCTGCTCAAAGCCGGGATCAAGGCCATCTTTACTCCGGGCAGTCCGGTAGATGAAACGATTTCCTGGATTCGCAACCATGTCGGCTAGGTATTTTTTCGCCTGATATTGTTACCTGAACTTTAAAAAGACCAAAAAAACCAAGCTCTTGCAGCTTGGTTTTTTTGTTTTGTCTGAACATAGATAAACAACATCTTTTGCACCGCCGCTGTGACAGAAGAGCCCCGCTCTATTTTATTGATCTGACAATATAAATAAAGCTTGAATTTTTCTACTTCATTTGTTAACAGTCACGCCTTCTTTTGTCGAAGGCAATTGTTGTTTTAATTTTTGTCGGGATGCTTCTTCAGGTTTTGCTTTTGAGAGTGTGAAATTTAAGATGAGTAAAAAAGATAAAATTTTTACAGTCAAGGTGCGTCGCGACTTTTGTAAAGGTTGCGGCCTGTGTATAGCGTTTTGTAAAAAAGAGGTCCTCGGGGTCTCTGCAAAACTGAATCGTATGGGTTATCATCCGGCGGAACCGGTCAAGCCGGAAGCTTGTATCGGCTGTCTGATGTGTACTCAGGTGTGTCCTGATCTGGCGATAGAGGTGTATAGTGAATAAAGTTTTTATGAGCGGCAACCATTGTATCGCCGAGGCTGCGATTCGTGCCGGTTGCAGGTGTTATTTCGGTTATCCCATTACCCCTCAGAATGAACTGGGGGAGTATATGGCGGCAAACATGCGCAAGGTCGGCGGAGTTTTTCTGCAGTCGGAAAGTGAGACCGCAGCCATTAATATGGTGATCGGAGCCGCCTCCACGGGAATGCGGGTGATGACCTCATCCTCAAGCCCGGGGGTCAGCCTCAAGCAGGAGGGCCTCTCCTTTCTCGCCGGTTTCGAGTTTCCGGCAGTAATCGTCAATATGATGCGCGGCGGCCCGGGGCTGGGTAATATCGCGCCGGCTCAGGGTGACTATTTTCAGTCAACCCGAGGGGGTGGGCATGGGGACTATCGAACCCCGGTACTGGCTCCGGCGTCGGTGCAGGAGCTGGCAGATTTGACGGTTAAAGCCTTTGCTCTGGCCGATGCCTACCGGACTCCGATTCTGCTGCTCGGTGACGGCATGATGGGACAGATGAAAGAACCCGTAGTTTTCCCGGAACCGATCACCGATCTTCCGGAAAAACCATGGGCCCTGAAAGGGCGCGGTGACGGCCCGAGTCGTTATCAGGCTTCGCTGATTCTCGATGGCCTTGAGATGGAGCGCCATAACTGGAAGCTGGTGCGCAAGTACAAGGAGATGGCTGAAAAAGAGACTCTTTGTGAACTCTACATGATGGATGATGCCGATTTTGCCGTCGTTGCCTATGGCACTACGGCCCGTATCGCCAAAGGAGCGATCAAGCGCGCCCGTAAAGATGGTTTGAAGGTCGGTCTCGTGCGGCCGATTACACTTTTCCCGTTTCCGGATAAGATATTGCAGAAAGTTGCTTATCAGGTCAAAAATTTCCTGGTTTTTGAGATGAGTACCGGTCAGATGCTTGAAGATGTGAAACTGGCCTTGGGCGGCAAACAGGTCGAAATTGCATTTCACGGCCGCCCCGGCGGAGTTATTCCGACGCCGATTGAGTTTTCACGGGTTATTCATCGTTATTACCGACGGATACTTAAATAGCTTCGCCCTGTCCTTAAATACTGGGACATCACTTTATAAAGGTAGGTTGTATGGAACTTTTAAATAAATGGCCGATATACTATAAAAAAGATGTAATCAGTCACTACTGCCCCGGTTGCGGGCACGGGATTGTGCATCGGATTGTTGCGGAACTGCTGGAAGAGATGGATCTTGGCAAACAGGCCTATCTGGTCTGTCCGGCCGGCTGTGCCGTTCTGGCCTATAATTATTTCGATTTTGATGTTATCGAGTCGGCGCATGGTCGGGGCACGGCGATCGCGACCGGCGCCAAGCGAGCCAACCCGAAGCTTTTTGTCATAAGTTATCAGGGCGATGGCGATCTTTCGGCAATCGGTACGGCGGAGACCATTCATTCAGCCAACCGTGGGGAAAATATCTGTGTTGTGTTTATCAACAACGCGGTTTACGGTATGACCGGGGGGCAGATGGCGCCGACTTCACTGATCGGCCAGAGCACCATGACTTCACCGGCAGGCCGCAGTCCCGACGTTGACGGCTATCCTCTGCACATAACCGATATTGTCGCGACCTTCCCCGGAGTAACGTATGCCGAGCGGGTTTCGGTTTCGAGTCCGGCCGGCATCAAAAAGACTAAAAACGCGATTCGTAATGCTTTCCAAACTCAGGTCGAAGGCCTGGGATATTCAATTGTCGAGGTTCTCTCCCCCTGTCCGACTAACTGGAAAATGACACCGGCCAAATCCTGCAAATGGATAGATGAAGAGATGGTCAAAGAGTATAAACCGGGATTGCTGACTGATAAGCGCGAAGAGAAAAGGAAGGAAAGAGCATGATAGTAAAAACGCTTTGCGCCGGTTCCGGCGGGCAGGGGGTTATGACCCTTGCAAACATTATGGGCAACGCCGCCATGATTCAGGATTTCCACGCCACTTATCTCCCGGCTTACGGTGCGGCCATGCGCGGGGGAACGGCCAACTGTACGCTGACCATCGCTGATGAAGAGATCGCGTCACCGGTGGCTTCGGCCCCTGACATCGTGGTGGCCCTCAATCAGCCTTCAGCCGCGACATTTATCAACCGGCTGGTGCCGGGCGGTAAGCTGATCTATGACTCTTCGGTGGCCGATGAGATTCCGGAACGCCTGGATATTGATGTTTATTCAATTCCCGCCAGTGATATTGCGATTGAACTGGGCAGCGTACGTTCGGCAAATATGGTGATGCTGGGGGCTTTTTCCAAACTGGCCGGAGTTCCCAGTCATGAGGCGATTTTTGCCACCCTGGAATATCTCATGGGAAAGAAAAAAGCCCTGATTGAACTGAGCCGGAAGGCGGTTGTTCGCGGCGCTGAATATTTCTCCTAGAAGATTCAGGCAAACCCCTCAGTAAAAAAGAGAAATAATATTTTTGTTGGAGTTTTTTTATGTCTATAATGCAACTCTCGATCGCCATTGATGATACCCCGGGTCGGCTTAACAAGATCTGTGAAATTCTCGAAAAAGAGCAGATCAACATAAAAGGTTTTATGGCCTGTTCCGAACTTGACCCCCATCGTTTTAAAGTTATCGTCGATACTCCGGAGCAGGCCTATAATGTGCTGATGGCCAACGGTTTTGCCGTCCACACGAAAGAGGTTATCGCCGTCGGCGCTCCGGATCATCCCGGCGGTCTCAACGTGGTTCTGCGGGCTTTGAAAGAGGGCCGGGTAAATGTCGAAACCCTCTATCCCTTTATCACTTTGAAAGGTGATGATGCGATTCTGATCGTCGAAGTTGACAATATTCAGAAAGCCAGAGAGGTTTTGCGCAGTCAGTGGATAAAAACATACGGTGCCGAGATCTACCAGATGTAGCTGCCGTTTCAGGTTAGGAAGATTTCTGATCTTACAGCGCAATACCTGATCAGCTGATTTCATGCGTTTGTCTGAAAGTACAGTATGTGCAGAAATTATGGGACACTGCTCTGTCGGTGTCCCTTTTTATGATAGGGCCTTTTTGATGAAGCGGTTATTTTTTTTTAGCTTTTAAGCGTGACTATGGCGGGCTGTTGTAAGCCTGTGACCGGAGAGAAAATTGAGTACGAAATTTACCATTGAATATGCTGACAGAATCAAACAGCTGCCGCCTTACCTTTTTGCCGAGATTGATGAGAAGAAAGTCGCCGTTCAGGCTCGCGGCGTTGATGTGATAGATCTCGGGGTGGGAGATCCGGATATGCCGACCCCGGCCCATATTGTTCAAGCTCTGCAACTTGCCGCGACAAATGCCGATAACCACCAGTATCCTTCCTATGTCGGCATGCTCTCTTACCGCAAAGCTGCTACTGACTGGTTTGCCCGGCGTTTCGGCATCAGTTTCGATCCGGCCACTGAAGTGGTATCGTTGATCGGTTCAAAAGAGGGCATAGCCCATATGCCGCTGGCTTTCGTCAATCCCGGCGACTATGTACTGGTTCCCGATCCCGGTTATCCGGTCTATGCTATTGCCACTTCGTTTGCCGGCGGCATACCCTACATGATGCCGCTTAAGGCGGAAAATGGTTTCCTGCCTGATCTTGACGGGATACCTGATGATATTGCCGCAAAAACCAAGCTGATGTTTATCAACTATCCCAACAACCCTACCGGGGCGGTGGCGGATTATGATTTTTTTCTTAAAGTGGTTGAATTTGCGGCTCGGCACAATATTATAGTCTGTCACGACGCGGCTTACTCGGAGATGGCCTATGATGGTTATAAGCCCTTAAGTTTTCTCGAAATTCCCGGCGCCAGGGATATTGCCATCGAGTTTCACTCACTCTCCAAGACCTATAACATGACGGGCTGGCGCATCGGTTTTGCCATCGGCAACCGGAAGCTTGTTGCCGGTTTGGGCAAGGTCAAGACAAATATCGATTCCGGGGCTTTTCAGGCCATTCAGGAAGCTGCAATTACGGCTTTGAGCGCCGACCAGCAATGTGTCCGCCAGATGTGCGACATCTACCGGAAACGTCGTGATTTAATGGTTGCATTTCTGACTAAAGCGGGCTTTACTCTGGCCTCTCCCCAGGCGACATTCTATCTCTGGATCAATAATCCTGAGGGCATGTGCTCCGCTGAGGTCTCAACCATGTTTCTCGAAAAAGCCGGGGTGGTTGTGACCCCGGGCAATGGCTTCGGGGCGGCCGGGGAGGGTTATTTCCGCATTTCTCTGACGGTGTCCGAGGAGCGCCTGAACGAGGCGGGTGAGCGCATTATTCAGGCGTTACGGGTTTAGGATATTATAATTTGGCGGCAAGTTTGCAAAGACCGCTTCAGGGTTGCGGGGCTTGCTTTCGTTCAGCGGCTTACAGGAGAGTGGCTATCAGCAGATATTTAAATGAGCAGAGGCTTGCACGCTGGTTCGGGATAATCCTGATCTCTGCCTTCTGTCTCTCTTTTTCTCCGGCCGGCAGGGTTCAGGCTGCTACCATGGAAGGAGCCTTTGCGCTTCTTTTTGAAAAGCTTAATGCCAATCTCACAGCCCGAGGTGAGATTGTTGCCTTGTTGCCCGAAAAACATGAGATGATTATTGAGTTTGCCGGAGATTTTGTCCCGGCATATGGGGCTGAGTTACTGGTTTTCGGGGTTGCAAATGAGCCCGCTGCCGATGAAGGTGAAAAGGGTGACGCAGGCGGGGTTCTGCCGGTCATGATTTATCGGGGGGCGGTTTTGGTTGATGAGTCAGCTGGTCATCTTAACCGGGTCACGATAACCGAAGGTAATGATCTTTTTGTCGAGGGCGATCAGGTATTTTTGCCGACACCGGTGCAGCTTTATGTTACCCCTGTAAAAAATCTGACCCCCAATCCTTACTTTTCCTCTCAGGCGACAGCTGCTATCGCGGCTTTACTCAGATCTTTTGCAAACTTTGCGGTTTTTTCACTGCCGGCCTCAAATCAGAAGACGGTTGCTGCTTTAACCGGTAAATGCCGCGGTGAGGGGCGCTATGGTCTGCTTGTGCAGCCGCAGGTTGTTTCTCAGGATGGACGCAATAAGGCCCAGCTGAGACTGACCTCGCTTTTCAGCGGTCAGGATCTCGGGGTTCTGGAAAATGAGTTCAATCCGCTTATGGCTGTACCGCCGCAACCTCTGAACGGCTTGCGTTAATTACCTCTCTTTGCCGAGTATAATGTCGATTTTGTTCGACAGCAGTTCCAGGGTGAAGGGTTTCTGAATGAAACCGTTGCAACCCTGGGCCATGATTCTGGCCGCCTGACCTTCAACACTGTAGCCGCTGGCGAGCAGAACCTTGACGTCGGGATTAATTTCCTTGAGCAGGCTGAAGACCTCGGCCCCGCTCATCTCCGGCATAATCATGTCGAGAATGACAAGATCAATATTATTTTTTTTCTCCGCATAGATTTCCAGAGCCTGACGTCCATTGTTAGCGCTTATCACTTGGTATCCCAGTTCAGAAATAAGCTCAACATTTACCTCCCTGACAATTGCTTCATCATCCACAACCAGTATTGTGCCCTGACCGGCGACAATTTTCAGATCGCCTTTTTCCTGTTCTTTCACATTCTTAGTGACCGCGGGCAGGTAGATATTGAAGGTTGTTCCCAGTTTCGGTTCGCTGTATACAGTAACCATGCCCCCGTGATTTTTGACGATGCCATAGACTGAAGAGAGACCCAGTCCGGTACCGGTGCCGCGCTGCTTGGTTGAAAAAAAGGGCTCAAAGATACGCTTCTGGGTCTCTTTATTCATGCCGCAGCCGTTGTCGGAGATTGCTATTCTAACATAACTGCCCGGTGCCAGATGCAGATGGCTGCGCTCGTTAATTTCAAAATTGGTGGTTTCAATGGTTAAGCGACCGCTTTTACGAAAATCCTGAATGGCCTGCCAGGCATTAACGTAAAGATTGAGAAGAAGCTGGTCAATTTGTCCCTGATCGGCTTCAACCCGATACAGTTTTTCGGCAAGTTTTGTCGTAACCGTAAGCTCTTTGTGGGTTCGGGCAAAAAGTTCAAGACTGTCATTGATAACCTGATTAAGATTAAGCACTTCAAGCTGATATTTGCCGCCCCGGGCAAAGCCGAGAAGCTGTTTGGTCAGGTTTGCCCCCCGGGCGATAATCTTTTCAATGCGGGATAATTTTTTTTCGAGCAGAGGCTCAAGTTCGCTTTTTAGCTGAATAACCGAGATGTGTCCTTGAATTGCGGTCAGCAGGTTGTTGAAATCATGAGCTATTCCGCCGGCCAGAGCGCCGACCGCCTCCATCTTCTGTGCCTGCTGGAGCTGGAGTTCTATTCTTTTCTGGTGCGTAATATTTCTTAAGGTAATAATGCTGCCTTTGATTTCGCCTTCGCGATCACGGTAAACAGCGCCACTGGCACTGATGGTTATCTTTTCACCGTTTTTGCTCAGACGTTGGCTTTCGATGTCGTTGAACCCTTCACCGCGCTTAACCTTGCTGATCATTTCCATGGTTTCAGGCAGGTTTTCCTGCGGGACAAAGGCTATTTTCTGCCCTTTGCACTCCTCCAGACTCCAGCCAAAAGTGTTGATAAAGGCGGCATTGGCGTAGTCGACTGAGCCTGCGGTGTCGTAGACAATAATCGGGTCGGGGTTGGCTTCAAGGACAGAGCGGTATTTCCGGTCTTCCTCTTGTGCGAGCTTGCGCAGGCGATTTTTTTCAGTTACATCGCGACAGATCCCGGCAACGCCAGTGATGTTGCCCTTGTCATCCCGCAGGGGGGTGCGCACGGTGTCGTAGAGCCGCATGCTGCCGTCCGGATGGGAAAGCCAGATATCCGCCTGATGCGGTTGCCCGCTTTTGATGACCAGCTGGTCAAGTTCAAGGTATTTGTCTGCTTCATCCTTTCTCAGAACCTCATGCAGCTTTCGGCCGATAATTTCCATGATCCCTTTATCCGTATAATCGGCATAGGCCTGATTACAGGCCTGAAAGGTTCCTTCAAGATCGCGATAGAAGATGAGATCTGGAATTGTATCAATCAGCTTGAGTAGAATCTGGTTTTGATTGTACATAGACAAGCTCGCTTTCGCTGGAAAAAGCTTTGCGGTAATTTATCATATTATGATAATATCAATTTAACTTATCAATCAAATTCAGTTTGTTTGTCAAGTTTTTTGTTGTTGCAACATCTTCTCTTTCCACGCTGCCATTATTTAAACCGTCCTGTTCCGCTTGAGGTTTTATATGAAAATTGATGTGCATGTTCACGTTTTTCCACCGGAGATAAGAGATCATCGAGAAAAATTTTTTGCTGGTGAACCCGACTTTGAACTTCTCTACAGTTCTCCTAAATCGCGTCTCGTGGGGGTTGAGGAGCTGCTTAACGTGATGGCTGAGGACGGGGTTGATCGTTCGGTAGTGTTTGGTTTCCCCTGGCGTGACCCCGGTATTTCAGAGCTTTGCAATGACTATGTTATTGAAGCGGTCAGGAGATATCCGGCGCAACTTTTAGGGCTGGCCTGTTTTGGTTTTGCTGATCCGGATGCCGCGGCTTTAGAAAGTGCACGCTGTCTGGAGCAGGGACTGCACGGGGTTGGAGAGCTTGCCTTTTATGTTGCAGGCTTCAGTGCCGCTGTGGTCGATCAGATGGCGCCGGTTATCGAGGTTCTGCGACACCATCAAAAAGTTTTGATGCTCCATACCAATGAACCGGTCGGTCATAGCTATCCGGGCAAGAGCGATGTTCTTTTGCGTCAGCTTTATCGTTTTCTTAAACTTTACGGCGATGTCCCGACAATTTTTGCGCACTGGGGAGGGGGCTTTCCCTTTTATCATCTGCTTAAAAAAGAGTTTGCCGAGGTGGCGCAAAACCTCTATTATGACACGGCAGCGACGCCCTATCTCTTTAAAAATGATATTTATCGTCTGGGTGGAGAACTTGCCGGCTTTGACCGTATTCTGCTGGGCAGTGATTTTCCTCTCTTGCGGCCGAGGCGCTATTTTCAGGATATTGCCGCTGCCGGCCTTGATGATTGCAGTCAGCAGAGGCTCTGTGGTGAAAACGCGGCCCGTCTTTTTGGAATTCAAACATCATAGTATATTGATAAATATTTTTATGATCATTTTTTATGATTTATACTTGACACTCTTCAATTCAAAGAGTAGTTGTTTAGAACGCTATAATAATGTTTTAATGGGCTTGTTAATGGGCTTGAATGACATGCTGTTCTGGATTCCGGTGCAACCGGGTTAGGCATGGTTTTTGATGCTAATTTTAAAGATGGAGGCAGAGTAATGAAAAGACGTGATATTCTGAAAAAAGCTGGGGTGGGTGCGGTTGGTCTTGGCGCTGCCGGTCTCGCTCTGAAACCACGCAAGGCTTCAGCGGACAAGGTTTATAACTGGAAGATGGTAACCACCTGGCCGCCGCACTTTCCCGTGCTGGGTGAAGCCGCGGATTTTACCGCCAAATGGATTGAAGAGATGAGCGGTGGCCGCATTAAGATTACGGTCTACGGCGGCGGTGAACTGGTTCCGGCTTTGCAGGTTTTTGACGCGGTCAGTTCCGGCACGGTGGAAATGGGGCATGGCGCCTCCTACTATTGGGCCGGCAAACATCCGGCAACCCAGTTTTTTGCGGCCGTACCCTTCGGTCTCAATGCTCAGGGTATGAATGCTTGGGTCGTGGCCGGCGGCGGTCAGGCTCTTTGGGACGAGCTCTATGCCAAATTCAATCTAAAAGGTTTTGCGGCCGGTAATACCGGTGTGCAGATGGGCGGCTGGTTTAACAAGGAGATCAATACCATTGATGACCTGAAAGGCCTGAAGATGCGGATTCCCGGTCTCGGCGGCAAAGTGCTGGCCAAGGCCGGCGGTAATGCGGTCCTGGTTGCCGGGGGTGAGATCTACACCAGTCTTGATCGCGGGGTTATCGATGCAACCGAGTGGGTCGGTCCCTACCACGACAGCAAGATGGGTTTTTATAAAGCGGCCAAATATTACTATTCGCCGGGCTGGCATGAGCCGGGAACCACATTGGAGTGCATGGTCAATAAGCAGAAATTTGATGCTCTGCCCAAAGATCTGCAGGCGATTATTGAAACCGCCTGTTATCGTTCAAATATGTGGTCACTTTGTGAATTTGAAGCCAAAAACAATCAGTATCTCAAAGAGCTGGTTGAAAAACACCATGTTCAGCTGCGCCAGTTTCCCGATGCCGTCTTGGCCCAGCTTAAAAAATATAACAATGAAGTACTGGAAGAGCTGGCGGCCCATGATGCATTAAGCAAGAAGATCTGTGATGCCTATCTCGCTTTCCAGAAACAGTATAATGAATGGAATACGATTTCCGAGGAGCGTTACGCCAAGCTGAAACATCTCTAAAAATTATTTTTAACCCATAATTTTCGGGTCGGACTTTAAGCCAGGAAATAACCCACCAAAAAGGCCGTTCCACTGTTAAGTGGAACGGCCTTTTTGTTTGTCCGGAAAGATATTGCCTCAGTCGCCTAAAAGAATGTGCGGCAGCCAGGTTACGGATTCTGGTACAAAACAGAGGATTGCCATGGCGACAATCTGAATAATGACAAAGGGAACAATACCTTTATAGATATCGATGGTTTCGACCCCTGCCGGGGCCACACCCTTAAGATAGAAAAGGGAAAATCCGAAAGGCGGTGTTAAAAACGAGGTCTGCAGGTTGACGGCGATGAGGACCGCCAGCCAGAGCGGATCGACTCCCATATCCACCATAATCGGGGTTAGCACCGGCACGAAGATAAAGGTGATTTCAATAAAGTCGAGAAAAAAACCGGCAACGAAGATGATCCCCATGATCACACTTAAAATTCCCCATTTGCCGAAAGGCAGACCGCCGATCAGTTCACGCACCTGCGCATCCCCGCCCAGTCCCCGGAAAACCAGGCCCAGGGTGGTGGCGCCGACCAGGATAATAAAAACCATGCAGGTCAGTTTGGTGGTGCTGGTCATCACCTCCATAACCGTTTCCATAGTCAGCTTTCCTTTGACCAGGGTCAGAAAGGTGGCGCCGACTGCGCCTAAAGCTGCAGCTTCAGTCGGGGAGGCGATGCCGGCAAAGATGGTTCCCAGAACCGAACAGATGAGAAACAGCGGCGGAATCAGGGAGGTCATAATCTTTTTGCGCATCTGGGCTTTGCTGATGCCGGCGAGCTCGGCTGCCGGAATCGGCGGGGCCCACTCCGGTTTGAGATTGGCCATGATGGCGATATAGATAATGTAGAGGACGACAAGCAGCATGCCGGGAACCACGGCCCCGACGAAAAGATCGCCGATCGGGACATTCATGATATCACCCAAAAGCACCAGAACAATACTCGGAGGAATAATCTGCCCCAAGGTGCCGGCGGCAGCCACGGTGCCGGTCGCCAGGGTTTTTGAATAGTTGCGTTTAAGCATGGTCGGCAGCGAAAGCAGACCCATAGTGACCACAGTGGCGCCGACAATCCCGGTCGATGCGCCCAGCAGCGCCCCGACAATAACCACAGAGATAGCCAAACCGCCTTTGATCCGGGCAAAAACCAAACCCATGGTGTCGAGGAGTTCCTCCGCCAGGCCCGAGCGTTCGAGCATAACCCCCATATAGATGAAGAGGGGTACGGCGAGGAGGACGAAATTGGACATCGTCCCCCAGATGCGTAAGGGAAGCAGGCCGAAAAATCCGGGACCAAAACCGATAAGACCGAAAAAGAGAGCAGTGCCGCCGATGGTGAAAGCTACCGGATAGCCCAGCAGCAAAAGAAAAAATACCGTGGCGAACATGATCATGGGTAGATTGTTATGAAAAAATTCCATTATTGGGCCACCCCCTGTTCTTTGCCGAGGATAACGAAAAGATTCTTGATCGCCTGAGAGATGCCTTGAATGATCAGCAGGACGAAGCCGGCCGGAATCATCGTTTTAAGGATATAGCGGCCGGGCAGACCGCCGGGGTCGGGCGAGGTTTCGCCTACTGCCCAGGAGTTAGAAATAAAGTCACTCGTGGCATAGATGATGATGATGCAGAAAGGGATCAGAAAAATAAAGGTGCCGATCAGATCAATCCAGGCTTTCTGTTTGGTGCTGAGTTTGGTGTAGATGATATCGACGCGGACGTGCGCGTCTTTTTTCAGGGAGTAGGCCGCACCGATCAGGAAAATGACGGCAAACAGATGCCACTCCATCTCCTGAACCGCAATATTGCCTCTTTTAAAACCGTAACGCATGATGACATCGTAGACCACAGTCACCACCATCAGGGTAGTCAGCCAGGCGACGCCCAGGCCGATCTTCTCGTTTAACCCATCAATAAGCTGCGAGATTTTTTTAAGAAAGTTCAATGTCTGGTTTCTTCTGCTAATGGAAGGTTATGTAAGTATGTTGATTATTTTAAAGGCTTTTCAGGTGCGGTGAGTAAACTCGCACAAAAACGCTTCAGCTGATCTCCTGCTGCCAGGCAGCTATTTCATTTTCCGGCATGAGTTTAAAACGTCCCTGGGCCTGCAGGTAGGTTTTTACTGAAATTGGGTTTTCCGGTTTGCAGGTCTGCTGAAGTCGGCCCTTATCGTCCATTTCGAGCAGGGGAAAAACTCCGCTGTCGACGGCCATGCGGGTGACTTTTAAAGCGTCCTGAGAATCGATCTTCCAGCCGGAGGGACAAGCCGCCAGCAGGTGGATAAAGCGAAAGCCGGAGGCCGCTTTGGCCCGGTTAAGTTTTGCGTAAAAATCTTCGGGGTAGGCAATTGTCGCACTGGCCAGATAACTTGGGTTATGGGCCTTGATAATCGCCAGAATATCTTTCTTGGCGTATTGAAACTCTTTGCCGCCCGGGGTGGTGGTGGTCCAGGCTCCGTGCGGGGTGGCGGAAGACTGCTGAATGCCGGTGTTCATGTAGGCTTCATTGTCATAGCAGATGTAGATCATATCTTCATGCCGTTCCGCAGCTCCGGAAATCCCCTGCAGACCGATATCAAAGGTGCCGCCGTCACCGGCCCAGCAGAGTACCTGAACATCCTTTTTGCCCTGAGCCGTCAAGGCCCGGCGAACCCCGCTGGCGGCTGCGGCCGCCACGGCAAAAGGGGTGTGCAGCAGCGGCACCGAGAGGGCGGTGGTCGGCTGGCCGCCGGCAATAATCGCCCAGCAGCAGGCCGGCATCACGACAACGGTCTGGGCTCCGAGAATCTTTAAGGTGTGGCGCATGCTCAGTGAAGCCCCGCAGCCGGGGCAGGCCATATGCCCGCACTCCATATGTTCGGCCGAGGTGATCTGCCAGGCGTGAGCGGCGCTGAAATCATTTTCCATAATTATTTTTTTTGATAAACTCATTATTTCAACCAGTTGCAATCAACGCTTGAAAGTTCTTCCCGGTTTTCTATGACGGCGGCAATGGTTTCCGGAAAAACCTCTTTGCCGCCGAGACTGATCATCACATCATTGACCAGAGGGCGCTGTTCAAGATGATAGAGGGCGGCGCGAACCTCCTGGCTCAAGGTACCGCCGACCCCATAGGAACAGGCTCGGTTTAAAACAATAATCCGCTTTTTATCTCTGCAGACGGCGCAGAGTTCATCTTTGGGAAAGGGGCGCAGAAGACGGATTTTCAAGAGGTCTGTCGACAGACCTCTTTTATTGAGGTCGGCAACCGCCACACGGGCGGTGCCGGTCATGGCGCCGCAGCAGATTATCGCCGTATCGCTCTTTTCATCACCTTCAGGACAACGCATTACTGGACTATAGGCGCGCGCAAAGGCCTGTCTGAAATCTGCCTCGCAGTTTTTAAGAACCGTCGGAGCTTCGCTCATGGTTTCGGAAAAAGTTTTCTTAAGTTCGTAGAAGAGATCGGGTTGGGCGGCGGCGCCAAAGGTCAGAGGATCATCGGGATCAAGCCGATAGGGAGCCTGGTAGGCCGGCAGATAGTCATCTACCAGCTGCTGATCCGGAATCAGCAGGCGCTCCATGGTATGCGAGAGAATAAAGCCGTCAATCATCACCATGATCGGCAGCATCAGCTGTTCACTCGCTTTATAGGCGATAATAATCGTATCGAGGGCCTCCTGCGAGGTTTCGCAATAGATCTGGAGCCAGCCGGTGTCACGCTGGGAAAAACTGTCACTCTGATCGCTCCAGATATTCCACGGCGCCCCCAGGGCGCGATTGGCATTGACCAGAACCAGCGGCAGACGGGCCCCGGCGAACCAGTGCAGGACTTCATGCATCATCGCCAGGCCCTGTGAACTGCTCGCCGTAAAAGAGCGGCTGCCGGCCGAAACCGAGCCTAGCACCGCGGCAATGGCCGACATCTCCGACTCAACCTTGATATACTGGCTTTCTAGTTCACCCCGGTCAACCATTTCGGAGAGGGTTTCGATGATGTGTGTCTGCGGGGTAATGGGATAAGCTGAGATTACCGCCGGGCGACAGAGTTTGACCCCATTGGCGATGGCATCGCTGCCCAGCAGGATAGCTTGCTTCTGCATCTTTAGTTATCCTCCTCCATCTCAATCACGCCGCGCGGACAGATAGCGGCGCACTGGCCACAGCCTTTACAGTGATCATAATCAAAGAGAACCCGAGACTCCAGATCGCTCTCTTCCCGATCAAGAGCAATAGCGACGTCCGGACAGAAAAACCAGCAGATGCCGCAGGCGGTGCAGCTGCCGCAATGAAAACAGCGCTCAATTTCAATCTGCATCTGCTCAGACGAGAGCGTCTGATGAATTTCAGAAAAGTTCTCTTTTCGGCTTAAACTATCAAGTTCCGCCATCTTGACCGCCGGCTTTTTCGCGTAGTAGTCAAGTTGGAGCTGTTTGTATTCGATCCGGGACTTGCTCTTTAGGTCAGGGGTAATGTTTTCAGGTACGGGAAGAATTCCGAGCTGCTGCAAAACAGTTTCCGCCGCCCGGCGACCGGAAGCCAGGGCTTCGGCGACACTGGCGGCTCCATGGGCAAAATCGCCGGCCGTAATGAAGTTGTTATGTTCATTAAAGCGTAAATCACTTTCCTGACCGATGGCGGCAATCAAACAGTCTGCAGTTGCCGTGCGCAGAAATTCTCCAGCCCCGATCTGTTCATTAATCTTTCGGCTTTTGTGGATGAAAAGCTGAAGACCAGTGGTCAGAGGTTTTACATTCTCAATAACCTCTTCTGTATGAATGACCAGACCTTCAGCCAGGGCCTGTTTTATTTCCGCAGCATAGGCCGGCATTTCGGCCAGGGTGCGGCGGTAGATGATCTCAACCTCTTTGCCCAGACGCCGCAGGGAGCGAGCCGTGTCCAGGGCGGCATTGCCGCCGCCGACAACCAGAAAACGCTGACCGTTGATGTCTGCGCCGCGGCTGATGGCGGAGAGCACTTCAAGGGCGCCTTTGATAAGAGGTAAACGGGGCCACGCGGCCGGCAGACGCGAGCTTTGCAGGCCCGGTGCCCAGATAATCCGGCTGTACTCTGTTGCCAGTTGAGAAGTTTCATCAGGGCCGATCCTGCACTCGCACTTGAGGTCGATCTGGTAGCTTTTAAGAAGGTTGTCGATCTCACGATTCAGGATCGCGCGCGGCAGACGGTAGGCCGGTATCGCGTAACGTAAAAGACCGCCTGCGGCCGGGGCCTGCTCAAAGAGAGTAATCTTGAATCCCCGGCGGGCCAGGAAGGTCGCCGCACTCAGGCCGGCCGGCCCGGCTCCGATAATGGCAATCTTTTCCGTTCTGTTTACCGTGACGGGGTCCGGAGCCTGCTCCAAGCCGAGGTCGCCGAGATAACGTTCGAGCTCGCCGACTGAAACAGCTTCGTCAAATTCCATACGATTGCAGGCGTTTTGACAGAAATTAGGACAGACGCGACCGGTAACGGCCGGCATCGGGTTAAATTCGCGCAGCAGAGCGAGGGCTGCGGAAGGTTTGCCTTCAGCCAGCCGACCCAGATAGGCGGCTATCGGAATCTGCAGAGGGCAGGCCTCACGGCAGGGGGAGTTCTTGCTGACCAGATGGGGGCGGAAAAATTTCCAGCTGCCGGTCATATTGACGGCAGTTGAAGCCCGGGAGATCGGCAGGCCCCTGAAATCACCGTCTTTTATGGCTTTCACATATTTTAATTCTGTCATGGCAATTTTTTTGTAGGTTGCGGAAAGTTGGTCTTTCAGGGTCGGCAGCCGGTCTTTTCATAGGCTTCAAGCAGAGCTTTTTCATTATCAGCCAGCCGGGCCGGAATGAAATAGGGCAGGGCCTGAAGCAGACTCTCCGGTTTTACAAGTCCACTGACTCCGGCTAAAGCTCCGAGCACCGGGGCGTTGATCAAGGGCATGATCTCGTTGCCGAGGCCGTGCTTGAGAGCGATTTGATTAAGGTTGACAGTAATAATACGAAAGGGTGCGACTTGTCCAGGCACAGAGTCTGCTCCGGTAAATATGAAGCTGGCGGCCGGCTGATCACTGTTGATCAGAATCAGACCCCCTGGTTTAAGGCCGTTGCTGACCGGCACCGCCTCAATCAGGCGGGCCGCCATGACAATCACATAGTCGGGGCTGGTGACCCGGCTGCGTATGTTGATAAAGGCATCGTCGGCTCTGACGAAGGCGGCCACCGGCGCCCCGCGCCGTTCGGCTCCGAACGTGGGAAAAGATTGCGCATAGCGGCCTTCAAAAAAGAGGGCCTGAGCCAGAATCCGGGAGGCGATAACCGCTCCCTGCCCACCGCGCCCATGAAAACGAATCTCCTGCATAATAATAACTTCTTATTTTTAAATTAAGTTATATCTATATATATTGTCGACAATTAAAGGGCTCTTTGTAAACGGGCTCAAAGGTAAAGTCAAGTCCTAAAATAAAACCTTTCAGTCGGCCTGAATGAGCAGGGCGGCAAGAGGCGGAATCGTCAGTGACGCCGAGGCCGGAAGGTTGTGAAAGGGAAACTCTTCGGCCAGAATCCGGCCCTGATTACCCTGGTTGCTGCCGCCGTAAAGGGCTGCGTCAGAATTAAATATTTCTCTGTACTCGCCGGCCCCGGGCAGGCCGATACGATAGTGGTTATGGGTTAAAGGGGTCAGGTTGATGATGCAAATGACCGGTTTTCCCTCAGTTCCGCGCCGCTGATAGATAAGTATTGAGTTTCTATGATCATGGCAGTCGATCCAGGCAAAGCCGTCATCGTCATCATCTTTCTCCCAGAGGGCTGGAAGCCGGCGATAGAGCTGAATGAGATCGCGGCAAAAGAGAAAAAATTTCTGCCTTCCTGCATCATGGTCAAGCAGATGCCAATCCAGGCTTGCTGCAAAATTCCACTCCTTGTCGGAGGCTATTTCGGTGCCCATGAAGAGCAGTTTTTTGCCGGGATGGGTAAATTGATAGCTTAAAAGAAGGCGCAGGTTAGCAAATTTCTGCCAGTCGTCACCCGGCATTTTTGTCAGGAGCGAACCTTTGCCGTGAACGACTTCATCGTGGGAAAAGGGCAGGAGGAAATGTTCGCTGAACGCATACATGATTGAAAAGGTAATCTGATTATGGTGATATGAGCGATAGAGCGGATCGATGGCAAAAAAATCCAAGGTATCGTTCATCCAGCCCATATTCCATTTGTGGTGAAAGCCCAAGCCGCCAAGTCCCGTCGGCCGACTGACGCCGGGCCAACTGGTTGACTCTTCGGCGATCATCAGGCGGTCAGGATAGAGTTTTTCGATATTGCTGTTCAACTCTCTTAAAAAAGCTATGGCTTCAAGATTTTCGCGGCCGCCTAAATAGTTCGGCAGCCACTGACCCTCTTTGCGGCTGTAATCGAGATAGAGCATCGAGGCGACGGCATCAACCCGAAGGCCGTCGACATGGTAGTAGTCAAACCAGAAATGGGCATTGGCGATGAGGAAGTTGGCCACTTCCGGGCGCCCGAAATTAAAAATCAGCGTGCCCCAGTCGGGATGTTCGCCGAGACGGGGATCGGCATGTTCATAAAGAGCGCTGCCGTCAAAAAGACGCAGGCTGAAATCGTCTTTGGGGAAATGAGCCGGTACCCAGTCGAGAATGACGCCGATTTCGTGCTGATGGCAGTAGTCGACGAAAAATTTGAAATCATCAGGGTTGCCGTAACGGCTGGTCGGGGCGTAATAACCGCTGACCTGATAACCCCAGGAGCCGTCAAAGGGGTATTCGCTGACCGGCAGTAATTCGATGTGGGTAAAGCCCAGTTCCTTGACATGGCTTACCAGTTGCGGCGCCAGTTCGCGGTAGGTAAGCGAGCGGTTGTTCTCCTCGGTACATCTTTTCCAGGAGCCCAGATGGACTTCATAAATGACCAGCGGAGCTTCCTTTTTCTGGTGGACGATCCGGTTCTTTTGCCAATGCGCATCATCCCAGGTAAATCTTGTCTGGTCAAAAACCTTAGAGGCGTTTTGCGGGCGCAACTCCATCATGAAGGCGAGCGGGTCGGTTTTCAGGCGCAAATCCCCGCTTGGTGTTCGAATCTCATATTTGTAGATGGTGCCGAGAGGTAGTTCGGGAATGAAAATCTCCCAGATGCCGGAGCTGCCGAGGGAACGTAAAGGGTTGCGTAAACCGTCCCACTGATTGAAATCACCGACGACGCTGACCCGTTCGGCATTGGGCGCCCAGAGAGCAAAGGCGACCCCGTCAATACCATTCCGCTTCAGCGGGTGCGCTCCCAGATGATCATAGAGGCGCTGATGACGGCCTTCACTGATCAGATACAGGTCGAGCTCGCCGAGCGTGGGAGAAAAGGCGTAAGGGTCGAGGGTTATCCAGGAAGAACCATCGGCAAAATGGAATATGAATTTATAGGGTGAAGGGCTCTGATCTTTGATAAGCAGGGCGAAAAGCCCGGCCTCGTCGATTCTGGACATGGGTTGCGGCGAAATTTTCGCTGTGCCACAAATGAAATCGACACTTACGGCTTGCGGATGCCAGGCGCGTATTACCTGATGCCGATTTTCCAGCGGGTGGCACCCCAGAATCGAATGCGGATTATGATGACGGCCTTCAACCAGGCGCTTGATCTCTTCCCGGGAAGTGCCGTGCAGGAGCGCCTCATATTCTTTGTCTGCAATCATTTTTTCTCCGCTTGAGAGGGGGAAGCGATGAACTCTCTGAACAAGTTCCAACTAGCATATTTTTACCGTGACGACAAGCGGTGAATGACTTATCTCTTGACTGAATCAAAGAAGCACAGTATTTCAAATAGGCAGTGGTTTTTCTCTGCGCCGCGGGAAACAGAAAACGAAAAGCGTTTTCCCGCCGAGGCGCAAAGGCGCAGAGAAAGGCAAAACCAATCCAGGCTTTAAATAACAGTGATTTTTTTTCATGTCCGGTTCTGCCGGGAAAGGAGAATGTATGAAGCTTTGTCGTATGATCTTGATGGTTTTTTTAGTACCTTACAGGTTATTTTCTTGTTTTTTTTCAACATTTTTTTCAACTACAAAAACAAGAAAATGTTCTGAT
>JAFGVI010000088.1 GCA_016938065.1 Deltaproteobacteria bacterium | reverse complement strand
TGCCGTTTACGACCGATGTCGCAGCCCTTCTGCCGGATCGCGGCAGCCGGGCGCTGGCCGATTTTCGGCTTCTGGCGAAAGCGCCGTTGGCCCGGCGGATTGTTCTGCGGATTCGGGCCGACCCCGGTGTGGAACCAGCGCAGCTCTTTAAAACAGCCGCAGCGCTCGGCGCGAAGCTTAAGCCGCCGCTTTTTACCCGGGTAGTCGGCGGGCCGGGTACGGGTGGCGAGAACCGGCTCCTTGGTTTTGCGCTGACGCAGTGGTCCCACCTGTTCAACGATGAAGATTATGCTCTGATACAGAAACGTCTGGCCCCCGACGAGATTGAAAAGGCCTTAAGTGAGGTTCGTCTGCAGCTTTTGCAGCCGGCCGGCTTTCTCCAGAAAGAGCTGCTGCTCGGCGATCCCCTGGAGTTTCGCAATCTCATTTTCCCCCGGCTGGCCTCACTCAATCCCATAGGTAAAGCCCGGGTAGTTGACGGCCATTTTTTAAGTGCGGATGGTCGTGAGACCATGCTTTTGCTGGAAACGCCGGTGGAGATTACCGATTTTAAAGGTTCCGGACGGCTGCTGCAGGAGCTCGACCGGGTGGTTAAGGCGGTAGTGCCGCCGGGCATCAGGGTTGTTCCGCTCAGCGGCCATTTCTACACAGTGGCTAACGCGACCGCGATTCAACGGGATATGGTAGTTGTGGTCAGCGCCTCCCTGATCTCGCTGGGGCTGATTTTTCTGATCTTTATGCGGCGGCGCCGGGCGCTGCTGGTTTTTTTCCTGCCGGTGGCGATTCTGGGCCCGGCCCTGGCTTTGACGGGTTTAATCGAAGGTTCGATTTCGGCAATTACAGTCGGTTTCGGTGCGGTTCTGCTTGGAGTGACGATTGATTACGGCCTGCATCTCTATTTTGCTCTGCAGAGTCGGGAAAAGCCGCCGCAGTTGATTGTTGCGGCCCTGGCGGCACCGCTTCTGGGGGCCGGTCTGACGACGATCGGGGCTTTTTCGGCGCAGCTCTTTTCAGCTCTGCCGGGCCAGCGCCAACTGGCGCTCTTTTCAATTTTCGGGGTTTTTCTGGCGCTGCTGCTGGCGCTGCTGGTTTTGCCCCATTTTCTCTCAGAAGTGAACCGTGACGAGACGGCTGCCCCGATTGCGCCGGGGAAAAAAGCAGCTCGCTACAGTCGTCGGACTTCCCGGATAGTTGTTGTCGTCTGGACAGTTTTTCTGGGTCTGGCGGCCTGGCAGGCGGTCAAGGTGCAGTGTGTCGGTGATTTGCGCGAGGTGAATCTGGCGCCTAAAAGTTTGCGGAGTGCTGAAAATGATCTGAAAGCGGTCTGGGGCGAGGTGCGCGGCCGAGCCCTGATCTTTGCCCAGGGTCGCACCCTGGAAGAGGCCTTGCAGGTAAATGATGAACTTTATACGGGGTTGCGGCGGGAGTTTGCGGTTGGTGAGATCGTCAGTCTGGCCCCGGTTCTGCCCTCTTTGCCGGATCAGAGCCGCAATCAGCAGCGCTGGCATAATTTCTGGGATGGCGAGCGTATGGCCGGACTGCGTCGCGAACTCTCCGCCGTCGGCCGAGAAATCGGTTTTTCCGAGAGTGCCTTTGCCCCTTTTTTGCAGGCTATAGGTGATGACCCGCCGATGCTTACGGAAAACTTCTGGCGTGAGGCTGGTTTTTCCGCGTTGCTCGATGCCACCATCGAGGAAAACGCAACCGGGGTAACCATCCTGACGCTGGTTCCGGATGGGACGGCCATGGGCGCTGTCGCCGCCCTGTGCGAAAAGATTGCCGGTGTGCGTCTGGTTTCGCCGCAAGCCTTCAGCCGGGTGGTGAGCGCGGCGATTGTCAAAGATCTGCGGCGCTTTATTGTTCTGGCGCTGCTGATCGTAAACCTGGTGCTTTTGTTGCTGTTGCGCAATCTCTATCAGGTCGGGCTCGCCCTTTTGCCGGTGGTCGCCGGCCTCTTGTCGATGTTCGGCATTATGGGAGCCCTGGGGCTCTCCTTTAACCTCTTTAATCTGGTGGCCGCCATTCTGATTATCGGGCTGGCGGTTGATTATGGAATTTTTATGGTCTATCTTCTCTTTCGCGGCAGTGATGCGGCGACGGAAAAGGCGGTTCTGGTTTCCGCTCTGACCACGCTGGCCGGTTTCGGGGTGCTGGTGCTGGCCCGGCATCCCGCCCTTAATTCGATCGGCCTTACGGTTTTACTCGGGGTCGGCGGCGCTTTGCCGACGGTTCTCTGGGTGCTGCCGGCCCTGGCCGGTTTAAAGGGTGAAACCGGACCGGGAAATGGCTCTTGAACAACAGGCAAAGGTATCTGTGTGGCTAAACCCGAATATGATAAAGCGATGTACCGTCTGACGACCATGATCTGCCGGCTCAATATCGGCGAAGCCCTCGATGTCAAAGAGCTGGCGGCCGAGTTCGGAGTAAGCTTGCGGACTATTCAGAAGGATCTGAATGAACGCCTAAGCCATCTGCCGATTGAGCGTCGGGAGGAAGACGGCTGTTATCATTTTATCGGCGATTATAGGTTGCGGGGGACCAGTGAGCCGGATGCGATTTTAGTTGCCGATCTGATCACGGCCATGATCAGGAATGTCGATGCCGGCTATACCAGAATTGCCGACAATTTTCTCAAAGGTCGCAGTTTCAGCACTTCCTGTTTCCTTTTTCATTTAAACCTCGAAGATATTTCGGCCTGCGGCGCTCTTTTCCGGCTCTTGAATCAGGCCGTAGCTTTGCGTCAGCAGATCAGTTTTTCCTATCGGAATAATAAAGGGGAGAGTAAGGAATATACAGTTCACCCTTATCGTTTAGCCAATCTCAAAGGTTTCTGGTATCTGCTCGCCTATGATTTAAAGAGCGGACGCCTGAAAAGTTTCTATCTCAAAAAAATCAGTGCCCCGATAATCCATCCGGGTAATTTTCAGATTGATGCAGAGGTGATGGCCGAGCTGGAGAACTTCTCGGCTGTGATTTTCAGTCCCTGGGTCAGCGAAGATTGTCGCACCGTTAAGCTTAAAGTCGGCGGTCTCGCCCGGCTCTATCTGGAGCGGAACCTGCCGGCCGCTCTGCAGATTGATCACGAGCATGATGAAGCTCTTCTGGTTTCAATGACCTATTTTGCCGAGGCTGAAGTTCTGGCTCTGGTCAAACAGTGGCTGCCGGATATTGTGATTCTCGACAATCAGGATCTGGCTGAGAAACTGAAAAACGAGCTGGAAGTTTATTGCCGGCAAGCTGTTTCAGCAAGTTGATAAATCATGATGTTTGAAAACTGAAAAATTTTCAACCTGGCGGCGATTTGACATTGGGTCGGTCATTATGGTACTGATGACCACAACTGGACAGAAGCTGGACGAGGAGGCCTCAGTTACTCCCGGCAAACCAAGCTGTCTGAACTAATGCGGGAACGCTCCCGCAACCCAAGCGGGTTTCATCTGCCCGCAAATAAGTGCTCTTATCAGAACGTTTCCTTGTTTTTGTTGTAGTGAAAAAACAGTTGAAAAAAACAAGAAAACAACCTGTAAGGCACTAAAGCAGCTTGCCATCCCTCGGCTTTGGAAAAGTTTGTTGATCTGATGTTGGCTGGCCAGATAGAGGCCGCATCGATCTTGGCAAATGTCCCGATTTTCAAAAGTATTTCGTCCTCCGATATCCTCTGAAATTTTCCGCCGCAGGCCTTTATGAGTGGGTCTGTAACCCGTTT
>JAFGVI010000087.1 GCA_016938065.1 Deltaproteobacteria bacterium | reverse complement strand
TTTCCCTCCACTTCTTAAGCTCAATTTCTGTTTTCCCAGCGCTCATTGCGCCCAAATTGCGGAACTCGCGCTCAGGCGCTCAAACAGTCGCAATTTTAATGGGCTTCTTTCGCTGGGGAAAACGACGAAATTTCGCGAGACGTTACGGAAAACCACCTGAGCACCCTCAAAAAGAATACTGGCTGAATAGTTACGTAATTTTTTTGATAATCAGCCGCGAAAAACAGAGAGCAAAACTAACAGACCGGATAATGAAAGTCAATTGTGGTGAAATTTTGACAAATGTGTTGACAAAAAATATTTATCAGGATAAAAAACATCCTGATTAATCGATGCTTCTGTAAAAAGCGCTAAGCGACAATCAAGCCCCCAATATATCAAGGAGTTCAAACGATGACTACGACCAACGAAAAGGTTCTCGCCGCTTTAAAAACCGCCATGGAAGCCGAGATGACCGGACATCATTTCTACACCAACGCCGCCGCCACCACTACCGATCCGCAGGGAAAAGAGACCTTTAAAAGGTTGGCGGAAGAGGAGCTGCTTCACTTCAATTATCTGAAAAATCAGTACGCGAGCCTCCTGGAAACCGGCAGTTTCAACTTCTCCAACCCTCTGGCGGCAGTTCCCGAGGCCGATATCAGCGGCCCGATCTTCAGCCCCCAGCTTAAGGCCCGGATCAAACACAGTCATTTTGAGATCAGTGCCTTAAGCGTCGGCATGCAGCTTGAGCTCAACGCCGTCAATTTCTATCGGCAATGCGCCGAAAGCGCGGATGGCCCCGAAGTCAAGGCCTTTTTCAACCACCTCGTCCAGTGGGAACAGGGTCATTATAACGGTTTCGCTCAGGAACTTGACAACCTCAAAGAAGAGTACTGGCAGGCCAACAATTTCGTCCCGATGTAACAACGGTCCGACGCGGCAGAGTAAAACCCGGTAAAAAACAAAAAGCCCGAAGTGAAAGTGCCAGTTCAGCTGGCACTTTCACTTCGGGCTTTATTTTTTTTTGGGGTGAGTAGAGGGGGTCGAACCCTCGACCTCAGGAGCCACAATCCTGCGCTCTAACCAACTGAGCTACACCCACCATAAAAATTTGCTGCCCTTCCGTTGCCGGAAGGGCTCACTAGATAATGGAAAAGATATCGTCTGTCAACCTGATTTTATGTAAATGCAAATAAATTTACCGCCAAGCTTGACAGCCCCCGCCAATGACGTATAGAATTCTGCTCTGGTAAACTGCAGGCAACAAAAACGAACATAAAACTGACGGATTCCCGACCATGAAAATTCTTCTGCACTGCTGCTGCGGCCCCTGTGCCATCTACCCGGTCAAACAACTGCGGCTTCAGGGACACCAGCTGCGGGGATTTTACTACAACCATATTCACCCATACACGGAGTGGCGGAAAAGACTGGACACCTTAGCCGCCTGGGCCGGGGCGGAAGATCTTCCCCTGATTGTCGATGAACGTTACGAGCTCGTCAACTTTATTAAAAACGCGACCTTCCGTGAACAACAGCGCTGTGTTTTCTGTTACCATGACCGTCTCGAAAAAGCCGCCCGGATCGCCCATAAAGGAAAGTTTGAAGCTTTTACCACGACCCTGCTCTACAGCAGATTCCAGCAGCATGACAAAATCCGCGAACTCGGCCTGGAACTGGGCCGCCGCTACGGCGTCAGGTTCCATTACGAAGATTTCCGCCCGGGCTGGAGCGAAGGCATTGAGTTATCCAAAGAGAAAGAGATGTATCGCCAGCAATACTGCGGCTGCATCTACAGCGAAGGCGAACGTTATCTCGGCGCGAAAAAACTCTATGAGTAAAACTCAGAAATCATCGAAATCGTCATGGTCCGACAGAGGAATAACCTCTTCCGCAACAGGTGTGACCGGTTTGCCGCCTTTCTTCCGCGAAGCCGGAGCCTGCAAAGCTTGAGCCCTGGCCTTCTGCGACGGCAGATTTCGGCGGTTTGAACACTGCCGTCTGCCGTCGGGCAGAGAAGGCGACGCCACGGGCGCAACTGCGGCCGTCCCGCCGATAACCTGGTTTATTTGAGCCGTCATTTCCCGCATCATTTCAGCTTGCGCGTTCAACTCCTCTGAAGCAGCCGCACACTCTTCGGCGGTCGCCGCATTGCCCTGCGTCGTTTTTTCAATCTCACCGATGGCATTGCTGATCTGGCCGATCCCTTCCGATTGTTCTCCGGAAGCCGCCGCGATCTCGGCCACCAGCTCCTTAACTTTGGCGACATGCATAACAACTTTGCCGAGCACAACATCAACCTCACCCGCCAGTTCTACACCCTGATCGGCATTTTTCACTGAGGCTTCGATCAAAGCCGCCGTCTCGGCTGCCGATTCGGCACTGCGTTTTGCCAGATTCCGCACTTCATCAGCAACCACGGCAAAACCGGCGCCGGCGGCCCCGGCGCGAGCCGCTTCAACCGCGGCATTCAAAGCTAAAAGGTTGGTCTGAAAGGCAATTTCTTCAATTACCTTGATGATTTTTGCTGTATCATCGGATGATTTTTTAATCTCCTTAACCGCATCATTCATGCGGGCCATTACATTTTTACCGCTGGCCGTCATCTGATCCATCTCCAGGGTAAGGCCGTTGGCAGTTCTGGCATTTTCAGCATTATGCCGGGCCATTGAGGCAACCCCTTCCAGCGAAGCCCCGGTCTCTTCCACCGCCGCCGCCTGTTCCGATGAACTTTCAGCCAGAGACTGGCTCGAACTTGAAATCTCATGCGCGGCGGAGGTAACCTGGTCGGCGGCTTCCTTAAGACCGACAGCACCTCGAATCAGCGGCTGAGTGACGGTTTTCAGGACCAGCAGCAGAATAATAGAGATCAGGAATAAAAGAGCCAGAGAGATTAAAGCAATGCCCCATTGAATCTGATCCCTTAAAGCGAAGCGGGCACTCGCATCATACGCATAAACCATTACCCCGATCTGGCGATCCTGATAATCCTTAACTGGAAAAGCCGTCAGCAGAAAATTTTCCCGATACTCCTTGACAACCCCGGTTTTGCCGCGTTCGAGCAGTTCCAACGGAATCAGACGTTCGCTCAGAGCCGCAGCCGTACTGGTGACCCGAACAAATTTTCCCCCCATCTGGGGATAGGTCGCCTGATCCTGCAGTTTGGTGGCGATGCCCAGAAACTCACTGTTCATATAAACTGTTATCGACTCATTCCGGTTAGCAATCGAAGCCTTGACCAGTGGCGTATAACTTGACAGCACCTCAACCGAGCCCAAATAACGGTGGTCAGGCGCCAGAATCGGGGCCAGACCGCGAATCGCAAAGCCCCCGCGGCCGATTTCAATTCCAATAATCGGTTTATGCGGCGCCGTCGCAATCGTTTTGACGGTTTCCCTGAATGAGCTTAAATCATCACTGCTTTTCTGATCCTTTTTCCAGAGACGTAAAAGACTTCGGGCACTGGGCAGATGAAAATGGAGACTGAAATTATCGACCTTCAGGGCCGAGACCAGACCTTTTTCAATCGAAGCGAAATAGCCCCGCAACTTCTGGCGGGCAACCTCGGCGGCCGGATCATCGGCCACTGCGACATTACCCTGCAGAGCCCCTTCGTAAGCCTCAACCACCGCCTCGGCCTGACTGAAAAGGGCCGCTTCAGCCAGCACCTTTCCGGCGATCTGCTGCTGTCGATTATCGATATCAACAATCTTGGCCGCCACCATTTCATCAAGGGAATCATTAATCAGACGATTCAAGGTTGTCGAACCAAGAAAGTAAAGAGCGAGGGAAAAAAGTACCGTAACCACGATAACCGGCATTAAAATACGCGTACTCAGTTTACGTTTTCTCATAACCAACTCCTTTTTCTAAGCGATCTGCGGGGTATGGCGCAGACGGGCAACTACCCGTTCGCGACCCAGGGTCGTTACAATCTCGAAAAGACCGGGACCGGCGAGCTGGCCGGTAATTACAGTTCGTACTCCATTGATAATGACACCTGGCTTAACCTCGACCTCCTCGGCAAAAACCCGCATCAGATCCTCAATTGCGGCCTCACTGAAATCGGCGGTCTGCTCCAGACGATCACCCAGCCGGGGAAGCCATTCGCTTAAACCGGGAAATTTTTCAAGATTTTTGCGCCGCGCTTTCTCTTCGATCTCAAGAACCACATCATCGGCAAAATAGGGCCGGCCCAGAGTAACGAAATCGGTCAAGAGATGATAACGGGCCCGAATCAGATCAACCGTCCTGAGAAACCACTCCCGCCGCTCATCGGCATAAGCGTCACGCCACAAACCCGCCTTTTCCAGTTCAGCCCGGACATAGGGTTCGAGCTCAGCCAGAGGCATGGTTCTGAGATAGTGGGAATTCATGTTGATGGCTTTGGGATCGGTAATGAATTTGGGATCGTCCTTATTGACATTAAAGACTGAGTTGGCCCGGTTCATGCCCGCCAGCGAGAAGGCCGCAAGGAGCTCTTCATAGGAAAAAATCTCCTTCGATTCAGGATTAGACCAGCCCAGCAGTACGAGGAAGTTAACCAGGGCCCAGGGCAGAAAACCATGCTCCCGGTAAAAATGAACCGCCACCAGTTCACCATGCGACCGCTTTGAAATTTTCGCCCGCTGGGGATCAAGGGTCAGACTCATGTGGACAAAGACCGGCAGTTTTTCCCCCAAGGCCTGATAGAGAAGAATCTGTTTCGGGGTATTGCCGAGACCATCCTGACCGCGGATTACATGGCTGATGCGGTCACGGGCGTCATCGACAACATTGGAAAGGAGATAGAGGGGCTGACCGTTGGCCCGGACAATGACGAAATCCTCGATATCCCGATAGCGTTTGGTTATCGTGCCATAAACCACATCGTCAAAAACCACCGCCCCATCCCCCTCCGGCACTTTCAGACGGATAACATAGGGCTGACCCGCCGCTTCCCGTTCCGCCACCTGCGCCGGCGTCAGGCCGCGACAGCTTTTGTCATAGCGGAAATCATCTTTCTGGGCCCGAGCTTTTTCCCGCTTCTCTTCAAGTTCCTCTTTGCTGCAGAAACATTTATAGGCATGACCCGAAGCCAGCAGACGCTCGGCCGCCGCAATATGATCCTTGATAAAATCGGACTGATAATATGGGCCTTCATCAAAATCGATGCCGAGCCACTCCAGACCATCGAGAATCCCCTGAATCATATCGGCGGTCGAACGTTCGGTATCGGTATCTTCAATCCGTAAAATCAGTTTACCTTTATGCTGGCGGGCATAGAGCCAGTTCAAAATCGCCGTTCTCGCCCCGCCGATATGAAGATAACCGGTCGGACTCGGCGCAAAACGTACCCTAACTTCTTCACTCATCAGTTCACCTTAATTTTTTGTATTTTGAATTTTTTTTTACACTAGAATTTTGCGGCATCATTTTAAAAGAAACCCACATTCCAAGTTATTCAGTATGATTTAATAACTACGCTTCTATCACAAGGAGGCGCCATTTTCAACCGAATGCTTTATCAGCTTTCAAGATATTTTGTTACCACGTCAGACTAATTTATGTTAGAAGAAACTGAAATTACGCCGAAGCTTTCAGACCAGGCAACATTAAATACCAGCACTCACGTATGAACCAGCAAAAATCTTCCGACATTCTTGAAATACCAGACGATTGGCGCCAGGGGTGGCTTAAAGAAGACCCCTTTGCCAAGCTCTTCGCCCTTAACGGCAATGTTTATCGCCATAAGGATGGTCGCCGCACCCTGCAGTTTATGCATGCGGGAAAAAGTTACTTCGCCAAACTCCATCACGGCCTCGGCTGGCAGCGTTTTTTTAAATGTCTCTTTCGTTTGAAGTGGCCGCTCGGCGGGGCGGAAAATGAGTGGCAGGCGATACAGATTCTCGAAAAACTAAACCTTCCGACCACCCCCCTGGTCGCTTACGGACAACGGGGAAACAATCCGCTCACCCGACAATCCTTCATTATCACCAAAGATCTGGCTAACACCGAAAGCCTGGAGGATTACTGCCGCGACTGGCCGGTCAAGCCCCCCAACCCGTTTTTGAAACGGGCCCTGATCCAACGCGTGGCCGAGATCACCGGCACCCTGCACCGAGAGGGTCTCAACCACTGCGATCTCTACATCTGCCATTTTCTGCTCGATCTTAAACATGGCAAAGACCCGGAGCCGGAAAACCTGACCCTGCACCTGATCGATCTGCACCGCGTCCGCCAGCGCAAGAAGCTGCCGCGACGCTGGCAGGTCAAGGATCTTGCGGCCTTGCATTTCTCCAGTCTTGAAATCGGCCTGACCTTGAGAGACCGTCTGCGCTTTATCGCAACCTACACTCAACGACCCTGGCGCCGGGCGCTTAAAGAGCAGAAGCAGCTCTGGCTTCAGGTCGAAAAACGGGCCCAGGCTTTTTATCGTGAGTACAAACGTCGGGGCCCGCGATGAAGATCCTTCTGGTGCAAACCAGCTTTCTCGGGGATACGATCCTTTCGACCCCCCTGATTGCGGCCCTGAAAAAGCTTCATCCCCAGGCTGAGCTCTGGATGATGACCACCCCGCCGGCCGCTACTCTGGTTGAACGCGACCCGCTGCTCACAGGAGTCATCCCTTTTGCCAAAAGGGAATCGGAGCGCGGGCTTACAGGCCTTTGGCGCCTGGCGCAGAAATTACATGAAATGCATTTTGACCGGGCCTACTCCCTGCACCGCTCGGCCCGCACCAGCCTGCTTCTGGCTTTAAGCCGCATTCCCGAGAGAATTGGTTTCCACAGTGCCAGGCTGGCTTTTCTCTACAGCGAAACCCGAAACCGACCCCAACATCTGCACGATGTCCGGCGCAATCTGGCTCTGCTTGGCGACCCCGCGACCACAGCCGATCTCCCCGATCAACTCCGCCTTTTCGCCCCGGAAAAAAACGAGCTGCCAGTTACCCTGCAAGCCGAACTTCCGGCTCCGGGCAGCTACGTTCTGATGGTACCCGGCAGCGCCTGGGAAACCAAACGCTGGTCGGCTGCCGGCTACCGCGAAGTCGCGCAGTATCTGCGACAGAAGGGCTGGCAAGTTGTGCTCCTGGGCAACGGCGCTGAAGTCGAAGTCTGCCGTGAGGTCGCCGCACACCTCGAGGTTGTCAATCTGGCCGGGCGCAGCGACCTGGCCAGCGCCATCTATCTCGCCGGCCACGCCCGCCTGATGATTTGCAACGACAGCATGGCCCTGCACCTGGCCTCCGCCTGCAAGCTTCCAACCGTCGCCATTTTCTGCGCCACGGTTCCCGAGTTCGGCTTCGGCCCCTGGCAGAACCAGGCAGTCATTGTGGAAAAAAAAGATCTCCCCTGCCGCCCCTGCGCCCGCCACGGCAGCCGCCAATGCCCCAATCAGACCAGAGCCTGCATGGATGACCTGACGGCAGCCGAGGTTATCGAAGCAATCGATAGCCTGCTGGCGGATATAAAAGGATGAAGGCAGAAGGCGAAAAGCTGAATAGTTACAAACATCCTTCATCCTTTCAAAGCATCTACTTTTCAAAGCATCTACTTTTCAAAGCATCTACTTTTCAAAGCATCTCTGTGCAATGATGCAGAAGCTGTTTCTGCGAGAACGGTTTCTCTATAACATCGAGAACCACGGGGAAAAGTTTGCTCACACGGAAACCTTCGTTAATGGTACCGGTCATGATCAGCACCGGAATCTTGATCTTACGGGCCTGCATCTGGCGAAGAAACTCCTCCCCTCCCATCTCCGGCATGACCAGGTCGAGAACAATCAGATCGACTGAATTCTTTTCCAGAAAGGCCAGGGCCTCCTTACCATTGGCGACGGCCACCACCCGACCGCCGTGCAGTTCCAGCAGCACCTGCAGACTCTCGCGCAAAAGGGGTTCATCTTCAACGAGCAGGATTTTTCGCGCTTTCAGATCATGCGCATCCCCCCAATTGTGCATTGCCGGCAGAGAGATATCGGCATTATCGGCAACCGGCAGGTAGATGATAAAGGTACTTCCGACCCCAAGCTCCGAATTCACGGTAATGATGCCATTATGATTGGCAATCGTCCGATAGGCGATGGCCAGACCGAGACCCGACCCTTTTTTATTCGACCACTCCTTCGTACTGAAAAAAGGATCGAAAATCTTGCCCATCATGGCCGGCGAAATGCCGCAGCCATTATCCGACACCGTAAGTTCGCAATACCAGCTGCCGGGAATGAGATTTAGACGCTGCCCCAGATAGCGATCAACAAATTTAGCTTTCGCCACAATCCGGATAAGGGCATTTTCCTGATCTTCGGCAAAAGATTCCGCCGCGTTCAGAACGAGATTGAATAAGGCCTGCACAACCGCACCCTTTTCCACCTTAAGCGTCACATCGGAACTATTCTCAATACAGTCAAAGGTTATCTGCGCCGGCAGCGACGGGGGCACCAGCACCATCACCGACTCAACCAGATCGGCAACCGTCACGACCTCGGTAACCCCGACTTCCCGCCGCGAAAAGAGCAGAATCTGCCGGGTCAGCTCTGCGGCCTGCAGGGAGATCTGGCGAATTTTTGCCACGTAACGTCCGGCCTTTTGCGGGGAAGATTGCAGCATCATCTCCAGAAGCTCGATATTGCCGTGCATACTGGCGAGAAGATTATTGAAATCATGGGCAAAACCAGCCGCCAGAATACCGACGCTCTCCATCTTCTGGGATTGAACAATCACCTCGGTCTGCCGCTCAACCTCCTTATGCAGAAATTCGCTGTAAACCTGGACTTCGCGCCGCAGATTGCGCTCTTCACTGATATTGTGCAGATTGCCGACATAACCGGCCTTGCGACCGCCCCGCCTTATCTCGGAAAAGTTCTGACTCACTTCGATATCCGGGGTACTGCCAACCTTACGATAGGAGACCACCCCTCTCCACTGGCCGCTTTCGGCCAGCAGAGAAAAGAGATCTCCCGGCAGGCCCTGCACGGAGTCGGCGGCAATCCCCTCCTGATACAGGGTGCCCAGCAGTTCATCCGGCACCCTGCCGATCATTTCACAGTAGGCACGATTGACAAAGAGATAACGCCCCTGCATATCAAGAACTATCACACCATCCGAACTTGAAATCAGAGCCGCTTTAAAAATAGCATTCTCCTGAGCAAAGCGGTCGAGCTGACGAAACAGAAACAGTGAAAAGCAGGTAATAAGCGACAGCAGAAGCAGGCAGAGCAGAATAACCGGAACCAGCAGCTGCCAGGTCAGCTCTTCAGCCTTGACGCGAGAGGTAGCGACCATCACCGTCCAGCCCGGGATTACCATTTCCATATGCTGAAACGCCGCCAGCAGGGTTTTCTGCCGCCCCCCGGCAGAGACTTCCAGCACCGTTGAAAAAGGATTCCGGTTGGCCAGAGCCGCCAGGGCTTGCGGCAGGTCATCCTTACCCAAGACCGTAGCGGCCTCCCCTTTCTGCAGTAAGAGATCAGCATTGTTGCCATAGGAAGGATAAAAACTGTGCAGATAAAGACCCGGCAGCGTGGAGAATACGACCTGACCGTAACTGTCGGCAACCACAATCTCGCGCCGGTTTTCCAGCGCCAGACTCTGACAGAAAGAGGCAAACATGTAATCAAAATTATAAGGCACCAGCATCATGCCCAGATACTGACCGTCGATGATAACTCTTTTTGAAAAAATGATTATCGGAACCGGCATCACCTTGCCCAGCTCGGGTACATACCGCATCAGCACCGAAATGCGCTGATGCAGGTTATCATCGTCAGTCTCCTCCCAGAGACCATAATCAAAATACTGCCACTCGTAAACCTCCTGCAGAGGCAGTCCCAGGGCCATGAAATCACCGCTCTCTCCGGTATAATAAACCTCACCGCCAGCCGCGACAAAAGCCAGATGAGATATCTCCGGATAAATCTTCCAGAGCAGTTTAAAACGGTGGGCCGTAAGCTCTTTTATTTCACCGCACTGATGCGGTTCAAATTCGAGTACGGAGTCCACCGTCTGGCGCACCCGTTTGAGATACGCCTCCAGATTTTCGACAATGCGCTCCGCAACCAGCTCCTGCTCGCCCTTGACTTCCGCCGTAAAATGACGGCTGACCCGCGCACTGAAAAGATAGCCTCCGACCGAAAACACAATCAGGGCCGCCAGAGCCAGAAGCATAAATTTAAAATAAACACTGTTTCTGGTCACATTTTCACCATCCGGTTAAATCATCATTAATCAAATATTTCCGCCCCGAAAAGCATATCCAGAGGCACCTTGAACCCCAGACGTTCGATGGTAGTCCGGTTCAAAGCGGTCGCACCATGGGGCGGAGCCTCAATCGGAATCACCCCCGGCGGTGTACCAAAGAGTATCTTTTTCGCTTTCAGAGCAGCATGAAAGGCTTGATTGTAACCACTTACGAGCATGCCGAACATCAGCCCCTCCTCGACATATTTCCGCATAAAAGCACTGGAGGGAATGGTTAAGCGGGCCCTGGTCCAGGCCAAAACCTCACGGTAATCCACATATCTGCCTTCCGCATCCTTAAGCGTCTGCAGATTGTAAACAAACAGCGCATTACCGGCATGATTGATTTCGTCGATCAGGCTCTTATACTGTGAAAAAGTGCTCACCAGCGGCAGAAAAACCCTCTCCACCGCAAACTTCCACTTCTCGGCGTGAATCTGTTCAAATAATTTAACCGAAGTATAACTGTCATCGGTCACCAGGTAAAGTCTGGTAAAAGGAATATTGTTGACATGACAGAGCAAGCCGAGCTTGGAGACCGCCTCATCAAAAAAAAGGCGTTCCAGCACACCGGTAATGTTACCTCCGGGAGCCTGACGATTGCCGCCGGCAACCAGTCCGTAACTCTCCGGCTCAGCATTGACGCCATAAAAAACCAGAGGCAGGGCCTGACCCTGAAAATGCGGGGCAATGGTCCGGGTTGCATTGTCATCACCGGTAAAGATCAGATCCGGCTTGAAGGCCGCGATTTCCGCCAGGCAGATCTCTTTCTGCTGCGCCAGCCACTCCTCACCGGGATGCCGTTTACTGTCCATGAAATATTCATGGACCACCAGTTTCAAACCCGACAGAGCATCCCTGACCGCCTGACTCTGCTCCGCGCTCCAGAAATATTCCGGATGATAACTGTTGACGATAAAGATGCGATATTCGCGTTCGACGGCGGCAGGCGACGGCTCGCTACCGCCGAACGTAAGGCTCGGGCCGCCGCAGTGGGCCAGGAAAAAAGCAAAAAGCAGAATTGCTGTACGAAACATGAAGCCTCAATTTAAATTTAAGCAATATTTCCGAATTAACCATTACTTCTACCATGAACCAGGCCATTCCGTCACGTACATTTTCGCTTGACTTAAAGCCGCACTTCAGTATAGCCGGTACGCATGAATATCTCGGCCTCCTTTATTCTCTACCTGACAACCTTTATCATGGGCGGCTGCGGCCTCGCCTACGAATATACTTTGAGCCGGGTCGCCGCCGACCTGCTCGGCAACTCGGCCCGGCAGTGGGCCCTGGTGATCGGCGCCATGATGTTCTGCATGGGCATCGGCGCCGACCTGCAGAAACGCCTCGACAATCACCTTCTGCTCGATAAATTTATCGGCGCCGAAATTCTCCTGGGAATCCTCGGCGGCTGCGGTCCTCTGGCCCTGCTTTTCACTTACGGCATGGCCCCCGGCTATTATATCATCGTGCAGTATGCTTTCATCAGCACCATCGGCCTGCTCTTAGGCTTTGAACTGCCCCTGATCACCCGCCTCAATGAAAGTTATACCCGCCAGCTCAAAGTCAATCTCGGCAAGGTGCTGAAAATGGACTATATCGGCTCTCTGGCGGGAGCCCTGATCTGGGTTTTTCTGCTGCCCCGCTTTTTCACCCTGATCGAAACCGCTTTTGTTCTGGGCTTGTTAAATCTGGCGGCGGCCGTTATTCTCCTCTTCTACTTTCACCCGCAAATCACCCTTAAACGCCGCCTCTGGGCCGCCCTGCTCGGTGCCCTGGCCATCCTGAGCCTCGGCCTTTCCCAGGCCCGTGACTGGACCTTGCTCGGCGAGCAGCACCTCTATCGCGACCGCATCATTTTAAGCCGGACCACCCGCTTTCAGCATATTGTGCTGACCGAATCGCGAGCCGCCGAAATCTCCTGCTATATCAACGGCAGCCTCCAGTTTAACAGTGCCGATGAATATATTTACCATGAAAACCTGGTGCATCCGGCCTTTACCCTGGTCTCCCATCCGCGCCGCGTCCTCATCCTCGGCGGCGGCGACGGCCTCGCCGCCCGTGAAGTCCTCAAATACCCGACGGTTAAAGAGCTGCTCCTCTGCGACCTCGACCCGGAAATGACCGATCTCGCCCGTAACCATCCGACCTTCATCGCGCTTAATCAGGGCAGTTTACAGGATGCCCGGATTACTTTTCTGCAGGAAAATCATTTAAGCGCAAAGAAGCAGACGGAAACTATTCTCGTTCCCGACCAGAACCGACGTTTCGGCAGTCGCCCTGAAGCCGTCGCCCGGGTCAGCCTGATCAATCTTGATGCGGCCACCCTGCTCGAAAAACTGGCGGGCAAATTTGATATCATCATTGTCGACTTTCCCGACCCCAACAATGAAGAACTGGCCAAACTCTACTCGACAACCTTCTATCACCGCTTAGCTGAGCACCTGGCCGTTGACGGGGTTTTTGTTCAGCAGGCAACCTCCCCATACCATGCCCGGGAAGCTTTTCTCTGCATCGGCCGCACCATGCAGGCCGCCGGTCTGCGCGTCATTCCCTATCATGACAATGTCCCCTCTTTTGGTGAATGGGGCTGGTGGATCGGCGGACATCAAGAGAGATGGGCCGCGACCGAACTTCCCGAAAGCCTCGCTGAAACCCTCAGACAAACCACCAGACTTGCAGTCCCGACCCGCTATCTGACCCCGGAACTGATCCACGCCTCCCTCGATTTCGGCAAAAACCAGCTCACCACGACCGAAACCGAAATAAATACCCTTGTTAATCATAAAATTTTCACGTATTATCTGCTGGGATGGCAAACCGGCTATTAAATTGAACAGTCAGCCGACAGCAAAAATCCCAATATTAACTGCTGACCAACGAATGGAGCCTTATCGTTATGAATGAAAAGATTTTCAAAGGACTGGCGGGACTCTTCTTTTTTCTGGTCCTCATCTCTTTTTTCTGGCCGGCAGGAAGCAATGACAGCCGCTATAACGTCAACGTTCAGACCATGATCTACGGCGGTGACGGCTTAGATCTGGCGAGCCTGGGCTCCCTCCTGAAAAAGGCCGAAAACGCCGCCGATCTTGAACGTCTGCTCAATGATCCCAAAACCGGCCTCAACAATCTCGATCTAAATGAAGACGGCAAAGTCGACTATATCAAGGTTACCGAATTCGGCAATGAGCAGACCAAAGGCTTCTCCCTGACGGTTGAACCGGCAGCCGGCGAAACCCAGGAAGTTGCGACCATTGAAATTGAAAAAACCGCTGACGATCAGGCCTCGGTTCAAGTCAAAGGCAACGAGCAGATTTACGGACAGAATCACTATTATCACAACAGCTTCGGCCTTACCGACATGCTTTTCATGTACTGGCTCTTCCGGCCCCATCCATTCTATGCTTCACCTTGGGGTTACGGCAGTTATCCCGGTTACTACCAGCCCTACAATACGGTTTCTCACTCCCGCTACCAGCAGCAGACAGCGGGCAAAAGAGACTTAAAAAGCGCCTCGAGCAGCAGACTGAAAGGCAAGGCAACCTCTCCTAATGCCGGCAAAAATGCGGCTAAAGGCATCAAAACACCCCTAAAGAGACCGACCGCCTCGCAAAAAAGTTTCCAGCAGAGAAACCCCTCCAAACAGGTAAATAAAGGCGCCTTCGGACGTAGCTCTAGCGCACGGCCATCGCGACCGTCAGTGCGGAGGAGCAGCGGTTTCGGGCGCAGCGGCGGCCGCTTCGGCGGAAAATAACCCACAAAAAATAAGCTTAACTAATTTAAAGGAAAAGGATCAAGCCATGTTCAGTTTTCTCTCTTTCAAACCAATTGTCGCACTATTTCAACCAGTGGCCGCAACCTACCTGCTCGTCATTCTCCTGATCATGGTCATCGGCAAACACATCCACAACCGCTGTTCAGACTACGACCTCGACCATGAACTGACGGCCGCCGACAACAAAGCGGCCGCCGTTTCAATCGCCGGCTACCTTTTCGCCTTAGGTCTTATTCTCTGGGGGGTCATCACACCAAATGGTGAAACCCCGATCACCGGCTTCTGGAGCCTGGTCGCCGACCTGCTCGCAACCTTTCTCTGGGGCCTGCTGGGTATCGGCCTGCTCGAAATCGCCAACTATCTCAATGATAACTACCTGCTCCCCAACTTCTCCAACCGCAAGGAGATTATTGAAGACCGCAATATCGGCACCGGCGCGGTCGAGGCCGGCACTTTTATCGCCTCGGGATTTATCATCAAAACCGTTTTAAGCGGTTCCGGCACCGGTTTCCTGACCGATCTTATCGGCACGCTCTTCTATTTCGCCGTCGGCCAGGCCGCCCTACTCATCTTCGGCCGTCTCTATCAAAAGGTCAGCCGTTTCGACCTGCACGACGAAATTGAACGCGACAATGCCGCCGCCGGAGTGGCCTTCGGCTTGAGCATGGTCGCCGTCGGTATTCTGGTCGCTGATTATATTGCAACCTACAACTCCATTTTCGGCCTCATTTTCTGGATACCGTTAAGCTTTTTCTTTCTCGTTACCGGCCGTTATATCGCCGACAAGCTGCTCCTGCCCGGAGCCCTGCTCGACGATGAGATCAGCCGGGACCGAAACTGGGGCGCCGCCCTGATTGAAGGAGGGCTGGCCATTATCATCGCCCTGGTTGTCGGCAACCTCTTTTTTTCATAAAAAGGTCAAGCCATGCCCAGATTCCCGCAACTTCCCTACAAATTGGATGACAGCCAAAAACATCACTACGCCCGCCTCTACCTTCTCGACTACATGGTCGAGGAAGAGGCTAAAATTTCAATTCTGCTGGACGAAAAAAATGAAGACCTCGAACCCATCCTGGATGAACTGATGGCCCGCGGCCTGATTGAAATCGACCAGCAGCAGAACTATTGCGTCAGTCAAGCAGGTCGCGACCTGCATCATGATTTTCTGCTGCGCTACCGCGCGAATATGGCCATTAATGACATCTTCTGCGCCGTTGATCTGGGCAGTGGAGACTTTGCTTTCAGTTTCTATGACGACTACCCGGACAAAGCCCAGTGGGAAGCCTTTCTCGCCACACCGCGCTGGGATGACCTGCGCATTGCCGTGGCGGAATATTCGGGCTCTGACCCGATCGAACTCGTCTTCATGAGTTTCATCAATGAAAAACGTTTCGGCCGTGACGCCAAAGGCAACTGGCAGTTCGATCTTCTTTTAGGCACGGTCTGGGATGAGATTCTCGAAATCTGCAATCGGGCCCTGCACTGGCCCGACCTCGGTTATGAAGATGAAGAGGGCAGGGTTGACGCCGCGGCCGTAATCGAGGATATTATCGCTCAGGGTAATGCTCTGCGCGATGCCCTGTAGCGACCGGAGCGGCTCTCCGGCAGAAAGCTCTGCCCCCGGTGCGGAATAAAAAAAACAGGATGCGATGCCTATTTTCCAACGCCTGCTGACCTGGCTGAATCGACACAGTTATCTGCGCCCGCGTCTGGTGCGGATATTCTCTCTGGCTCTCGCCTTGAATCTTCTTTTCGGCCTGCTCTTCTACCTGGCCGAACGAACCGTCCAACCGGAAATCGACCTTTTCGACAGCATCTGGTGGGCGATGGTTACCATGACCACGGTCGGCTACGGGGATCTCTATCCCCAAACCGAAATCGGCCGTTTTCTGATCGCCTACCCCTGCATGCTCTTGGGCATCGCCATTATCGGCTATCTTCTGGGCATGACGGCGGAAAGTGTTTTTGACCATATCTCCAGAAAAAAGAGGGGCCTTGTGCAAATCACCAAAGAGAACCATATCATCATCTGCAACTTTCCCAACCTTGACAAATTAAAACGCCTGAGCACCGAACTTAAGCTGCACCCGAATTATAAAGACTCCTTCTTCGTGGTCATCAGCGATACAATCGAAAAACTGCCCGAGAGTCTGCCGACCGACACTTTTGCCTTTGTCTACGGCAACCCCACCAGTGAAACGGTTTTACAGAGGGCTAATATCAAAGCGGCCGCCGGCCTTTTCATCCTTGCCGGCGACCCTTCCAACAGCGATGCCGACGCCATCACCTTTGCCATCGCTTCCGTGGTCGAACTTCTGCGCCAGGAACATCACTACCCCTTGAAAATGACGGCCGAACTTATTCATAAAGAAAATCTCTCCCTGCTGCGCAAAGCCCGGGTTGATGGCATCGTTACCCCGGAAGGACTCACCGACTGCCTTCTGGCTCAGGAATTTCTCTATCCCGGCATTCATGAAATCATTACCCAGATCGTCAGCAACGAGATCGGCAGTCAGTTCTACATTCTCGACACCAGACTCGCCGGCCATCGGGTCTCCGATATTCAGGTCGCCGTCCTCAAACACCCCGCCAACTTGCAGGTCATCGGCATCATCAAACAGGGTAAAACCATCCTCAACCCGGCCAAGGATGAGTGCATCGAAACCGGTGACAAACTCATCATGCTGGCCGAAAGCCGCCGCGACTTCAGTGTGATTGAACAGGATATTCTCAACCTGGCAAAGGTCTAACTGAGGCGACCAGTCTTAGAATTTTCAAATAAAGTTTCATATCTCTTGACCCTCTTGGCAAAGCATCCTATATTCAGTCGCAACCGTAATTTTTCCTTAAGGAAAAGCCCGAACCTTAATCTGCTCAACATGGTGAAAAGGATAGCGTATGGAAAAGGTAATCGTGACCAGCTCGAAGAAAGAGGATCTTGTCAGTTTTCTCGAATTTAACGGCTTTACTGTCGAAATCCTGGAAAAAGACATCTACCGGGTCGAACGTGACGGCGAACTGCCGGTGTTCATCAACCTCAAAGACGGCCACATCTATTTTGAAATCGACCTCGGCAATGTCAGCTCGGTGGCCACTGAAAAGCTCTACCATGACCTGCTCGACCTCAACACTGAAATTCTCCCGGTCGCCTTTGGCCTCAACCGAGCCAATCCTGATGACCCCCGTCTGGTACTGGTCGAAAGCCGTGAAGCCGAAAACCTCGACAGCAATGAACTGCTCAGCGTTTTCGCAGCCCTGGAACTGGCCGTTGACCGGGCCGAAATCCTGCTCGCCGATTATCTGAACTGACACTAACTTAAGGAGCATTATCGATATGAGCATCTTCAGCAGAATCTTCAAAGTCGGTCAGGCCGGCGTCAACAAGGCCATCGACAAACTGGAAACCCCGGAACTGATGCTGGATCAGGCGATCCGCGACAAGGAGAAACAGATCAAAGAGGCCAAACAGGCGGTCATGTCCTGTATTGCCACCGAAAAACAGGCCAAAGCACTGCTGGATCGGGAAAAACTCGAACAGAGCAACTGGGAAGCCAAGGCCGAGGCGGCTCTCAAGGCCGGACGCGAAGATCTGGCTGTCAAAGCTCTGGCCCGAGCCGGAGAACATGAGAAAAAAGCCCTGGAGATGGAGCCCCGCTGTCAGGAACAACGCAATCAGATCGAAGGTCTCAAACAGGATATCCGCCGCATTGAGGACGAACTGGCCGAGTTCAAACGTAACCGGGATTTCATTATCGCCCAGAGCAAAGCTTCAGAAGTTAAGAAACAGATATACCAGGCCAAGGCTAAAATATCCGAAAGACACAGTGCCGACGATCTCATGGCGCGGATGCGGGCCAAAGCCGAACGCTCTTCCCATGAAGCTGAAGCCGCCGCCGAGATGGCTGCGGACAGCGGCGACAGCCTCGAAAATGAGTTCGCCGGTTTAGGTGAAAGTCAGACCAGTCAGGCCGTCAACGACAAACTTGCCGCCCTCAAAGCCAGACTCGGCAGCTGAACCGAAAAAACCTGAAAAAGCACGAAATTGGATTCTTTCCGGTTTCGTGCTTTTATTTTTTTACAGCTCTGCAAACAAGATCCGGTTTGGTTTTTGCCTTCCTCTGCGTCTCCGCGCCTCTGCGGGAAAACACTTTCAATCTCCCACAGAGGCGCGGAGACACAGAGAAAAACCGCAATCTAAACACCTTTTATATTTGTTCTAAATATCAAGCATTTAACTCAAGTCGGCAGATGAATCTTCATGGAA
>JAFGVI010000086.1 GCA_016938065.1 Deltaproteobacteria bacterium | reverse complement strand
TTGTAATGATCAAAACAGTGCGATTCATCCAGGTGCATCCGAGATCTGTGGTGATGGCATAGACCAGAATTGTGATGGCAGCGATCTTGCGTGCAGTTACGACGATATTCCTGATGTTGTTCCGCCTTCTACTTCGACATTATATTTTCCGGTTCTGCGCGATGATTTAATTGATCATACCTATTTTGGACTGCTGAACAATAGTGAGTCAGAAACCCTTGAGGGCGAGCTGGTTGCTTTCAAATCTAATGGATACAGTTTTAACGAGCTTTCGGGTATAGCGAACTTTAAAGTGGTTTTGGAACCATTGGGTAGGACTGAAATCATGTTGAAGGATATTCTGCCGGAAGGTGTGCATGAAAATGTTGCTTACGTCAGATTTGAAGGTAAGATAAATTCAGGCCTAGGATATTGTCGGTTTGAGGTAGAAGACACTGGTCAGGCTGCTGCATATCCCGCTGCATGTGCACTAAGTGGTGTGAGCGAAATTCAATTGCCATGGTTTGCGTTCAAAGATGGCTGGGAAACAAGGATTGGTTTTATAAATACTGGTTCAGTCAGGATGAGCTCGGAAATAGTTTTTAATGACGGAACAATTTTGGAAACTCCGAACCTTCTCAGTAAAGCAGGACATAGTTGCCAAAATTATGTGGATATAGATGGAGATCTTGAGGTTAAATTAAGAAATGGGAACAGAGTGGCCTTGAAAGATGTGTCTCCGGTTCCAACTTCTGCAACCATTAGAATTTTTAACAAAGACTTAGAACTGTATAAAGATGCGGAAAGTTTTAGTGTTGTAGGTGCGGCGCTTTATCAATACAAAACGGACATGGGGGCAGTTACTCTAGAATCAAGTCATGATTCATCGATTACCTATCCCTTCGTCCTCAATGACAATGAAAATGGGTGGGAGACGGCCTGCGTTGCTTATAACGGAAGTTTAGAAAAACTAGTGTCGGATTGTCCCTTGTCACTAAAGCTGTTTGATGAAGATGGCAGCTCCTATTTAGATCCTGTGATGATGTTCGACTATGGAGTGAGTGTTTTCACTAAATATGACTTGAGTAGCCAAATTACACTAGGATGGTGTGAAGCCAGTAACAAATGTAGCATTAGCGGATTGGAATTTGTGGGACAAGATAATTGGCAGCAGTTTGGTTTTTTGTCAGCCTTTAAAAATGGGAGTAGATCAGGTGTTTTTGCGCATCTTGGGAAAAACGATGACCGCTGGACTGGTTTAGCTTTTCTGAACGCAGGGGCTGTTCCAACTAAAATTAATCTAGTGGCGTACAATGATAGAGGGAGCTATCTTTGTCAAAAGCCAATTAATATAGAACCGCATTGTCAGGCTATGTTTGAAGTGCATGAAATTATTGGATTTAACAATGAAGATGCTTCGTCTATACGTTATACCGCAGATCGTCCCGTGATAGGGGTATTGATTAATGGCAGATATTATAATTCTGAAGGTAAAGATTTGAAATATATGGATATTTTGCCAGCACTCATGATAGAGACAACCGGGAGTGTTTACTGAGTTAGATTTCAGCTGGAGCTTGAAATAGTTGTAATAAACTTAAGAGAGGCCTATTATGATTACTATAATGGGCTTCTCTTTTTTTTACAATCCATTGAGAATATCATTTATTTCGTCACTATCAGACTGGCATGCATTACTATCATCTTTTGCGACGGTCTCATCAGAAGTGTTGATGGCGATAAACTCGGTTTCCTCCATTGAAAACTCGATGTGAAACGTGTGGTTGTCGGCTGAGCGGAAAGCGATGCGGCGGCATTGGGGGCGGTTCAGGGGGGCGGCGATGGCCATGGTGATGACACTGGAGATGTTGATAGCTTTAGGTTGCGGATTGGTGGCGATCAGGCCGTAGCGCTCCATGATTATGCTGCGGGCGTTGCCGATAATCTGGTTGACAAGTTCACCGATGCTGTCAACGACCTCGTCGGAGGTGTGCTCGGTGGCGAGTTCTTCCTCCGGCATGCCCATGAAAAGCAGGGTTTTGCGGTAGAGTTCAAGAGCGACAGCCGCGCTGAAATTCATGATAAACAGGCCGGAGTAGTCGCCGTTAAATTGTACGAAGCAGCCGATGTCGGGTTTGAGAAAGACGGACGGTACTTTTTGAATCGTAGGGGCTGTGGAAATTTTGCTGTTGGTTGACTGGCCGATGATTTTTTCGCCGGCCTCGGCAAAAATTCGGGCAATTTCATTGATTGTGGCGTCGCTTCCGGAATTCATTTATTTCTCCATCTCATCTAAGTAAGGGGCTTAATGTAGCTCTGGCGGTTGGTCAAGGTGGCTGCGTTCAGATTGTTGGCAGAATCCAGTTAATCCATGTCGGGCTGGTAATATAAGGGCTTGGAAATATCAATGTGACCAGCTAAGGTTTTGTTTTTGCAGCCCTCGACAAGAATCTGTAACGATTTAAAATCGGGGAAATTGAGCAGGAAAGTGTTGGTCAGACAGAAGATAGCCAGCATTTCATCGCGCGCGCCAAAATTTACAGCTCCCAGGGTCAGTTCCCGGGAGAGATCTATAGTGATGACTGGTGGTTCAAAAGCAGCCTTCAGCAGTTTTGTCTTATCGGGTAGAGGGGCCAGCCCCTCTCCAGGAGAAAAGCTTAGCAGGTCGATTATGGCGCGGGCCTTTTGCTGATCGTTCAGGGCTGCACCATATTTCCGGCAGACTCTTTTAGGTCGGCCGGAGTTCTGCTCAAGCAGAAAGCAGCTGATGGTCGAGGCCCCGGTCAGATTCTGCTTACTTTGGGGGCCGGGTGTCTGAGCCGGTTGTGGCAGCTTGTCTGGCGGCTGACTTTTGTATTCCTTAAGCGCGGCTTTGGGAGACACTCGAACATTGACGAGTGAAGTCCCGTTTTTCGAAAAAAAATAGAGCAGTATAAGCGCACTGCAAGTCGCCATAAGGAAAAAAAAGGCCGGAAATAATGAACTGGAAGGATTCGACTTGGAACCTTTTCCTGGGCTTTTCGGCCGAGCACTCTTTTTTTTTTGCGGGGCTTTTGCCAAATTGCAGAACTCCGGAATCCTCAGGTCAAGCTCAGCCCGCCCTCAGTTTTGAGCATGATAATCAGTTAACTTTACAGAGAACCGTTTAGCACATGCTTGATTGGAAAACAATGTCTAATCCTCTGCCTGGCGGCGGATTCAGGTGTCGTTGAGGTTGTTGCCACCTGATTTCTTCCGCTGTTTTTGGCCAGGTAAAGAGCCCGGTCGGCAGCGGCAACCAGATCGATGTTCTGGCTTTCCTGCGTACTGGCAATGCCAAGGCTGGCAGTGATTTTCAAAGTCACGTTTTTATGGGTAACGAGAGTCTGCTGTTCAATTATGCGTCGAAAACGTTCGCCGATTTTGCAGGCTTCGTCGAGTCCGGTTTCCGGCAGGATAATAGCAAATTCTTCTCCGCCGTAGCGGCAGGGTGTATCGCTCTGGCGCACTTCAGCCAGAAGAAGTCTGCCGATGGTTTGCAGAACCTGATCCCCCGTCTGATGGCCAAAGGTATCGTTAATTTTTTTGAAATGGTCGAGATCAAGCATTATCAGCGAGGTAGGGTGGCGGTAGCGGTCGCCGCGCAGGCTCTCTCTTTTGATGATTTCGTCAAAATGGCCGCGGTTATTCAGGCCGGTCAGGCTGTCAAGCCGGTTCATTCTTTCGAGTTCGAAAAAACTCCGTGCCTCGCTTAATCTTTTATCAAGGTGTTTCAGGCAGTAAGTTAAAAGTTCCTGTTCCTGGGCGGTCGGGTTAAAGGTTGAAAAAAGTAATAACCGTGGCGCCTTATGATCTGAAAGTGCGGCAATCGTCAAAGATCTGCCGCAATTATTTTCTGCTTTTTGGCTCGCGGCGCTCGGAGGATTAAGGTTGCGGACTGTTCTGATAATCTGCCACGCGGTTTCCGGCAACTTCTGCAATTTTTTCTTTAAGACGACAATCTCCTTTTCGACGGCTGGAGAAGGTTTGCTGCCGCTGATAACCATGATCTCTTTTTGATCCTGCAGGGCAAAGAGAACCAGGGTGTGTTCAGGATGGCGTCGCGTCATTAGGGCGGCTGCTGCGGAAACCATAGCCGCAGGTTCTGAAAATTCCATCTGGTTTACAAAATCATGGAGAAAATTCAGCTGGTTGAGCGGCTGTGTCGGTTGGTCGGCTCTTTCTGGTTGTGCGGAAAAGGCCGCAGTAAACCTTGCTAACAGGGCAGAGAGGAAAAAGCTCGTGTTTTTTGCTGTTGCATTTTTTTTCAATTGTGGGCGCATAGGATTTTTTCCGGACTCTTAGCGATATGAAAAATTGATTCCCTTTTTTATTCAGTTATCTCTTCTTGATTGTTGTTTAGCAACCAGCGTGCCGTGTTCTGAAATGAACAGGAAAAATAAACCGGCAACCTGATTGTTAGTTGTAAGATGTTGATAATAAAGTATTATAGCTTGTGGCGCAGTTTGCTTGAGAGAAGTTTTGCGGTTGTCAAGAGGTTAGCGGCAGAGAGGACGGGAAGAGAGTTGGTGTGGTTTAAGGCTGTCCCGTCAGAAAAAAGTGAGGGGTGTCATTTTTCGCGACATATAAAAAAGGACGAATGGTAAGCTGCGGCAAGAGACTCAGGTTCACCGCAGCATTTCGATGAAGGTTTCGATGCGGGTCAGGGTGCGGCCATCAAGAGGTCCGGGTTGATCAGCTTCGAGGGTCAGCGTCGGTACGGCAAGAATACGTTTGAAAAGGATATCCTCAATCTGACGAAAGCAGAAAGACTGGGTATAGTGAATGATGCCGTCGATTTTACGTTCTCTGCAGGCTTGGGCGATATCGGCAAGGCGGCGTTCGACTTGATAGGGGTAGGTGTAGTGCGTGTATTGCTGAGCCAGGCTGCAGTCTGGAGCCCAGGGCAAGGAGAACTGGCGCGGGACTTCATTAAAGACCACGGCCGCATCGAGGCGATCCAGGGTCGTGTAGAGGTTATTCAGGATGGGAGGGACTCCGGCAAGACCAAGACGGATTTTTTTCTTTATGGGCTGACGATGATGGACTTCTTCGAGGAAACTGTCAATTTCGCAGGCAAACTGATCGGGATTAGCGTTAAAATCACTTGAGCTGACCAGATAACGCAGGTTCTCATCCCCGGAGACCACCATTTTCTGCCAGGTGAGCCGGTCGATGGTCTTGAGTTTGAGCCGGATCGTATCAAGGTGTTTTTTACAGGCTGAAATTTCATCGGGCTCTGCACCAAGTTCACGAGCCAGTTTGCCGATAGTCTGTTCCATCTCATCAAGGTCGGGTTTAACGGGGTAGCTGAAAGAGATGACCCTTTTGCCGTCATGTTTTAAGACTTCTCCCAGGGCAATAGTGTTACTGCAGTCGCCGCCGCTGACAATAATAATGGTGTCTAATTTTCTTTCACTGTGCACCTCCTGCATGACGCCGTAGATACCTTTGATCCAGGCACAGGTCGTTCGGGGAAAACCGGCCTCTTCCGCCTGGCGGATGAAGCGCTCGGGGTTTTGGTCGTTAATAAAGATATTGTTGAGGTCGCAGGGAATCTTTCCTGCCGCATAAACAACCTCAACAGGAATGGTGGAGGTAATGCCGATATTCATTTTCACTGTCCATAAAAAAGGGCGGGCTTGTAAAAGCCCGCCCTTTTAGCGTGTAACGTTCACTCGGTCAACTTTTATCTTGGCCGATCAGCCGCGATTTTCGCGGGTGTCCACCAGGCTCTGGACAACCGAGGGGTCGGCCAGAGTTGAAGTGTCGCCGAAGCCTTTCATGTCGACTTCGTTGGCAGCAATCTTACGCAAAATGCGGCGCATGATCTTACCGGAACGGGTTTTAGGCAGAGCCGGAGCCCACTGAATCATATCCGGTGTGGCGATCGGTCCGATCTCCTTACGTACCAGATTGACCAGCTCTTTTTTCAGGGCATCGCTGCCTTCAACTCCGGCGTTCAGGGTGACGTAGGCGTAAATTCCCTGTCCTTTGAGGTCGTGCGGCATGCCGACAACGGCAGCTTCAGCAACTTTCTCGTGTAAGACCAGGGCACTTTCGACTTCAGCCGTACCCATGCGATGACCGGAGATATTGATAACGTCATCAATACGACCCATCAGGCGGTAGTCGCCATTGGCTTCGCGCATGGCTCCGTCACCGGTAAAGTAGTAACCGTCATACTGGACGAAATAGGTCATCCGGAAACGGTCAGTGTCACCGTAAACGCCGCGCATCTGTCCGGGCCAGGGGCGGCGGATACAGAGAGCGCCTTCACAGGGGCCCGTAAGTTCCTGGCCGCTGGCGGGGTCGACAATTACCGGATCACAGCCGAAGAACGGTGTCGTTGCGTAACCCGGCTTCATATCAATCGCTCCCGGGAGGCCGGTGATCAGGATGCCGCCGGTCTCGGTCTGCCACCAGGTGTCAACAATCGGGCACTTGCTGCGGCCCGGAAGCTCATAATACCATTTCCAGGCTTCCGGGTTGATCGGTTCACCCACCGAACCCAGCAGGGTCAGGCTGTCAAGTTTATCAAGACGGTCGGTGACGAATTTATCGCCCTGGCCGGCGATGGCGCGGATGGCGGTCGGAGCGGTGTAGAGGGTGTTGATTTTGTGTTTGCCGATAATATCCCAGTAGCGTCCGGCATCAGGATAGTTAGGCACGCCTTCAAACATGACTGATGTCGCCCCGTTACACAACGGGCCGTAGACAATGTAGGAATGACCGGTGACCCAGCCGATATCGGCGGCGCAGAAATAGATATCGCCATCGTGATAGTCGAAGATGTTTTTGTGGGTAAACGAGGTGTAAACCAGATAGCCGCCGGTGGTGTGGACTACCCCTTTGGGTTTGCCGGTAGAGCCGGAGGTGTAGAGAAGGAAGAGCGGATCTTCGGCATCCATCCATTCCGGTTCACAGTTGGCATCAACTTTGGCCATCTCTTCATGATACCAGAGGTCGTAGCCGGCTTTCATGGGCACGTCGGCGGCATCTTCGTGGCGTACGATAATTGTGTTTTTGATTGAGGGGCACTGGGCTGTTGCGGCATCAACGTTGACTTTCTGATCGATAATCTTGGCGCCGCGATAGTAGGCGTTGCAGGAGATCAGGAAGTTGGATTCGCAATCCTGAATACGATCCTTCAAGGCTTCGGCCGAAAAACCGCCGAAGACGATGGAGTGCATAGCCCCGATGCGGGTGCAGGCGAGCATGGTTATGGCCAGTTCCGGTATCATCGGCAGGTAGATGGTTACCCGATCACCCCTTTTGACGCCGTTGGCTTTCATGACGTTGGCAAACTTACAAACCTGCTCGTGCAGCTCTTTATAAGTATATTTTCTGTCAACCGTCGGTTCGTTGCCTTCCCAGATGATGGCTACCTGATCGCCCCGGGTAGCGAGGTGGCGGTCAAGGCAGTTGTAGGAAACATTGAGTTTGCCGCCCATAAACCACTTCAGGTAGACTTCATCCTTGCTGTATTTCCAGTCTTGAACTTGATCCCACTCCTTAAACCAGGTAACATACTCTTTGGCAATTTTTGCCCAGAAGCCGTCGTTATCATTGATCGACTCTTCATAGAGTTTCTGGTACTCTTCGCGGCTCTTAAAGTAGGCTTTGGCTCTGAATGCGGCCGGTACTTCATAGATCTGTTTCAGTTCGGTGTCTGCCATTGAAATCCCTCCTGCGTATTAAGGTTTGAAGTCTGCTAAACCGGCCACTCTCCGGATTGCCGGTGTGGCGACATGAAAGGCCGCAGACTGCCTAAAACATATAAAATGCAAACACATATATTTCTCCGACCCATCGGGCCGTGTGCTTGTCTCAATAATGTCCTGATCAGCTACCTTACAGACATATTTTCTTCTGCTAAAAAACAGGAAAATGTTCCGGTAAGCGTACTTGCCTGCGGTCGGCATCAGCGTTAGTTTCCTATAAGAGTGTTATAAAAATGTCAAGAAAAAAGTATGCAAAGGGTTGTCTGGTTTTCGCAAAGGGAGTGGGCCGAATAGTTTTCGGCAGCGCCTGCCTGTCACTTTTAATCATATTATTTAATATTCTATAATTGCCAAACAATGCTGCCATGCCCTGCTGAAGAGGTTGCATTCTTTGTGTTTTTTTACTTTTATTCCAAATATATGCCAGTTTACGTTAACCGTCCAAAGAGGGTCGGGGCAGCTGCTTTTGTGTGATTTTACTCGCGCGGGGAAGAAAAAATAAAAATCACTTGAGGTGAAGAGCTATTGTATACAGATTGCTCTTGACATCTTACGGATGATGGTTTACTGATAAACCAGTATTTTACTTAAATTGCTTTTGCGTTTTTTTTCGCAATACTTTCCGGGTTGTTTTTTTGTTTCTCAACGTTGGTTAGGCAGTTTATTAACGGATTTTTTGAGGAGGGATTTAAATGGGTAAATACGAAGAGATATATCGTCAATCTATAGAGTCACCGGATACATACTGGGGGAGCGCAGCTGAAGATGTGCAGTGGGTTAAAAAGTGGGACAAGGTGCTCGATGACTCCAGAGCGCCCAATTTTTACAGCTGGTTTACCGGCGGCGAACTTAACACCTGCTACAATGCGATTGATTATCATGTTGAAAACGGTCGTGCCGACCAGGTGGCGATCATTTATGACAGCCCCCAGACCAATACCGTAAGAAAGATAACCTACGGCGAACTTCTGGATCAGGTTTCCCGTTTTGCCGGGGTTTTGACGGCGCAGGGTCTGCGCAAGGGTGATACCGCAATCATCTATATGCCGATGATTCCCGAAACCGCTGTCGCAATGCTTGCCTGTGCCCGTATCGGCGCGGTACATTCGGTGGTCTTCGGAGGTTTCGCTCCCAACGAACTGGCTGTCAGGATCAATGATGCCAAGCCCAAACTGATGATCTCGGCTTCCTGCGGTCTGGAAGGGGCCACCAAGGTGCTTCCCTATAAACCGTTGCTGGACAAGGCGATTGAGCTGGCCGTGGCGAAACCGGAAAAGTGCATTATCTTTCAGCGGCCGCAGGTGCAGTCGGAGTTGATTGCCGGTCGTGACTATGACTGGAATGAGCTCTACGCCGCCGCCGAGCCGGTTGGCTGCACGACGGTTGCCGCGACTGATCCTCTCTATATTCTCTATACCTCCGGCACGACCGGGATTCCCAAAGGGGTTGTCCGGGATAACGGTGGCCATGTGGTTGCCTTAAAGCAGAGTATGCGGCAGGTTTATGGCGTTGAGCCTGGAGATGTCTACTGGGCGGCCTCTGATGTCGGCTGGGTTGTCGGCCACTCCTATATTGTTTATGCGCCTCTCTTTCTCGGCTGCACAACTATTCTTTACGAGGGAAAACCGATCGGCACTCCGGATGCCGGTGCTTTCTGGCGTGTGATTTCGGAGCATCAGGTCAAGGTTCTGTTTACCGCCCCGACCGCTTTTCGGGCGATAAAAAAAGAGGACCCCAACGGTGATTTTCTCAAAAAATATGACATCTCCTGTTTTAAATATCTTTTCCTTGCCGGCGAGCGTCTCGACCCGGATACCTACCATTGGGCCGCCAACCTGCTCGGCATTCCGGTAATTGATCACTGGTGGCAGACGGAAACCGGCTGGGCGATTGCCGCGAACTGTCTCGGTATTGAGCAGTTTCCGATTAAGCCGGGTTCACCAACCAAGGCCGTACCCGGTTTTGCCGTCAGAATTCTTGATAATGAGGGTAAAGAGTTAGGCCCGAATCAGGAAGGCATTGTAACCATCAAACTGCCGTTGCCGCCGGGCTGCCTGCCGACCCTGTGGCAGCAGGATCAGCGTTATGTTGAATCTTATGTCAGTGTCTACCCCGGTTACTATTTTACCGGTGATGGCGGCTATATCGACGAGGATGGCTATATCTACATCATGGGCCGGGTTGATGATGTAATTAATGTCGCTGGTCATCGTCTCTCCACCGGCGGCATGGAGGAGATTGTTGCGACTCATCCCGATGTGGCCGAATGTGCCGTTTTAGGGGTTGAAGATAATCTTAAAGGTCAGGTACCGGTCGGTTTCTTTGTTTTGAAATCTGGGGTTAGCAAAGCCCCGGAAGAGGTCGCCAGAGAGTGCGTGCAGATGGTGCGTGATCAGATTGGTCCGGTAGCCTGTTTCAGGATTGCGGCCGAGGTGCCGCGTCTGCCGAAGACCCGCTCCGGTAAAATTCTGCGCGGCACCATGCGCAAGATTGCTGATAATGAGGCCTACAGCATGCCTTCAACTATTGATGATCCTTCGGTTTTGGCGGAAATTGAAGAGGTAGTAACTAAAATTGGTTACGGTAAGGCGCGGAAATAAGTTTTTCAGATGTTTCAGGCATAAAAAAACCGGCTTCTCGAAGCCGGTTTTTTTATGCCGTCAGCGTTGCAGAATGATGCCTTGGTATTCGGCAATATGTTCGTAGAATTCGAGAAAAATTTCCTGTTCTTCATTGACCGGTTGCCGGGTACGCAAGAGATAATCGATTTCATCATCAAAGCGGACCTGCAGAAGATCCATCAGATGCAGGCGCTTGACTTTGAAATTCAAGGCCTCGGCGATCTGCGCCAGATGAGCAAAACGGATATTGTACTCATTGTGATCTTTGAGCCTGATACAGCGTGGATTGCGGTCGGTAGTCGGCACGATTGCCGGATAGAGGGAAAAGGGATAGGGTACCAGAGTATCGCTTCCGTGTTCGCTGATAAAGGTTCGCGCCACTTCAGTTTCAGCAAGCTGTTCAATAAAGCGTAAGGCGCCGTAGTTCAGATTGAAAGTCTCGGGCAGGTCGGCGATATTGAGTTTATAGGTGTTGATCAGCCGGGCGGCTTCGGCCAGCAGATCGTGGCTGTTTAATTCAGCCGGCAGCGGAAGCTGGTTCGGTTTGACCTTTTTCCCCGGCTGGCAAGCGGAGAGAGCGTTTTTTGCGATATTGGTGATCGTTGGAAAATCACCGATAATTTCATTAAGAATGAGAAGGTCCAGCGATGTTTTGAGACCTTTAAGCCAGGAGAAGATATCTTCGCAGTGAAAGGCAGCCGGATGCTTTTTTAGACGAATTTTTTGTTTTTCTAAAAGTGTCGGCGAGATATCAACCATCGTAACCGACTGTGGCTTAAGAGCCTCAAGCAGGGCCGCCATCAGGGTGCCGTAACCGCCGCCGACCTCGACGATTTTACCGCACTGCACCGGCAGTGAGGTTTCCCGCTGCAGATAATCCGCCAGGAGAAAGCCGTAAGCTGCCGGTTTTTTAAGCGCCCGGGCAAAGGTCCCATGACCGTCGCCCAGGCTCTGGCAGACAGTCATCTCCCAGAGCAGACTCGGATAGGCTCCGGTATAATAGTCACTGGTAAGGTTAAGGCCGGGGGCAGGCAAAACTGAGAACCATTGGGGTTAGACTCTTAATTGGCGGCCGCCGATCAGATGGTAGTGAACATGATAGACTACCTGGCCGCCATCTTTATTGACGTTGGCCAGAACCCGGTAGCCGCTTTCGGCCACACCGAATTCGGCCGCCAGTTTTTTGATGACGCAGTGAATTTCGGCTATAACTCCCATCTCCGCATCGGGCAGATCGTTAAGGGTAGCGTAATGTTTTTTGGGAATAATTAAAAGATGGACCGGTGCTTTGGGATTGATGTCCTTAAAAGCGTAGAGGTTTTCATCTTCATAAACTTTTTCAGAAGGAATTTCACCTTTGATAATCCTGCAAAAAAGACACTCTTGCATATTTTTTCTCACTTCTTAAGATTCAGTTCCGGTCAGCTCATCACCGCACCCTGGGCGGCGGAACCAACCTGCCGGGCGTAACGGGCCAGATATCCTCGGGTAACCTTGGCCGGCGGTTTCAACCATTTGCTTTTGCGCAGTTCGATTTCTTGCTTGTCAACTAAAAGCTCAAGGGTGCGCCCGGGTATATCGATTTTAATCTGATCCCCCTCTTCTACCAGGCCGATCAGACCTCCGGCACTGGCTTCCGGTGAGATATGACCGATAGCGGCTCCGCGGGTACCCCCGGAAAAACGGCCGTCGGTCAGCAGGGCGACATCTTTATCGAGTCCGATGCCGGCCAGAGCTGCCGTCGGGGAGAGCATTTCCCGCATCCCCGGGCCTCCTTGCGGTCCTTCGTAACGAATGACGATAATATCGCCTTTCTTGATCGTTTGCTCAATGATGGCCGTAAACGCATCCTCTTCGGTGTTAAAAACCCGGGCCGGCCCCTGATGCTGCAGCATTTCAGGGGCGACGGCAGACTGCTTGACCACGGCACCATCGGGGGCCAGATTTCCGGTTAGGATCGCCAACCCTCCGGTTGCGTGGTAGGGCTCGTGCAGCGGCCTGATGGTTTTTTGGTTAAAAACCTTGACCCTCGGGTCAGCAATAATCTCGCCGATGGTTCTGCCGCTGACGGTCATACAGTTTTCGTGCAACAGTTTTTTTTCAGCCAGAGTCTTCATAATCGCGCTGACCCCGCCGGCCTGATGCAGGTTTTCCATATGGTCGGGACCGCCCGGCGACATATTGCAGATATGGGGGGTTTTGAGACTGGCCAGATTGAAATCGGCAAGGGGCAGCGAGATGCCGGCTTCATAGGCGATAGCGGGCAGATGCAGAGAAGTATTGGTTGAGCCGCCAAAGGCCATGTCTACGGCCAGTGCGTTGTCAAAGGCGGCCCTGGTTAAAATCCGGCGGAAGGTAATATTTTTTTCAACCAGATGCATAATCGCCATGCCGCTCTCTTTGGCCAAGCGAATACGGGCGGCGTCAACCGCGAGCGTCGTGCCGTTACCCGGCAGGGCGATACCTAAAGCCTCGGTCAGACAGTTCATGGAATTGGCGGTAAACATGCCGCTGCAGGAGCCGGCTCCGGGGCAGGCCGTATCTTCTAGCTGAGTCAGCTCTTCCGGGCTGAGTTCGCCGACCCGTAATTTGCCCATGCCTTCAAAAACCGTGATCAGATCGACTTCTCTGCCGTTGCAGATGCCGGTGCGCATCGGCCCCCCGCTGATGACGATCGTGGGCAGGTCGAGGCGGGCTCCGGCCATGATCATGCCGGGAACAATCTTATCGCAGTTCGGCAGCAGTACCAGGCCGTCAAAGGGGTAGGCCCGGGCCATGCTTTCCACCGAATCGGCAATCAGCTCCCGCGAAGCGAGGGAGTATTTCATGCCTTCGTGGCCCATGGCAATGCCGTCGCAGATGCCGATGGTGGAAAATTCCATGGGCGTGCCGCCGGCCATGCGGATTCCGTCTTTGACGGCGGTACAGATGCGGTCAAGATGAATATGGCCGGGTATAACCTCGTTGGCGGACTGGGCGATGCCGATCAAAGGGCGTTGCAGCTCGCTGTCAGTAAAACCAATGGCTTTGAGCAGGGAGCGGTGCGGCGCCCTTTCCGCGCCTTTAGTTATCTGGTGTGAGCGTCGCTGCATGGGCCTGCTCCTTATAAATTTCCGTAATAATCTCTGCCTTCATTGCTGGTCGGGGTTAATTTCCGGCATCTTCTCCGCAGTGTTTTCGCTGATTTCCACGGCATAGGCTTGGTTGAAACGGCCTGAGAGAGGGGCTCGTGATTTGGCGATGCTGCTGTCATCGCCAAAAAAATCGACAACCGAAATTTCGCCCAAAGGCTCAGTGAAGGCATAACCCAGGATGTTTCTATTTTTCGGGTCTGTGACCGGCTCGCTTGCGCGAAAAACCTGCAGCGTTTTGCCATAAAGCAGGTCGCTGCGATGACCGGCCGCCAGCAGATAGCTGTCAGGCTCCTGGCCGTTGCCGACGGAGGTCCACCAGGTGGTCGATTCAATCAGGCGCCGCAGCGGGGTCGGGTCGTTGGGAACCAGAGGAAGCAGCCATGCTCCCTTCAGGTTTTGCCGGAAGGTGAATGAGGCGGATTCAACTCCGGTCTGAGCATCGATAAAGTTGCAGGTATAGTATTGATAATTTCGTCCCGGGGTTGTCGACAGGAAAATAATAAACTGCACCGTTGGTAATTTTGTCGAGGCCTTCAGCCAGCCCCTGACCGCCTCTTTGATTTCTGAGTCCTGATTGAGTAAACGGTTCTTTTCCCGCAGGAGCTGATCCTGACAGTCAATTACGCGTAGAGGGAGTTTATCCTCCAGTTCCAGGCTTAAAAAAGTAGCCATATCCGGGTGTTGCAGGCTGCACTGCGATGGAAATAAGAGTACCCGGCGGCGCAGGGTCAACGGCGGGGCCGAAGGCTTTTCGGCTAGCGTCTCTTCCGTGCCGGCCAAGCTGGTCAGCAGAGGATTGGCCGTAACCGCAGTGGCGGCATGGTTGTCCGGGGTCGGACTTTTGCCCACGATGCTGATCTCTCTGGCTTTAGGCAAGTCCGCTGTGTAAGCGGTATAGCTGCCGGCCTGAAAGACCTGTGCCGGAATCCAGATGGCCGGTGGCGCGCCTGCATCTGCTGCCGCTTTGGGGTTGACTACCCTGGTGTAGAGAACCCCCATAACCTCCATGGTTTCGATGGCGTCATTGCTTTCGGCAAAACGGTCAATCTCAAGGTGGGGCAGGAAAGGCAGCCGGGTGCAGCCGCCCCCGGCCGGCAACATGGCGGCAATCAGCCAGAGCAAAAGAAGTACTGTTTTTTTATTAGTCACTTATTCAATCGCTTTAATCATGTCATCCTGAGCGAAATTTCCGGCCGCCAGGGGTTCGCAGATAGCGCCGTCCAGGCCGAAAAAGTCGACAATCTTGACGGTACCCTTGAGCGCCCCCTGCGCCTGGCCCAGAGAAAGCTGGCTGCTGGGGTCTTTGATCTCACTGCCTTTGGCATAGACCCGTAAATTCTGTCCTCCCTGGAGGCCGCTGAGGCGGCCGGCGTTAATCAGAATCCGCTTGTTTTCAACCTTGATGACCCGGGCGCTCCAGTCGATCATCCGCACGTGGTTTATCAGGCTGTTAACCACCTGTTCCGCGCCGGGAGCTGCCGGATTAAGGGTGTAGGTTTTGACCGGGTAGCCGGTGGCGGTATCGATCAACTGGAGCTCAACCTGCTGGTTCGGAGCGGCATAGCCACCGGCCATATAGTTGGAGGTGAAGATAAGCCTTTCCAGAATTATGGCCTGGGCTCCGAGCTCCTGTCCGAGTTTGCTCAACCGTTCACGGTTGTCGATGGAGGTGTTAAAGGACTGGTGAGCATTGTTGTAATTGTCGACGGCCTCGCGCGGAATCAGATTGATGCCGGAAGCCTGAGCCAGCCGCTGATAAATCTTCTGACTGAAGTCATCATAAGGGGTTGTGCTCAAGCCTCGCTGCGGGTAGCTGATAATAAAAAGGGTTTTGCGTTTGATGCCGCCAAAGGCGAAATCTTCTTTCTGCGGGGTGCCGAAGAAAGAGTCGGGGGTGTTGGCCGGAGGCGCCGGCATATTGCCGAAGTTTGTCGCCTCCATGCCGCCGCTGTAGGGGCTGCCTAAATTATTTGCAGTCTGCGGGGCCGGGTAGGCACCATAGGCCGCATTCTGGCCGAAGCTTTCAGCTCCGGCCGCACCATAATAGGGCTGAACGGCCGGGGCACCGTATGCCCCCTGAGTGCCGTAGGCTGCAGCCGCAGCGCCGGTGTAAGCGGGAGTTGCATAACCAGTTCCGGCATAACCGGGAGTGGCATTGGTCGCATAGTTGGTGTTCGGGTTGTAGGGCTGGCCCGGCTGAAAAGCACCGGCCGCACTCTGGGCCTGTCCGTAAAGCGGGGCCGGTGCATACGGGTTCGCGGCGGTTGGAGTCTGATAGGGATTAGGGTATTGCTGATTCTGGCCGGCGTTCTGATCTTGACCGGAGTACTGCGGTTCCTCATCACTTTTTGCGCTATCCTGCACCAGCGGCTCTTCCTCCTGCACCTTTTTGCTGCCGAAAAAAGGAATATGAAAGCTGCTCCAGCCGCAGCCGCTGATCAGAAATGCCATGGCAATGCTTAATAGTAAAATCTTCCTTGTCATCAGTTCCTCTCCTTGATAATTTAGTACCTTACAGGTTATGTTCTGTATAGATAAAACTCATTAACGTCCTGCTATTACATAGAAATGATTATTTTTCAATCCATTTCTGCCGTCTGCGCCCTTATAAAAACTGTTCCAGCTTTAAATGCGCCAGTTGACCCACAACCTCTTTAACCTGCTGCGTACTGCCTTTACGGCAGATCAGAAGAGCATCGTCACTTTCAACGATCAGAAGATTTTCCACATCAATCAGGGCCGTAAGTTTACGGCTGTAAACGGTATTGTCGGTGGCGCCGATGGTTATCACCGGCTGGGTTGCTGCAAAGGGGGAGAGCTGCAGTTCGTCGAGGGAGTCCCAGCTGCCTAAATCACTCCAGGCGAAATCTCCGGGAACCACTACGACATGGTTTGATTTTTCCATAACGCCGATGTCGATGGAGACCGATGCAACTTCCGAGTAAAAACTTTCTAGCGCCATCTGCAGACCATATGCGGCGTGATTTATGGCGAATTTCTGCAGAGATTGCCCCAGCTCCGGGATGATTTTATCGATCTCGGTGAGAATGCTTGCGGCCTGCCAGATAAAAATGCCGCTGTTCCAGTAATAGCCGCCTTCCATCAGGTAGGTGGCGGCGGTGCGATAGTCGGGTTTTTCGACAAACCTCTTGACCGCAAATGCGGCAATCTTCTGAGTGGAAGATTCGGGCAGCGGCTCGCCCCCCTGAATATAGCCATAGCCGGTTTCCGGGCGGTTAGGTCGAATGCCGAGGGTGACAAGGCTGCCGGCGGCGGCGCACTCGGCGGCTCTGAGCAGATGTTTATGGAAACGCTCCTGATCGCCGATATAGTGGTCGGCGGGAAAGGCCATCATGATTATATTTTTACCGTAGCGGTCGGCGAGCAGCTGGGCGGCCAGGGCGATTGCCGGCCCGGTATTGCGTCCCTGCGGTTCGGCGATAATCTGATTTTCTTCGAGATAGGGGCTCAGGTTGGCGACAACATCACGATACTGCCGCTGATTGGTAACCACCATCAGGTTGCGTGCCGGAATCAAGGGCAGCAGCCTCTCTACCGTGACTTCAAGCGTGGTTTTGCCTGCAAGTAAAGGAATCAGCTGTTTTGGTTTCTGGTGCCGGCTCAAAGGCCAGAAGCGGGTGCCGGAGCCACCGGCTAAAATAACACCATAGATATTCTGCATTGTTTTATATTTCCTGAATTGAAAAAATTTCAGCGGTTTTCGCGGTTGCGCTGATAGTCATCTGCATATCTGACGATATCATCTTCACCGAGGTAGTCGCCGATCTGCACCTCGATAATTTTAATCTTTTTGGGGCCGGGATTGGCCAGCCGGTGCCGGGCGCCCTGAGGAATAAAGATGTGATCGCCGGTGCTGAGCTGAAGCTCCCGGTCATCAAGCGTAACCAGAGCCGGACCCGCTGTCACAATCCAGTGTTCACTGCGGTGCTGATGCGACTGCAGACTCAAGCGCTGGCCGGGCTCGACAAAAATTTCTTTGACCTGATGGCCGTCAGTTTTAAGTATTGAACGGTATGCACCCCAGGGGCGCACAACTTCAGCATCCGAAAAAGTTTGAAACGTAATCGTCAACGAGGTCACCCCATATCGATTTAAAGCAGCAGATTAATGCAGCAGTTCAAGAGAGTATTTGCCGTCCTGATTGCGGGTCAGAATAACCATGACCTCTTTGCCGTTTTCGCTGGTAAAGGCAAAATCGACAATATCACGGGGGAATTTAGGTGATTTCCAGCTCTCGTGAATTTCGCCGTTACGCCACTGCAGACCGATAACCTGGTCATGTTTGACACCTTCGTCAACCACCAGGCTAAGGCCCTTGTCGACAAGATCCGGCATAACCACCCGATCCTTCTTGATTAGAAAAATCTGCTCGCCATAGCTGTTGCGTTTGACAAAGCGCCGGGCGCTGAAGCGTATCTCGCTGCTTTTAGTCAAGGAAAAACCGCCCTGATATTCGATGCTTTTCAGTTTTTGTGGATAAGCAGTTTCATCAAAAACTCCATATTTATTATCGGCGGTGATCAGTTTTTCTGAGGTTTTTCCGTTGAAGCCGGCAACGTTGCCCTCTTCGTCAATGATCAGAATATGCTCCGGGTTGAAAGGGCTCAAGTTGAAATTATAGAGCGAAAAAACATCCCGGGCCTGAGCAAATTCCTTCTGTACTGAAAATTTACCGTTATAGTAGCCGCCCCAGCGGATCGGAAGCTTGTATTGTTTGTACTGATCCATATCCTGGACCAGCAGCACCTGTTTGCCGTCCCGCTGCTCAATGACACGAAAGTAGTGCGGGTAGTCTTTGCCGAGCGGTTTTAGGGTACTGTTGTCATTTTCGAGAATAATTGAGCTGAGTTTAGTGTCGGCCTTGCCGTCAACCAGCAGTGGGCGGCCCAGGGTAAGGTAGAGTTCATCGCGGCCGTTGTGGTTGAAATCACCGGCGTCCAGATGCAGAGGAATCATATCATTGTATGGCAGGCGGTAGCGGGCTATCGGTATGGTTTTCAGCTCCTGCAGCCGATAGACCTCAAGCCCCTGATCGCTGAGCAGGATCAGCTCCTGACCGGGCTGACTGTCGTAGTCAGCAAAAACCAGTCGCTTATAGGGAGTTTTCAGTTTGATGCTGCCGGCCGGGGTGGTACCCGGAGCCGGACCCGCGGCCTGAGTAAAGGAGCGACTGCTGCTCTCGGATGATGGAGTAACATTTACGGCTGGTGCAGGAGCTGACCAGTTGGCACCGGCGGGGCGGTAGCTTGGCGGTGCGAAATTGAGCGTAAAACTGTTCTGGAAAAAAATGTTCTGGTCGCGATCGGTCAGGCGGCAGGTGATCAGACTGCCGGCGGCTTCAAAGGCCACGATCAGCGGTCTGATGCCGGGAATGTCGCCGGCGCTGATCTGCTCCCAGCTTTTTACGGCAAAGGGGATCCGGTTGAATTGTAAGGCCCGGGTCAGATCCTGATAGGGCGGCAGAGTCTGCGGCGTCGTCAGGTTGGTGTAGAGGTAGACCCGATTATGAGCCAGCGGGAAAAGCGGCGCTCCCACAGGAGTTGTACGCGATCCCGGTAGAATGGTCGCCCGGGCCTGATTGCCGTTGATCTGAATAAGGCGCAGGGAGGCAATATTATCCTGAAGCGGCAGGGGGACTCCGGGAAGAGAATTGCCTTTGACCGCCAGGGTCGAGCCGATTGTGAGTTGGGGATCGAGCAGGTTAATGATGGCCGTCTGCCCTTGAATAAGCGTAATATTGCCCACGGCCTGATTGCCCTGGTTAAGATGGCTTTGAATCGCCTGGGTCAAACCCTGCCAGGGCCCGGCGGCTTGCAGGGGAGGGGAAAAGAAGATCGGGGTTGCAAAAAGAAAAACTGAGACAATCGATAAAATGAATTTTCTTTTAGTCATATCTATTCTGCCTGCATAAAATTTATGGAGAAATTAAGTTTACCGAAGGGGGAGGGGTGAAGGTGTCAAGCCCGGGCAGTTTTTTAAGGCGCTGAGGCTTGCCACTTTTTCAGAAGCTGATGTATTACTGGTAAGGGCTTTACTTGTCAAGAATTAATGCATGATTTTTTTCTGTTCCAAGTAAGTGTGTGTGAGGTGTTACTTTGTGATATATGGCTGTATCAGGGAGATGAGGAGTTCACTATAGATGCTGAATGAATTGGAAAAAAAAGCCCGGTCAGTTACGACCGGGCTTTTCAGGTAAAGCTTAAATCAGGACATGCTTACCAAGTCCAGACGATTTCTGAACGGGTGATCCAGGCAGTGTCATCGTTACCCTTCAAATCTTCAACTCCGTCGCCAGGGAAGAGTCCGCTGATGGTGTAGTTGATCGAGAAATTCGGGGAGAACTTATAGGTAGCCTGAGCGTCAACGGTCAGACCGATCTCGTCGTTATCAAGGCCAAGCCCATCTTTTTCTTCAAACCACATATAGGCGGTCTGGACTTTGTAGGCAGCGCCGCCGACTTTACCGGTGGCGCCAGCGCCAATGTAGATAAGGCCAGGGTTGTTACCGGTACCGGCTGCGCTGATACCACCATATCTTGCCGTAGCGTTACCCAGTCTTTCCGGGGTCAGGCCGTAAAGCGGAGAACCGATACCGCTGATATGTTCGTAGATGTAAGCGCCTTCCATACCGAAGGTCGGGGTGTAGCGGGTAATGTTGGTGATCCCGACAAAACCGTCAGCGTCGTTGTCGGTATTGTCATCGTCACCCTGTACGTAGAAACCACCGATGTAGGGCTGGAATTCAGGCATCAGGTCAAATTTCAAAGAGGCGAAAGCCGCAAAGGAGCTGATATCGTAATCTTTGGTCCCGCCAGCAGCAGCGTCATTGATCGTACCTGTTACACCGACGATCTCAAAGCTCGGCATCAACATGCCGACTTTACCATAGCCTTCAAGGCCGAAATAGTAAGACTGGGCGTTGCCAGTTTTCTGGACGCCTTTGCGCATGTCACTGAAAACCGCAAACGGGCTAACGGTCATGCCAGAGAATTTGAAATTCATTTTGGCAATATAAGCGTACCAGTCAGTGTCGCGATACTGGTTACCGCTGTAGAGATCATCTGAGTCATTGATCAGGAGCATGTTGAGCTGCCAGTCCATGCTGTCGCCAGCTTTACCGGAGAGCATCATGAAGGGATGGTCATCACCATAGACGAGACCACCAGTCTTAAGGTCAGCCCAGGTTACATCCCAACCGGTGGTGAACTTGACCGGACCGAAGTCGTACCAGAATTTGGAGCGTTCAACGCCGAATTCGCCGCCGAAATCGGAGCTGTTATTACCATAGCCAGTGTAGGTGTTGCGGTCGACGTTGTCTTTGGTGTAGTGAATATCATTTTCGAGAATGACGCTGAAACCGAAATTTTCGCCCTTGCCGGCAAAGCCGAGACGAAGTTCATTGTGGACAAAAAAACCAGCGTAAAAGCCGCCTTCATCCAGGGTTATGCCGTCATGGGTGTCGCTGTCAAAATCATTCATGTTTGAACACCAAGTCGGGATGACGCGGTTGCTGCCGAAGAGAGTCAGGTCCACGCCCTTTTTGGCGCTGACCGTGCCTTCACCCATGGCGGCGAAGGATGATCCAACCGTGGCGAGGATAAAGATAATGCTCACCAGTAATGCAAGATAACTTTTTTTCATCTGCGATACTCCTTTTTTAAAATTGAACTGCTTAAAAATTCCACTTCTAATTTATCCTGCTCCTTATTTAACTGACCGGGGTCCATCCCCGGTCAAGTTTAATCTGTAACCTCAAATTCTTTTTAAATAGTTTATCCGGTGTTGTCGGCTTGTCTGTCGCATCTTTAAAAGTGATCTCAGAAATTTATCTCTTTTCTGCTCCCCCCCCCTTCATCGTTTCTCTTCTGAGGTCGGCTACGTTTTAGAGCGACAAAAAATTAACTGAAATTGCCTAATCTTTTGTGAAATGCAGTGATATTGCTATAACAGCTTTTTAACATGTTGAGGCAAAATATCATTTCAACCGGTGTTTGTCAACTGATTTTTAGATATTTTTAATGTGAACTTATTAAGATCTTAATTTTTTCCGGGATCTGGCTGAGGGGAATGGTGGTGTCATCAGTTATCAGATAGGTGGTTTCAGTGGTTATGGCGGAGGGCGCAATCCCGCTGTAGGGAGAAGGGGCGTGATGGCCGGGAGGGAAGGTTAGTTTCGGTTCGAGGGCGACCACCATGCCGGTTTTAAGGGGCATGGGATTGTTGCGGGCGATGAAGGGAAATTCGTCAACCTCAAGACCGACGCCGTGACCGACAAAGCTTACCTGGTCGGAGCCGTGGCCGAGGAAATAGTCGGCAAAACCGAATTCGCGCGCCAGCTGCCGGGCCAGAGTAAAGATTTCTCCGCTTTTAGTTCCGGGCCTGAGGGCGGCGACCAGAGCTTGATTGAGGGCGAGCAGATCCTTATGGGCCCGGCAGAAACTTTCCTGAGGCGCATTGAGGCAGAACATTCTCGTCAGATCGGCGAGGTAGCCTTCGCAGTTGACCATGAAGTCGATGCTGACCGGTACGCCCTCCTGAATCAGATTGTGGCTGGCACCCTGCGGGAAAGCCGGGCTCAGGCCGAGGCCGTTGGTGGGTGAGTCAAGGTAGCCGCGACGGGCGGCGTCGGCACCGCTGATGGTATGGCCGAAGAAAAGTTCACTGTTCCAGCCGCGCATGCGGACGATGCCGAGATGTCCCAGGCGGCGGGCTTCGTGTTCAAGTTCAGCCATGAGCTCGACTTCGCTGATGCCGGCTTTAAGGATCAAAGCGGCATGGTTCATGACCTGATCCATGACGGCAGCGGCTTTTTTGATGCAGGAGATTTCGTATGGGCTTTTGCAGGAGCGTATGCTGCGGATTAACGGCGCGGCGTCACTGATCCGGCAGGACTCCGGCAGGAGGCGCTGAAAACGGGCCGCCACCCGGGCGGGCACGACATCAAGTTCAAGACCGACGCGGCTCCGCGGCCTGATGACCGAGCGTAATTCGCTCTGCAGGCTGCTGCTTTCCTCAGGCTGGGGTCTGATCTCCGTCAGCGGGGACTCCTGGCGGGCCCGGGCGAGACTGCGCCGCACCCAGAAAACCGGCACTCCCTGTGCCGGCAGCCAGAGGATGCCATCCTGCAGGGTGCCGGTAAAGTAGTAGCGGTCGATGTTATGCAGAACTATAAGGCCGTCAAATTCCGCTTCCGCCAGACTTTTTTGAGCCAGAGCCAGGCGCTGACTGATCTCGGCGGCCGGAACCAGTTTGTAGGAAGAGGGCAGGGCGGGTGGGTTACTGTTCATAATAAGTGGGGTGAGGCCGTCCTTTCAGTGGCGGGCTGGTGTAAAGCCCGCAGCGTTATGATGAATTCAGGAGGCGTTGATTTTACTTTCAATGTGACTGAGATAGTCGTTGATCTCTTTTTTGAGCTTACCCAGTTCCAGCAGTCGCGATTCGATCTCTTTGCTGTGACGGTGCAATAGTTCAGCAACCTTGGGCAGCACTTTTTTGTTGTTGCGGTGTCGATTGTAGTGGTTTTCGAGTTCAGCCATCTCGCCGAGGGAGAGCCCTAGAAGCTTGAGTTTCTTGATAAAGCGCAGGCGGCGCAGGTCATCCTCGGTATAAATGCGGCGGCCACCCTCGATTCTTTTCACGGTGTTAAGCAGGCCGATCTCCTCATAATAGCGAATTGTTCTGGTGCTGAGATCAAGTATTTTGCCGATTTCGCCGATCCGGTAACGGGTAATGGATGGTTCGGGCGGGTTTTGCGGTTGCTGGTTCATTGTGTCCTGGATGGATTTTTATGGCGTAAAGCGCCACGGATACAGGCGGCGCCGCTGAGTTGTAAATTGAAAACGGAGGCATTACTATAGTTATGCCGGTATCTTTGTCAAGATTTTTATTGCCGGCAAAGTTTGCCTCCCGGCGGCCGGGCCGACCGGCGCCGGCCGTCGAGGAACTGTTTTTGATTGACAAATCAATTCTATATAGTATAGTCTTCAGCTTGACAAAACTGGTTTTTATTTAATGATTTCATAGAGATGGGTTGATGCTGGACGCGACTGCGGGAGATGATTTGCGGGTAGTTCTGGAGGTTGAGGGGGTTACTCTGAGTTTTGGCGGGGTCAACGCTCTGCTCAATGTCAGTCTGCAGGTGGAGAACGGCTCCATCTATTCAATTATCGGGCCCAATGGCGCCGGTAAATCGAGTCTTTTCAATGTGATCAGCGGGCTGTACCGGCCCCAGCGCGGGAGCGTTCTTTTCAAAGGCCAGGATCTGACTTTACTGCCGGCGCATAAAATTGCTCCGTTGGGCCTTGCCCGGAGCTTTCAGCAGGTTGAACTTTTCAAAGGCATGACGGTTATTGAAAATCTGCTGCTGGGCCGCCATATTCATATGCGGGCCGGGCTTTTCAGCGGCGGTCTTTTCTGGGGCAAGGCCCGCGAGGAGGAACTTCGGCATCGCCAGGTGGTTGAGAAGATAATTGATTTTCTTGAAATCGAGCATATTCGGGAAAAAACCGTGGCCACGCTGCCCTACGGTTTACGCAAACGGCTGGAATTGGGTCGGGCTCTGGCGCTGGAGCCGGAGCTTCTGCTGCTTGATGAACCGATGGCCGGCCTGAATCAGGAAGAGACCGAAGATATGGCCCGTTTTATTCTCGATATCAATCAGGAGCGCCGAACGACACTTCTTCTTATTGAACATGATATGGGGGTGGTCATGGATATTTCCGATCGCGTGGCCGTGCTTAACTTCGGTGAATTGCTGGCTGCCGGTACACCCCATGCGATACAGGAGCATCCGGCGGTAATCGAAGCTTATCTGGGCGCCGAAGATTCGGTTTTTCCGGAGGGAAGAAGCGGCTCAAGGAATATTTTATGACGGGTGACACGCTGCCGAAGCTGTTGCAGGAGCAGGCGGAAAACTCAGGTTGTCGGCGTCCCGCCCTCAGGGAAAAAGAGTATGGACTCTGGCGGAGTTTTACCTGGCAGGAGTACTATGAGCATGTTAAAAACTTTTGTCTGGGTATGGTGGCTCTGGGCCTGAAAAAGGGCGATCGGATTGCGATTATCGGAGACAATCGGCCGGAATGGATTTATGCTGAACTTGCGGCCCAGTGTGTCGGGGCGCTTCCCGTCGGGATCTATCAGGAAGCGGTGGCCGAGGAGGTTTTCACCATCCTCGATCTCGCCCGGGCAAAGCTTGTGGTGGTTGAGGATCTAGAGCAGTGTGACAAAATTTTTTCGCTGCTTGAGCGCTTGCCGGCGGTTGCATATGTGATCTATCACGACCCAAAGGGGATGAGCTTTTATGCTGATCCAAGACTGCGATTCTTTCCCGAGGTTGAGGCTCTGGGGCGTCGTTATGCCGAGGCCCGCCCCGATTTTTTCGCTCTTCTGATAGCCGCTACCCGGGAAGATGACGGGGCCGTTCTCTGTCCTACGGCGGGCACCACAGGAGGAGGAGATGAGAAACCCAGACTTGCCCTGTTGAGTCACGGGAACATGGTGCAGATGGCGCGCAGCCTGGGTGAAGTTGATAAGAAACTGGCCGGAAGCGAATTTGTTTCCTGCCTGCCTCTTGCCTGGGTCGGTGAGCAGATGATGGCGGTTGTCTGTGCGCTGCTTTTCGGCTTTACAGTTAATTTTCCGGAAAAGCAGGAGAGCGCGCATGAAAATGTCCGTGAAATCGGGCCCCATCTGATGTTTGCGCCTCCTCGCGTCTGGGAGAATCTGGCGGCTCTGGTGCAGGTTAAAATCAAGAGTGCTACCCCGGGCAAACGTTTTGTCTACGAGCACTGTCTGCCGGTCGGTTATAGCTGGGCTGATCTCAGGCTGCAGAAAAAAAAGCCGTCTTTCTGGGAAAAGCTGATGTACGGGCTGGCCTTCCGGCTGGTTTTCCGGTCTCTGCAGGATCGAATTGGTTTAAGTCGTCTGCGCTGCGCCTACACCGGCGGGGGTGCTCTGGGCGCTGATACTTTTCGCTTTTTCCACGCGCTTGGGGTTAACCTGAAACAGCTCTACGGTCTGACTGAGACCGCAGGCTTCTCCTGTGCTCACTGGGAAGGTGATGTCGATTCGGCTTCGGTCGGTAAACCGCTGCCCGGCACCGAGATAAAAATCAGTGCCGCGGGGGAGATTCTCGTGCGCACCCCTGTACTTTTTCCGGGCTACTATAATGATAAGGCCGCGGCCGGCACAAGCCGCGACGGTTGGCTGCATTCCGGCGATGCCGGCTATTTTAATGATCGAGGTCATCTGGTGGTCGTTGATCGGCTGCACGATTTTATAATGTTGCCGGATGGCACCCGGATCGCGCCGCAATTTATCGAAAACAAATTGAAATTCAGTCCCTATATAAAGGAAGCGGTGGTCATCGGCGCGGGTCGGGAGTATCTGGCGGCCCTGATCTCTGTCGATTTTGAGACGGTTGGTCAATGGGCCGCAAGCCGGCGGCTGGCCTTCACCGATTATGCCGACCTGGTTGCTGTGCCGGCGGTCTGCGAGATGATTAAAGATGAAGTTGTCGGACTTAATCAGTCGCTGCCCGCTTCCCTTGGCAAATTCATTCTGCTCCATAAGGAGCTTGAGCCCGATGATGGTGAACTGACCTGGACGCGCAAAGTGCGCCGGGGCCATGTCAACGAAAAATACAGGGCAATGATCAAGGCCATGTACGCCGGATTCGAGATTATAGACACGGAGATGATGGTCGAGTATCAGGACGGCAGATCGCACTCTAAGTCCATTGCGGTAAAAGTAATAACTCTGTAAGCCTGGATTTTCAGGAGGCAATTAAGGCGATGGATTTCTTTCTGCAACTGCTGGTCAGCGGCGTTGTCGTCGGCAGCATTTATGCTCTGGTCGCCCTGGGCTTTGTCCTCATCTATAAAGTTACCAGGGTGATTAATTTTGCCCAGGGTGAATTCCTTATGGTCGGCGCTTATGTCTGTCTGGCCCTGGTCGCCCAGCTGCAGCTGCCTTTCTGGATCGCTTTTCTAATGACCATGGCGGTCAGCGTGGGGCTGGGGCTGCTGATTGAACGGCTGGCCTTACGACCGATGCTCGGCCAACCGATTATTGCGATTATCATGCTGACCATAGGTCTTTCCAGTGTCTTGAAATGTGCGGTTTTGGTCATCTGGGGCCCCAACAATCGGGCCTATCCGCAGATTTTTTCTCAGGTGCCGATTCATCTGGGTTCAGTCGTCATCTCCCAGGTCTATCTTTGGAGTGTCGGCTTTGCGGTTCTTTTTCTTGGTTTGTTCACCCTCTTTTTTCGCTACTCCAACGCCGGCATGGCCATGCGGGCCGTAGCCGATGATCAGCAGGCCGCTCTTTCGATGGGGATCAGCCTGAAAAAAGTTTTCGCCATGGCCTGGTGCATCGCTTTTCTGGTGGCCTCGGTCGGCGGGGTTTTTCTGGGTAATATCAACGTTGTCAATGTTTCCCTGGGTTTTTTCGGGATGAAGGTCTTTCCGGCGGCAGTTCTGGGAGGGCTTGACAGTATTCCCGGAGCGATTGTCGGGGGCCTCTCCATCGGGCTTATTGAAGCTTTGAGCGGGGGCTACCTTGATCCTCTGGTCGGCGGCGGCAGTAAAGAGGTGATTCCCTTTATCGTGCTGGTCATCATTCTGATGGTCAAGCCTTATGGCCTGTTTGGCCGGGCTGCGAGCGCAAAGGTATGAAGATGCTGATAAAATCATGCAAACGGATATCTTGAGGCGGTAATGAGCGCACGTTATTGCGGAGATTACAAGACCAGCTACGGACAGGAGATGGTGCTTTTTCAGACCTTTTTTTCCAGGCTCTGGATTCTTCTCTTTCTCATCGGGCTCTATACGGCTCCTCTTTATCTTAATGAATATGCTCTTTATGTCTGCAACCTGATCGGCATCGCCGTCATCGGGGCTTTAGGACTGAATATCCTGGCCGGGTTTACCGGGCAGATTTCGCTGGGGCACGGCGCTTTTCTCGGGGTCGGGGCCTACGCTTCAGCTTATCTGGTGATGGATTTAGGGGTTCCTTTTTTTGTGGCTCTGCCCTGCGCCGGTTTAATCGCCGCCTGTTGCGGACTGGTTTTCGGCATTCCATCTCTGCGTTTAAAAGGCTTATATCTGGCCATCGCCACTCTCGCCGCACAGTTTATCATCGAATATCTGATGGTGCATGTCGAAGGCGTAACCAACGGGGTTCTGGGCAAGATGGTCGATTTTCCCTCGTGCCTGGGTTTTTCCTTTGATACCGATCAGCGCTATTTTTATCTGGTGACGACGCTGGCGCTGCTGGCCACCTTGATTACGAAAAATATTGTTCGCACGAGGCCGGGCCGGGCCTTTATCGCGATTCGGGATCAGCCGGTCTCAGCTGAAGTCATGGGCGTCAATCCGTTTAAATATAAATTGATGGCTTTTGCCTTCAGCTCTTTTCTGGCCGGGATCGCCGGCTCATTGTGGGCCCACTATGTGACCATCATCACCCCTGAGCACTTTACGCTCGGGGTTTCCATCGAATATCTGGCGATGATTATCATTGGAGGTATGGGGCAGATTATCGGCTCGATTTTCGGCGCGGTCTTCATGGTTCTGCTGCCGGAGGTGCTGCGGGTCGCAAGCGGCGCTTTAAGCGGGCAATTTCCCGTGATTGTCAATCTTTTTGCGGCGATCAAGGAGGGAGTTTTCGGTTTGATCATTATCGCTTTTCTGATCTATGAGCCCGATGGTCTGGCCCATCGCTGGCAGCTGGCAAAATCATACTGGAAACTCTGGCCGTTTTCGCAATAGTGCTACATAAACTTTTTTCCGGGGTCAAGGAGAGCAAAGCATGAAGAAAATTACTATCCGTTTACTGGCGGCCTTTCTGTTTCTGTTGTGGGTGGTTCCGGTTATGGCGGAAGGCCCGATCAAGATCGGCGGGCTTTTTGACATCACCGGCGGCACCGGCTCGGTCGGCACCCCCTATGCCGAAGGGGTGCGCGATTATGTGCGCTATCTCAATGAGGAGGAGGGCGGCATCAACGGGGTCCAGATCAAGCTGTTGGATGTTGATTACGCCTATAAAATTCCTCAGGCTCTGGCCGCATACAAGAAATTCAAGCATGAGAAGGTGGTCGCGATTCAGGGCTGGGGTACCGGCGATACGGAAGCGATGTCGCCTTTGATCAAAAAGGATGAGATCCCCTATTTTTCGGCCTCCTACTCTGAACATCTGACCGATCCCAGAATAACGCCTTATAACTTTATGGTCGGCACGACCTACGCGGATCAGGCGCGGGTGGCTTTAAAGTTTATTCGAGATACCTGGAGCGATAAAAGTCGTAAACCCCGGGTGGCATTTATCTACAGCGACACAGGCTTTGGTCGGTCGCCCTTTTTTACGGTCAAGTTTCAGGGGCATAATTTCCCTGGGGCTGAGGATTATGCCCGGGAGATCGGCGTTGATGTGGTGGCCAAATCGATTATCAGTCTGCGGGCTCTGGAAGCCACCGTGCCGCTGCTTAATATGGAAAAGGCCGATCCCGATTTTGCCATTGTGCAGGAAACCGAAGTCATGGCGACGATCTTGAAGGATGCGAAAAAACTTAATTTGCGCACCAGATTCTTTGCCCTGAACTGGGCGATGAGCGCTAAAATTGCCCGGTTGGCCGGGGATGCGGCTGAAGGTTGCTACTGGACTAATCCCTTTTGTATCTGGGAAGATAGCGAGTCCGGGGTAGAGCAGGCGAAAATGATCAGCCAGAAATATCATCCCGGCAAGGTGCAGACGGTCAACTATCTGCAGGGTTTGGCGGCAATGAAGGTCATGGCCGAAGCGATCAGTCATGTAGAAGGTGAAGTTACCGGACCCAAAATTAAAGCCGCTTTGGAAAAAATGAGAAATTTCTCCACCGGAGGGTTGACGGTGCCCATCTCTTTCAGCCCGGAGAGTCATAAAGGTTCTATGGGCTTGCGCATCTATCAATTCCGGAAAGGTCATTTTGTGCCGGTGAAAGAGGTTCTGCTGAGTCGCTGATCATTGTGCAGGAGAGTTATGACATGAGTGTTATGCTCAGGGTTAGCAATATTGAAGTGGTCTACAGCGAGGTAATTCTGGTTCTGCAGGGGATGTCTCTGGAGGTGCCGGAAGGCAGGATCGTTACTCTTTTAGGGGCCAACGGGGCCGGCAAGACGACCACCTTAAAAGCTATCTCTGCCCTTCTGCGGTCGGAGAACGGCCGGATAACTGACGGCACTATTGAATTTTCAGGTGCAATAATCAATCGCAAAGAGCCGGAAAACATTGTTCGGGACGGCATCTTTCAGGTGATGGAGGGGCGTCGCATCTTTAAAAGCCTGACGGTGACCGAGAACCTGCTGGTCGGGGCTCATCTGCGTCGGGATCGGGAGCGGATAAATTTCGATATTGATACCGTTTTCAACTATTTTCCCCGGTTGCGCGAGCGCCATCGCCAGACCGCCGGCCATTTGAGCGGTGGAGAGCAGCAGATGCTGGCCATCGGTCGGGCTCTGATGGCCAGGCCGAAACTGATGCTGCTGGATGAGCCGTCGCTGGGACTGGCCTCTCTGCTGGTCAGAGAGATTTTTGAGATTATCATGCGCATCAACAGGGATGAGGGGATCACCATTCTGCTGGTTGAGCAGAACGCCAATCTCGCTCTGCAGGTGGCTGACTATGGCTATATAATGGAGGGTGGGCGCGTGGTGCTTGCGGGAGACTGCGAAACGTTGCGCAACAATCCTGATGTCAAAGAATTTTATCTCGGTCATAGCGATCGCGGCAAAAAAAGTTTTAAGGAGGTCAAGCACTACCAGCGCAGAAAACGCTGGCTCTCGTGAGTTGCGGCTATTTTTCTTTTCCGGGGACTCGGATGATTCTGCTCAAGCCTGTAATCCGGCTGAATAGCTGCGATTTATTTTGAATTGAAGCTTTTTTCCTGAAGGAGTTGCGAATGCTGGTTAAATACTGGATGAAGAGTGAACCGATTACGGTAAGTGCGGAAACCCTGGTGATTGACGCGCAAAAAATTATGCGAAACCACAATATTCGTCGGCTGCCGGTGCTCAAAGGCAACAAACTGATCGGCATTGTCACCCTTTCCGGCCTGCGCGAAGCGCAACCCTCCAAAGCGACCAGCCTGAGCATTCATGAACTTAACTATCTTCTCGCCAAGATGACGGTCGGTGAAATCATGACGACTGACGTGATCACCTGTTCACCCGATATGACGATGGAAAAAGCGGCGGTTCTGGGCACTAAATATGGGGTCGGGGCCTTGCCGGTAGTTGAAAATGGCCGGCTTATCGGCATCATAACCGAGTCCGATATCTATCGCGCCTTTCTGCACATGCTCGGGGCGACCCATAAAGAGTCGATTCGTATAACCCTTGATAATTTCCCCAAGGAGCAGGATGAAATCATTCGCGTGATAAGTATTCTGGATGGTCTCAAAGGGACTCTGGTGAGCCTGGCTCTGGTTGACGATATTCCGCTTGAAGGTCGCAGGGAGCTGGTTTTTCGGGTTAAAAATGTTGATGCCGAGGCCTTGGTTGAACAGTTGCAGGGGCACGGCTATGTCGTCTCCAATGTTTCCCGCATTGATCTACCGGATCGAGAGTTGCCGGCCAATCTCAAGAGCTCTGAGGTTGGCCGTTTCTATGTCGGGTGAGACCGCCATCAGCTTTATCGCTTCGCGTATCTGGGCAAAGTTGTAGGGAAAGGCCGGATGCTGTGCCGCCCAGCCGCAAAAAACCAGATTTACCGCTTTTGCCAGCTTATGTTCGAGGGCGACGGCCGTGGCTCCGCAAAAGTTCTCCGACGGAAGATCGGCCAGGGAGTGGGGGCTGTTGACCAGGCTGATGCCGCCGGGGCGGACAAAATGACGATTACGCTGAAATTCGTCGGCGGCCAGAACCAGGAGCAGATCAGCCGATTTTTCTCCGATCAAAGGTGATCTGTAGTTGCCGATTTTGACCTGACTCGTGACCGAGCCGCCTCGCATCGCCATGCCATGACTCTCATAGGTGATAAAGTCATCCCCCGCCATCAGTGCGGTCTGGCTGAGCAGGCGGGAAAGGAAAACTACGCCCTGACCGCCCTGTCCGGCAATCAGAAGTTTACAATCGGTCATTTTAGGATCCTGTAATCTGTATGGCTTCCTGCGGGCAGACCGCGACGCACTGGCCGCAGCCGACACAGGTTACCGGGTCGATGGTGACACGTTTTTCCGGGTCATTGATCCTGCGTATCAGAGCCGGGCATTCGAACGCTTTCAGGCAATAGCCGCAGCCGGTACACGCTTCGGAGATGGTGATCTGTAAGTGCTGTAACGCTTTGCGCTCGGCCGGAATCATCAGACAGCCCCGTCTGGCAATGACCACGGCGATGCCTCCGTCAGGTTCCATGCAGTACTGCCAGGCGGTTTTGAGGGCCGCAATAAGCTCATCCCGGCGGTAGGGATCTACGACCGTAATCTTTTCAATGCCGCAGCCCTGGATAATTTTTTCAAGACTCAAGGCTGGTCCCCGGCTGCCGTCAGCCCGCAGGCCGGCGGCCGGAGTCGGTTGATTGCCGGTCATGGCCGTAGTACTGTTGTCGAGTAGAAAAAGGACAAAACGGCTGCCTTCCCAGCGGGCGTTGACCAAGGCCGGAATGCCGGAATGGTAGAAGGTCGAGTCGCCGATAACCGCGGCAAGCGGCGGAATGTCGGCGCCGCAATGGGCCAGAGTCTGGTAAAAAGAGCCCGCCTGTGAGATGGAAGCGCCCATGCAGAGACAGCTGTCCAAGGCATTAAGATTGATGCCCAGGGTATAACAGCCGATATCGCCGGCGTAAATGCCGTGGGGCAGGGCTTTTTTCAAGGCATAAAAACTTGAGCGGTGAGGGCAGCCGGGACAGAGACTGGGGCGTTTTCCGGGAGCCGCAGCTTCGTCAGCCGCAGGGTTTATCGGAAGCGGCCGCTTGCTCAAGAGAGCCAGGGCCGTTCTGATGATCTCAGGGGTTAACGCACCGGCATTGGGGATGGTGCCGTCGTTGCGCCCGCAGATTTTTTCCTGCGGGCCGAGTTGATATTCAATAACGGGCTGGCTCTCTTCGACGACCAATAATCGCGCATGGCGCAGGAGCAGGGTCCGGCCGGCTTTTTTATGCAGAGGATAGGGCAGATCAACTTTATAGAGGACAAACTGGCGGGCTTCGTCCTGCGGGAGAGAGCTCAGCACGTCAGCGGTCAGGGCCCAGGCGCATCCCGAAGCGATAATGCCGTAAGGAGCCGGCGCTGTCGGCCTGCTCTCCGCGTCGGCGAAATCAAAACGGGGGTCGCAGGCTAAAGCCAGCATTTTCTGATTAAGCTTTTGATGCAGCTGTAAACGGTGCTTCGGGGTTGCCGCCCAGCGTTGTGGCTGGCGCACAAACTCAGGATTTCGGGAGTCCCGGATGATACTTTTCAGGCTGATATTCTGTCGGGCGTGGCAGAGTGTGGCGGTTGGGCGCAAAAGCACCGGCAGGCCGATCTCGGCCGAAAGTTCAAGGGCCCGGCCGGCAAAGAGAGCGGCCTCCTGCGGCGTTGCCGGATCGAAGACGGCAACCTTGGCGAACAGCGCGAACATGCGGCTGTCCTGTTCGGTCTGCGAACTGTTGGGGCCCGGGTCGTCGGCACTGATGACGACCAGGCCGCCGGTAACCCCCAGATAGGCGATGCTTAAAAAAGCATCGGCCGCGACATTTAAACCCACCTGTTTCATGACCGCCGCACTGCGCAGGCCGGTCATGGCGGCGGTAAAGGCCGATTCAAGAGCAATTTTTTCATTTACCGACCAGTGGCCGTGGATTGCGACCGCATGTTCGCTTGCCTGCTCGATAAAGGCGGGCAGAATCTCGGAAGAGGGGGTGCCGGGATAGGCGTAAATGAAGGTGCAGCCTTTTTCGAGCAGACCGCGGGCGATGGCTTCATTACCGAGCATTACCTGTTGCAAAAGGCTTCTCCTGGTTTTTTGCAGGGTTTGTTTTCCGGGTTGATTCAGGGGTTACGTTTGCTCTCTTTTGGGGCAAACCGGGCCGCACCTTCTCGGTTTATTTAAAACTCAGGTTGGAGCCCTTTTTTTTGCGGTTGCGGAAAGCCTGCATGAGCAGACCGATGAAAAAACCGATCAGCAGGATGCCTCCGCCGGCGAGAAACCATTTGATGCGGTAAGCTGTTTTTAAGAGTTCGCACTCTGCCAAAATTGTGGCTTCGCGCTCCTGGCGCTGCTGGTTTTCAGTGATCAGTTTCTGATGTTTCTCCTTAAGTTCCAGAAACGAGGCCGATTCTTCTTTCAGCGTCTTGTACTCTCTTTCGACATCCTCAAGTTTTTCGCGGAGCTGCTTTACTTCCCGGAGCAGTCCGGTGTTGCCGAGGCGATACTCTTTGTTGGTCTCGGTCAGAGAGACGATTTTGGCCTTGGTATTCTGTTCCAGTTCTTCGATTTTACTCTGGGCCTGGGCCAGGCGTTTGGCCGCGGGCTCGACGGCCGTCAGAAAACGTTCCTGAATCCAGCCTTCGCGATCTTTACCATAGCTTATTTTAACCCAGTCCTCTGTTTTTTCCCCCAGCAGAGTAACCTCATCACCGGTGACCAAAGGGGCGATCAGTTTGAATTCGGTTCCGGCTCCGGCCCTGGCATAGATTCTGATTTTGTCGGAAACGTAGCGGGTTTCACCGGCAGCGGCCGAGAGAGCCGGGTTAAGAAAAAGGAGAAGGCCAAGGAGCAGGGCCAGGCCGGAGAGGAGAGTAAATTTTTTTGCAAACATGGCGTTTCCTGAAAAAAGACTATTTTAAAACTCTTAAACGTTCGGATTCAACGGTCAGCTGGCGAGATGGAAAGTTTGCGGAAGTGAAGTTGTGAGCAGGTTATGTTTTTTGCTCAGCTCAAGGAATTTCCACATGATTTTAGCCGTGGCTCCCCAGATTATCTGTCCGTCGATATTAAAGGCCAGCTGCGGCTGCAGGCAGCGTCCGTTAAAATAATAAAAATCAACTTTGTTGCGGGGCTCGAGAAAATCTTCGACTGCTACGCTGATCAGGCTGTCAACCTCATCGGCAGAAAGTTTAAACGGGTAAGGGTGAGGAATGGTGCCGATGAAAGGGGAGACCAGAAAGCCGGTTGTGGTGTTGACTTCATCAAGACCGCCGAAGATAGTGATGTCACTTTCCCGGACGCCGATCTCTTCTTCTGTCTCCCGGGTGCTGGTAGCCTCAAGGGAGAAATCCTCTCTCTCCTGAACCCCGCCGGGAAAGGAGATTTCACCCTTGTGGGCTTTGACGGTTTGCGAGCGTTTGATGAAAAGCATTTTCAGAACCCCGTCTTCCAGATAGAGGGGGCACAGGACTGCGGCTCGTACCGTGTCGACGGAAACCTTGGTTGCGGGCTGGTAGGTCGAAAAGAAATCGGCAAGTTGTTTCAAGGGCATGGCTGACTCTGTTTGGGTAAATTCAATCGTACTCGGCCGTAAAAGTAGCAGAAGGAGGGGGACAAAGCAATCTCTTTTTCGTGAGAAAATTTTAACTGAGGTTTTAAATTCAGTCTATCGGGCCGGCAAAATGCTCTCCGGCCTGTCGGTAGAACTCCGCTGCCTGATGTGCATGGCGGGGTGAGAAGTGAAACAGTCTGAGCTTTTTAGCCCGGCTCTGACCGGCGAGCCGGCCGGCCTGGGCCGCGGTCAGATGTTTACTGACGGACGCTTTGTCGGCCGCTGCTTCGAGAAAAGCCGCCTCGCAAAGCAGCATGTCGGCATCTTTGAGCAGAGGCAGGAGGCGTCGCCAGTTTTCCGGGGTGCAGCCGGTATCGGTGACATAGCCGATTTTCAGACCGGGGCGTATCTGGGTAATCGTGTCGGCAACCTGCTGCAGAGGATAGCTGCTGCCGTTAATCTCAATCAAGGTCGGTTCCGGCGGGGCTGTGTTCTGCATCCGGTGCCGCAGCAGGCGCTGCAGCTGACTGAGCCAGGGGCCGGGAAGCCAGTTGTTCTTTTGCAGTTCAGGCTTTAGAATCTTGATCTGCGGGGGCTCTTGCAGGGCAAAGGCGAGGCAGTCGAGGCCGTGGTCGAGGGTGGCTGCGGCCAGGCTGAAGGTGGAAGTCTCGCAGATGACGGAACTGGGTCGGGGCAGGCTGATTGCGGGCTCCGGGTGAAATTTATGCCGGCAGGCAAAAGTCGTCTGTTCGATCCGGGTCTCATGGACGGCGTGGGCCGTAAGCCGAAGATCGTGGTGAGCGGTCAGATTCCAGCTGTAGCCTCTGAGTTTGTGGCCGACGATCGCAATAATGCCCGGAGGGCCGTAGAGGCGCAGATGTTTAGCCTGGTTTAAGAACAGGCGTAACAGCTGGTCAAAACCGATCAGATGATCGATATGCGCGTGGCTGATAAAGATATGAGAAACCTTTAACAGCTCTTTGGCCGCAAGGCGATGCAGGTCGCCGAGATCAAAAAGCAGGGCCTGGCCGCTTGCATGGTTAAACAGATAAAAACCGGGATCGCCAAAAGGCGGGTTGAGTGCTTCTATGTGCCAGGGATAAGTCATCTGTCTGCGAGGGTAAAAATGTGGTGGACGAGTGTCGGTGTTGGTTAATGAAAAAACGGATAATTGTCAATGAATAGCTGAGGATTGAGGTAAAATGGTTGCTAAAATTCGACAATTTGTGCTAGTAAATCAGGTTTTTCAGTGCCTTTCAGGTTGTTTTCTTGTTTTTTTGAACTGTTTTTTTACAACAGCAAAAACAAGAAAACGTTCTGATAAAAGCACTTGTTTGTGACCAACGGAAATACCTTTAAGTACGGGCCGTAAAGGCCCCTTGGGTTGCGGGGCCGGCTCCCGCATTTAGAGAAAATGCCGCGGTTTTCTCAGAAAATGTCGAGGATTACTTTTTTCAGCCGTTTTTAGATATGGAGATTTATGTGGTCAATCCCTCTTTACGGAAAACCTTTTTGCCCCGGTGTATGGCGATTGCCATCGGCAGTCTGCCTCAGTCGGAAGTTACTCCCACCCTTGATCTGATTGCCGAATGTTTGCCGGAGGCGCCTTTCTGGCCGCAGCTGCCGAATCGTTCATTTTTGGAAGGGATGTATGTCCAATATGGAGAAGGGTTGCCGGGAGCGGTGCTTGACGTAATCGGTGAGCGTTTCTATATTGATCCAGAGCAAGCCGATTTTGCCGGGCAGCTGACCTCTTTTTATGAGGCGGTGCTGGCGGCCGATCTCGAATATTTCGCGATCAGTCCGGAACGGGCTGCCGGCTTATGGCAGGGTTTGCCGGCCCTGGCCCAGCGCTATCAGGGCACAGCCCCGATGCTGGTCAAGGGCCATGTGACTGGACCCATAAGTTTTGGTCTCGGGGTTACCGACGTTCAAAAAAAAGCGATAATTTATGATCCGACCATGGCCGATGTCGTGGTCAAGCATCTCAATATGAAGGCCCGCTGGCAGGAAAAGTTCCTTGAACGCTGTTTTCCGGGGCTGCCGACGCTGACTTTTTTTGACGAACCCTACATGGTCTCATTCGGCACCGCCTTCTGTGCGCTCTCCCGGGAGCGGGTGCGGGAGCTTCTAAACGAGGTCAGCGAAGGTCTTACAGGGTTGACCGGAGTGCACTGTTGCGGCAATACCGACTGGTCTCTGCTGCTTGACACCAGGGTTGACCTGCTGAACTTCGATGCCTACGAATATGGTGAGAATCTGCTTCTTTATCGAAGTGAGCTGGAAAAATTCCTCAGCCACGGCGGTTATCTGGCCTGGGGCGTGGTGCCGACCAGTGCGGCTGTGGACAGTGAGGATGTAGACTCTCTTTTTGCCTTATTGACAGCCCAGATGGAGTGTCTCAGCGGAGCGACAATGCCTTTAAGACGCATACTGGAGCGGAGTTTTATCTCTCCCAGCTGCGGGGCCGGGTCGCTGACCCCGGCCCGGGCGATCCGGGTTTTTGCGTTGACCGTTAAACTTACAGAGCGATTGCGGGAACATTACGGATTATAATGGTGGTGTCCCGGATGGATGTAGTTAAAAATTTTTAAGCAACCTGGAGGTTGACCAGTGAGTGACGATAAGAAAAAGCGGGACGAGGATATTCCCCTGCCTGATGATGCAGCAGGAGCCGATGAAGGTGAGCCCGGGGAAGATTCCGACAGTAATGATGTCGATGCCGAAAATGGCGAAGATGTCGATGCCGATGATGATGTTGATGTTGATGTTGATGCTGAAGTCGATGATGATGATGAGGTGCTTTTAAGCGAAGATATCGATCTGGAAGATGCCATCGCGGTGATTGAAGAGGGGCCCGGCAAAAAAAAGAGCCGGGGCAAAGGCCGCGATGAAGGCGGTGGCGAGGGTGAGGAGCTGGTGCTGCCGGATGAATTGCCGCTCTTGCCGGTGCGCGATGTGGTCGTCTTTCCCTTTATGATCATGCCGTTGTTTGTCGGTCGTGAAGCTTCTATCAAGGCGGTTGACGAGGCCCTGGCCGGTGACCGGCTGATCTTTCTGGTGACGCAGAAGGATCTGCGCGAAGAGAACCCGGATCGCAGCGGGGTCTACCGGGTCGGTACGATTTCAATGATTATGCGGATGCTGAAGCTGCCGGATGGCCGGGTCAAGATTCTGGTCCAGGGTCTGGCGAAAGCGGCAATAACCGAGGTTGTCCAGCGCGAGCCTCTGTTCAAGGTTCGGGTGGAACGGGTTGAGGATATCGAAAAAGATAAACTCGATCTTAAAACCGAAGCCATGATGCGCAGCGTCAAAGAGCGTCTGGAAAAGGTGATTTCGCTGGGTAAGCCGATTGCTCCGGAAGTCGCAATGATTCTCGACAATGTTAATCTGCCCGGCCGTCTGGCGGACTTGATTGTCTCGAATCTGGGGGTCAAGATCAAGGTTGCCCAGTCTTTCATGGAGGAGCGTAACGGTCTTAAGCGTTTAGCCATGATCAATAAAATCCTGGCCAAAGAGCTGCAGGTTTTGAGTATGCAGGCCAAGATTCAGAATTCTGCCAAAGAGGAGATGACCAAGACCCAGCGGGAATATTTCTTGAAAGAGCAGATGAAGGCGATTCGCCATGAGCTTGGTGATCAGGATGATCGTTCGGCCGAGATGGAGGAGCTGCGCGAAAAACTTAAAAAATGCAAGATGCCGAAACAGCCGTTTGATGAGGCGTTAAAACAGCTGGAGCGGCTCGAAAGAATGCACCCGGATGCGGCCGAAGCCAATATTATCCGGACCTATATCGACTGGATGATCGATATTCCCTGGAACAGGAAAACCCGGGATAATCTCGATCTGGCCAAGGCCCGTGAAATCCTTGAAGAAGACCATTACGGTCTGGGTAAAATAAAAGAGCGCATTATTGAGTATCTTGCGGTCTGTAAACTTAAAAACAAGATGAAAGGGCCGATTCTGTGTTTCGTCGGCCCTCCCGGAGTCGGTAAAACCTCTCTCGGCAAGTCGGTAGCCCGGGCTCTGGGGCGCAAGTTCTATCGTCTTTCGCTGGGCGGTATGCGTGATGAAGCGGAAATCCGCGGCCATCGCCGCACCTATATCGGGGCTTTGCCGGGCCGGATTATTCAGGGCTTAAAGCAGGCGGGCACCAAGAACCCGGTGTTCATGATGGATGAGATCGACAAGATCGGCAATGATTTCCGGGGCGATCCGGCATCAGCCCTGCTTGAGGTGCTCGATCCCGAACAGAATTCCGAGTTCAGCGACCACTATCTCAATGTGCCGTTTGATCTCTCCCATACGATGTTCATTACGACGGCAAACTCTTTGGAACCGATTCCGGCGGCCCTGCGCGATCGTATGGAGATCATTGAACTTTCCGGCTATACCGATGAGGAGAAGCTCAATATTGCCAAGCGTTATCTGATTCCCCGGCAGATGGAAGCCAACGGCATCACTGCCGAACATATAGCCTTTTCCCGTACGGCCCTGCTGGCGGTGATCAACAATTATACGCGTGAGTCCGGGGTGCGGAATCTGGAGCGTGAAATCGGTTCTCTCTGTCGCAAGGTCGCGACGAAAGTCGCCGAGAAGGAGCAGGTCGCTAAAACCATGATAACCCCGGCCGCCCTGCACCGTTTTCTCGGGCCGGTTAAATTTCTGCCCGAGGGCGGCCAGGGCGAGGATCAAGCCGGAGTCGCCACGGGCCTGGCCTGGACCCCCTATGGCGGGGTCGTGCTGCTGGTGGAAACCATGGTGATGCCGGGCAAAGGTACACTCTCGCTGACCGGTCATCTCGGGGATGTCATGAAAGAGTCGGCCCAGGCGGCGATGAGTTTTATCCGTTCCCGCTCCCGTCAGTTCGGGCTTTCGGACAAGGTTTTCCAGGAGAATGATATTCATGTTCACGTTCCCGCCGGGGCCACGCCCAAAGATGGGCCCTCAGCCGGGATAACAATGCTGACTTCAATTCTTTCGGCTCTGACCGGGATTCCCGCTTATCGCAAAGTCGCGATGACCGGCGAGCTCACCCTGACCGGCCGGGTGATGCCGATCGGGGGCCTGAAAGAAAAGGTTCTGGCGGCTTTGCGTTTTGGCGCAAAAACGATTGTGATCCCCGAAGATAACCGCAAGGATCTGGAGGATATTCCGGCTAACATTCGCCGGCAGCTGACAATTATCCCGGTCAAAATGGCGGATCAGGTGGTGGCCAGAACCCTTACCCGAGCTCCGGAGGCACTTGCCGCCGAGAGTGAAAAGCCGGAGAAAAAGTCCGGCAGCCGGAAAAAGGCCAGAGCCGCTACCAGTAGCGAAGTCGTGCCGCTCTGATGACGGATGCGGCTTCTGCAACCATGGCCGAGTGGGGCGAATTCGGCTTTATTGCGGCCTTAAGAGAGCGCCTGCCCCAGGCTTACGGTGATCTTAAACTCGGGGTCGGTGATGATGCCGCCTGGTGGTGCCCGACTGTCGGTCAGGGGATTTTAACGACGACCGACATGCTGGTGGAAGGGGTTCATTTTGATCTGAGTTATACCTCGGCGGCAGCTCTCGGTTATAAGTCGCTGGCCGTAAATTTGAGTGATCTCGCGGCCATGGGGGGACGGCCGGCTTGTGTTTATCTCTCTCTGGCGCTGCCGGCCCGGCTTGAGAAAGTCTGGCTCGAAACTTTTATTGAGGCTTTTCTGGCTTCGGCAAAAGAGTATGACGTGCAGCTTGCCGGGGGCGATACCGTGCAGGCGCAGCAGCTGGTGCTTTCGGTTACGCTCTGCGGTCTGGCCCTGGCGCCGCCGCTGCAGCGGCGCGGGGCTGCGGTCGGGGATGATATCTATCTTTCCGGCACTTGTGGCGATAGTTATCTCGGGCTTAAACTCCTGCAGGGGACTTTGCCGGCCGGCTTAGTTTCGCCGGAAGCGGCAGCGTTTCTTAAAAATCGACATCTGCGGCCTGTGCCGCGAGTGGCTCTGGGGGAAATTCTGGCTGCTTCCGGCAGCGTTTCGGCGATGCTTGATGTCAGTGACGGGGTGGTTGGCGATCTTAATCATCTGTTGACGGCTGCCGGAGGGCTTGGGGCTGAACTTGAGGCGGCGCGTTTGCCGCTCTCGTTTGCGGCTCGGGGTTTTCTCGAAGCCAACTTGACCGATTATGTTGCGCTTCTGACCGGAGGTGAAGATTATGAGCTGCTTTTTACCGCGGCTCCCGGGCAGCGCGACATAATTACGGCGATTGCCGACCGGGCGACTGTGAGCCTGACCAGAATCGGTCGCATTACGCCGACGGCGGGAATTTTCCTGCTCGCCGAGGGAAAATCTGAAGCGCTAAACGCAAGGGGAGGCTATGACCATTTCCAGCATCAGGGTTGCTGATATTCAAGAGAACCAGACGGTTGACCTGCTGCTTCTGGTAAACCGTAAAAACCTGGCAAAAAGTCGCAACGGCAAGGATTATCTCAATCTTAAACTGGGTGATAGCAGCGGCGAGCTCGCCGCCTTTCTCTGGGATGATGCGGAGCGGGCCGGGGCCGCTGTTAATGAGGGTGACTGCGTCCATATCAAAGGTCGCGCTCAGGTTTTTAACGGCAATCTGCAACTGACCCTGAATTTTATTGAACTCTGGCTGGGGCCGATTGACGCGCGCCAGTTTCTGCCACATACGGATAAGCATATTCCAACCCTGGAACGGGATCTGCGGCAGATTATTAACGATATTCAAGACCCCTGGCTGAGGCGGTTGTGCCAGGCCTTTTTCATCAAAGATCAGGAGTTCGCCAAAGCCTTTGCTCTGGCCCCGGCAGCCAAGGCGATGCACCATGCCTGGCTTGGCGGCCTCCTTGAGCATACCCTGGGGGTTGCCCAGCTGGCCTTGAAGGTGACCCCTTTATATCCCTGGATCAACCTTGATCTGGTTTTAGCCGGAGCTCTGCTTCACGATATCGGCAAGGTGCATGAACTGACCTATGAACGCAACCTCGACTACTCGACGGCCGGCCGCCTTCTCGGCCATGTTATGCTCGGGGTGCGCATGATTCAGGACAAAGCGGCAACCCTGAAGGGTTTTCCGGCGGCAACCCTGATGCTGCTTGAACATCTTATTTTAAGCCATCATGGCGAATATGAGTACGGCTCCCCGAAAAGACCCAAAACCCAGGAAGCCATCCTTCTCAACTTTATCGACGATCTCGACGCCAAAATCACCGCCGTCAACTCCCATATGAAGGCCGCAAAAAACACGGAAGCGGAGTGGAGTGATTTTCACCGACTCTTTGGCCGGGCTTTCTATCTCGGGTCTCAGGAGCGCTTGCTGGAATCAGGCTCTGAAGAAGTCCCGTCTCCGGAACTACCCTCTGCTGAACCATCCCTGCTTTTTTAGTGACAAGCGCTGCATGCGGGTTGTCCCGGTGCTCTGGCATCGGTTGTTTTCAGCGCTCAGCTTTCTCCAGATCCTCTCTGGCATCGCGATTAAAGTCAACACTCAGATAATCAAGGGTCATCGGCATATTCAGGAGCAGGCGGCTGCAGATCTGCAGCGATAAGCGGCCGCAGCTCAAGGTGCACTCAAGTAGATGCCCCCCGTAGCGGCAATCTTTGCTGATAAAATGGAAGTGATAGCCCGGCACATTGATTGAGGGCATGAATTTCGGGGTGTGGAAGCCGACCAGGGTTCCTTCAACATTCTCAAGCAGTAACTCTTTCTGGAAGGCGGTCGCCTCCACCAGCGGTGTGTAATTTTCTGTTCTCGGCACCGAGCGGGTGCGTATGCGGGAAAAGCGGCCTTCAACACGAATCGCATACAGCAGGTTCGGTGAAGGCAGACAACGCTCCAGAAAATGGCTGAAGGCGCTGTAATCAAGAGGTGACTGGATCTCTTCGTCGCTGAATGGTTCAAAAAAACAGGCTGCGGCAAAGGGAGTTTTTTCTTCGTCATTCACCATATGGACAAGGCCGTCGACATCAAATCGATAGGCAATACCGTTTAGCAAAATCAGTTCACCATTCAGATCGTTGAATGTCCCTATGCCAAAATCACCATGCTGTTTCAGTTCAGCGATGGTCAGTGGGGTTTCATACAAACCCTCCAGAATGGCATTGATCGGGCTGACCATAAAAATTTCGTTATGGGTCAAAGGGTGGGCCATCGTCATGATTAACGCCTTGTCAAGGTTGCCATTTTCAAATTACAGCACGTTCGAGCATTTTCAGAAATTCCGCCTGGCGGACAAACTTCTTGTGGCTTATTGCCCGGGCTCAGCCGTGTAGAGTTTTTTTCTTTCCGGGAGCAGGGCTTCAATATAGGCTTTGCCCTCTTCGGGAGAGACCGCGCGTCGGCTGCCGTCGGGTTCTTCAATAACCACACCGCCATCCAGAAGCATTTGATAGCGGGCTTTGCGGACTTCAGGGTCGGGGTGGCAGATGAAATGGCAGTTGGAACAGGTATATTCCATCCGCGCTCCGGAAATCAGACAGATAAAAAAGCCGCCTTCGAATTTCGGTCGCTGGAGATAGGCTTCTGTGGCCGCCGGGGCCGCGGCCTGAAAACCCGCATCGTTTTTCGGAATAGTAAAACGGGCCGGAGACCAGGTCGACCATTTGCCGGAGGCATTGAGACCGGTTAGACCGCCGCAGACGAGAAAGCAGCGGCTGTGGCTGCGGCGCCTACCGTAGCTGAACTCCCGGCCGTTAAGGGTTATGGTGGTTTTTTCAACCGGGTCGACATAGCCGGAGGAGCAGACCGAGAGGCAGAGCCTGCAATTGTCGCAGTAGTTTTGCGCTTCCGGCAGGGGCTCGGTCGCTGTCAGTTCCTGGTCGGTAACGACCGAGGCCAGAACTATCGCCGACCCGTATTTATCAATAATAATATTACCGGAATAGCCCATATGACCGATGCCGGAGGCCAGGGCCAGGTACCTGTGAGAGATCGGTGGCAGCATATCCTGCAGCCCGTTTTCCGAATCCATCCGGTAAACGAAATTGGCTCCCAGGGGGAGCGCTTTACAGCCCTGCTGCTGCAGGAATTCGGCAATCTCCAGAGCAATGCCGTTGGCCAGGGTAGTGGTGCGCACCTTATTGGTTTCGAGGCTTTTATGGTCTTCTTTTTTGAAGTAGGGGCCGATCAGATCCTGGTCAAAAGGCAAGGCAAAGGAGATGGCCGATTTTGCCTCCGGCAGAACATAACTGAGGTCGACCGAAGGCGGCCCTCCGGCCAGGGTTTTAGTGGTCGAGATACCGACTTTGCAGGCTCCCAGGGTCATGGCCATATTTATCAGATCCTGTGTCAGTTTTTCCATAATCAATCTCCGTTGCACATTTTGACCAATCTTCATACAGCAAGATTTTCGTCTATAAAAAAATCAACTATCCTCATTTATGCATGGTAATATCGTTTTATGCAGAAGATGTCAATTTTTCTCCGCAACCAAAGACCGGCAGCAAATCTGGTCAGGATGTCGGCCGGAGAGGAGAGCTTTGTCAAGGCTTATGCCGAGTCGCCCGTAATCTCCCTTGACAATGGGTAAACCCATTGCTATTTTAGCCCCGTTAGCACTCTTTACGGATGAGTGCTAATGCGGGAGCGAGCCCCGCAACCCTAGGGCCTTTACGGCCCGCAAATAAGTGTTCTTTTCAGATTATTTTCTTGTTTTTGTTGTTGAAAAAACAAGAAAATAATCTGTAAGGTACTAACGGGGTTCTGTGGTTCAGGCTTTTTCTGAGGATCTTCAGGATTACGAGCTGGGGTTGTTTGAGGTTTTATGGAAGCGTTGTCGGCGAGACATATAGAGGTGTTGATGGCTGTGGTGGAGGACTATATCCACAGTGGTGAGCCGGTCGGCTCGCGCACACTGTCGCGCAGTCCCCGTTTCAGACTGAGTCCGGCAACCCTGCGTAATGTGATGGCCGATCTTGAAGACAGCGGCCTGCTCTGTCAGCCGCATACCTCAGCCGGCCGGATTCCGACGGATCAGGGTTTTCGCTTTTATGTGAACTCTCTGCCGGCTTACGCTGCCATTTCATCCGAAGCGCGGCAGCAGATCAGGGCGCGTCTGGATCTGCAGGGGGCGCGTCTGGAGAAGGTTCTGCATGACGGGGTTCTGACTCTAGCTCAGCTGACGCCCTATGTCGGGGTTGTCAGTCTGCCCGATTTCCGCCAGATGGTGGTGCGTCATATTCGTTTTGTCAAACTGCATGAACGGCGCATTCTGACCGTAATCGTGTCGGTTTCAGGAGCGGTGCAGAATGTTCTGTTTGAGTCGGAAAGCGTACTCTCGCAGGATCAGCTCAATCATTTTTCCAACTATCTCAACGCTCTGCTCGGCAATCTGACGCTAAGCGGCATCAAACGCAAGGTTCTGCAGGAGATGGCCAATGATAAACAGGGCTATGATGAGCTTTTTGCCCAGGTGCTGGCTTTAAGTCGCAGTTTTTTTGCGCAGAATCCGGATTCACAAAGTGACGTGATGCTGGATGGTAAACTCAATTTGTTGGAGCATCCCGAATTTGCCGACATCGCCCGGATGAAGGAAATTTTTAAGGCTTTCGAAGAGAAGGGCTCCATTCTGAAAATTCTTGACGGAGCTTTGGAAGGGGAGCCGCTGCGCGTGATTATCGGTTCTGAAAGTTGTTGTCAGGAGATGCGGCACTGTTCGCTGGTCACCGCTGAATACCGGCGCGACGGTCGCAGGCTGGGCCGGGTCGGGGTCATTGGTCCGACCCGGATGGACTACTCCCGTATCATTCCTCTGGTAAACTATATTGCTGAAGTTATCAGTCAGCAATTACAGCAATAAGGAAAAATAGAGATGAATATTTCCGGTCGAAAAAAAGATAAACATAAAGGAAATGAGAAGGAGGCAGCATTGGAGCAGTCGAACAGCGAAGATGATTCCCTGGCTGGCAAAAACGGACAGGGACTGGAGGAGGCAATAGCCGATTGGGAAGCGGCGGAAGAAGGTTTCGGGCCCGGTGTAGCGAATCCGGCTGCAAAAAGTGAGGTAGAAGAGCTGAGGGCTGAAGTCGATGGTTTGAAAAAAATCAATACGGCACTGCAGGAGCAGATGCTGAGAGTGCGGGCCGAAGCGGAAAATTTCCGTAAGCGGATGCAGCGCGAAAAGGATGATTTTGCCCGTTTTGCCCGGGAAGGTTTTGTGCGTGAATTGCTGCCGGTCAAAGACAATCTGGAGCGCGCCCTGGTTCACGCCGGGGATGACCCGGCGGTTATTGTGGATGGCGTCAAACTGATTTTAGAGCAGTTTGAATCAGTCTTCAAGGCGATGGGGGTTGAGTGTGTGGAATGTCTGGGGGCCCCTTTTGACCCCGCTTTTCATGAAGCCATGACCCAGGTTGAGAGTGATGAGCATGAGCCCAATACCGTAGTTAATGAACTGCAGCGGGGGTACCAGCTGCACGGCCGTCTTCTGCGTCCGGCGCTGGTGGCGGTTGCCAAAGCAAAATCGGCGGAAAAGGGTTGATTTCCGCAAGCCTGATACCTAGATTGATGCTCAATGATCAATGCAGAGTATAAAATCAAGATAAAAGTTGTTTATTTCAAGATAAGGAGAACATTATGGGAAAGATAATCGGCATCGATTTGGGAACTACCAATTCATGCGTCAGTGTCATGGAAGGCGGCGAGGCTAAGGTCATTGCCAATGCCGAAGGGGTGCGGACAACCCCTTCAGTTATCGCTTTGAACGACAAGGGTGAACGTCTGATCGGGCAGATGGCCAAACGCCAGGCGGTGACCAATCCCACCGATACGGTGTTCGCGGTCAAGCGTCTTATCGGTCGTAAATTTTCGGCACCTCAGGTGCAGCAGATGAAGAGCAAAGTGCCGTTTACGATTACGGAAGCGAAAAATGGCGATGCCTGGGTTAAAATCAGGGATCGGGAGTACAGCCCAGCAGAAATTTCCGCCATGACCCTGCAGAAGATGAAGCAGACGGCCGAAGATTATCTTGGGGAACCGGTAACCGAAGCCGTCATTACGGTACCGGCCTACTTTAACGACAGTCAGCGTCAGGCGACCAAAGATGCCGGCAAGATCGCCGGTTTTGATGTTAAACGTATTATCAACGAACCGACGGCGGCAGCTCTGGCCTACGGTGCGGATAAGAAAAAAGAGGGCAAGATTGCCGTTTTTGACCTTGGCGGCGGTACTTTCGATATCTCGATTCTTGAGCTTGGTGATGGGGTCTTTGAGGTTAATGCGACCAACGGTGATACTTTTCTCGGGGGCGAGGATTTCGATGAACGGATAATCGATTACGTTGCCGATTCTTTCCGCAAGAGCGACGGCATTGATCTGCGTAAGGACAAGATGGCTCTGCAGCGTCTGAAAGAGGCGGGTGAAAAGGCTAAATGCGAGCTCTCCAGTTCGATGGAGACCGACATCAACCTGCCCTTTATTACGGCGGATGCTTCCGGGCCCAAACATCTCAATGTCAAGCTGACCCGGGCCACCCTGGAGAGCCTGGTCGGCGATCTGGTTGATCGGGTGGTCGCTCCCTGCCGTATGGCGATGAAGGATGCCGGGGTTTCGACTTCTGATATCAATGAGGTAATTCTGGTCGGCGGTATGACCCGGATGCCTCTGGTGCAGGCCAAGGTCAAGGAGATTTTTAAACAGGAGCCCAGCAAAGGAGTTAATCCGGATGAAGTCGTCGCCATCGGGGCCGCGATTCAGGGCGGGGTTCTGCAGGGCGATGTCAAAGATGTTCTGCTGCTCGATGTTACGCCTCTCTCCCTCGGCATTGAAACCCTGGGTGGGGTCTGCACCAAACTGATCGAGAAAAATTCGACAATTCCGACGAAAAAGAGCCAGGTCTTTACGACCGCTGCCGACAATCAGCCGGCGGTCAGCATCGTCGTCCTTCAGGGTGAGCGCGAAATGGCGGCCGATAATAAACGTCTGGCCCAGTTTGAGCTGGTTGGAATTCCGGCGGCTCCGCGCGGCGTGCCGCAGATTGAAGTCAGTTTTGATATTGATGCCAATGGTATCGTTCATGTTTCAGCCAAGGATAAGGCTACCGGCAAAGAACAGTCGATCGAAATTCAGGCCTCCAGCGGCTTGAGCGACGCCGAGATTGAGAAGATGATCAAAGATGCCGAAGCTCATGTCGAAGATGATAAGAGAAAACGCGAGCTTATCGATCTGCGCAATCAGGCGGACAGTACGGTGTATCAGACTGAAAAGAGTTTGAAGGAGATGGGCGAAAAGGTTCCGGCGGCCGATCGTTCCAATATTGAAGCCGCTCTTAATCAGGTCAAATCCGTCAAGGACGGGGATGATGCCGGTGCGATCAAGAAAGCGCTTGAAGGTTTGCAGCAGGTTTCCCACAAACTGGCCGAAGCCATGTATGCGGATAACGCCGCCGGCGCTGCCGGTGGCGCGGCGGAAGCCGGCGGGGCAGCGGATGACGATGTTGTCGATGCCGATTTCGAAGAAGTGAAATAAGATAAATAACTTTAGTCGGTCGCATGATGGTCGGCAGCGGAGGGTAAAAAGTTCCAGATACGCGGCAAGGTGAGAGCTTTGCCGCGTATCTGGTTTTTTCGTTTTAATCGCGATGCGGATGCGGGTGTTGCCTGCATTAAACCAGTATCACCGGAAAAAGACAAATTTTCCGGATCTAATTTTTCATCAGGAGTTTGCAGGCGTGGCTGATAAAAGAGATTACTATGAAGTTTTGGAACTTCATCGAAATGCTTCTGAGACCGAGATAAAAAAAGCCTATCGCAAGCTGGCTTTCAAATATCATCCCGACCAGAATTCGGCTGATGCGCAGGCCGAGGCCAAGTTTAAAGAGCTGAGTGAAGCTTACGGAGTTTTGTCTGACAAACAGAAACGGGCGCTTTATGATCAGTACGGCCATGAAGGGCTGCAGCAGCAGGGTGGCGCTGATTTTGGTGGTTTCGGTGGTTTTGGGGATATCTTTGGCGATCTTTTCGGCGAAGTCTTCGGCGCCTCCGGGGGTCGGCGTCGTTCGTCCGGGCGGGCTGGTGAAAGCCTGCGTTATAATCTGGAGATATCTTTTGAAGAAGCGGTATTCGGCACTCAGGCCAAGATCAAGATTCCACGGCATGTGACCTGTGATGTCTGTAAGGGCTCTGGACTTGAAGCCGGATCGCAGCCTGAGGTCTGTCCGACTTGTAAGGGGCATGGCCAGGTGCGCTATCAGCAGGGTTTTTTCAGTGTCAGTCAGGCCTGCTCGACCTGTCGGGGAGAGGGTACGATTATTAAAAATCCCTGTAAGAAGTGTCAGGGTACCGGGCGTCAGCGGGAGGAGAAAAAACTGTCGGTGAAAATTCCGGCCGGAGTAGAGACCGGAACCCGGCTCAAACTTGTGGGTGAAGGCGGGGCCGGCAGTAAAGGCGGGCCTCCGGGTGATCTCTATGTGGTGATTCAGGTTAAAGAGCACCCCTTTTTCCAGCGGCGCGGTGATGATATTTATTGTCAGGTGCCGATCAGCTTTTCCCAGGCGGCCTTAGGGGCGGACATGGAGGTTGAGACCCTGGAGGAAAAAGAGAAGATTTCGATAGCCGAAGGTACGCAATCAGGTGACCTTCTCTATCTGCGGGGCAAAGGGGTACCACATTTAAATGGTTACGGACGGGGCGATCAGATTCTTGAACTGGTGGTGATGACCCCGAAGAAACTCAGTGCAAAGCAGCGTGAACTTTTTGAAGAGCTGGCCCGGGAGAACGGAGATTTCTCAACGCATGAGAGTAAAAGTTTTTTCTCCAAGGTCAGGGATCTGCTGGACTGAAATAAAGCCGGATTGCGGGGTTTATGTGTACGGTTTTACTGGCCTTTAATATAGTTAAAGGTTGGCCGTTGGTGGCGGCCAACAATCGGGATGAATTTTTGCAGCGGCGCGCCCTGCCGCCCCGGGTTTACCGTTCGGTTTGTGATGACGGGCGGCGCTGGATTGCTTCCTGTGATCTGAGCGGCGGCGGCAGCTGGTGGGGTTACAATAATCGCGGTTTGATGGTCTGGCTGACCAACCGCTGGCTGGGTGATGCGTATCGGCCGGCCTCTCGTTCGCGGGGAGAGCTGGTGCTTGAGCTTCTCGCCTGCGACACTCCACAGAGTGCCAGGTCGGCTCTTGCCGACACTTGCGCGGTGGCCTCTTTTAATCCTTTCAATTTGATAGTGGTCTCTCCGGACGAGGGTTTTTTCTCCTCCAATTATCCCCAGCTGCAGTTTTATCCTCTGTTTCCCGGCTACCATTTTCTCGGAAATGGCTTGCTCGATGCCTGTATGAGTGTCAAGGCCCGAAGCGCTCGCCGTCTTTTTGCCGATCTGCGGCGGCAGCAGCAGCCCAACGCCACAGAAGACGAGCTCATGCTGCAGACCCTGACCTCTTTTCAAAGGGGGCTGCGCACCCCTTTTCCGCATGATGATATTCCGCCGCAGGGTTTTAATGTAACCTTTGACGGCTACGGTACCACCGCATCCCTTTGTCTGGCCGTGGCCGAGAGCGGGCCTGAGAATTTTATTCTGCACTATTGTGATGCCAACCCGCTTTACGAGGGTTATCGCGATTACTCAAGACTGGGGCGTTTTCTTTAGAGGTCGGCAATTTTTCTTGCTTTTTAGCACTCTCTTAACATATAGAGCGTGACTGTTTTTTTGGCGAGGTTGTTTTTTTTAGAGATTAATTCACGCTGCTTAAGTTGTAGGGTTAGGAAGAGGTTTTTGTTGATGTTAAGAATAATGCGAAAAAACGCTCAGTCCTGGATTGTAAAGTTTGTCTTTGGCGTAATTATTGTTGTCTTCTCCTTCTGGGGGGTTGGCAGTATGAAAGCAAAACAGATGACGGTGGCGGCTACTGTCAACGGGAAAACTATTGAGCGTAAAACCCTTGACAACTCCTTTCGTGATCTCTGGCGTCGTTATCAGGAACAGGCCAAAGGTAAATTTGATCCCGATGCGGCCCGGATCCGTCAGATTAAACAGGAAGCCCTTAACAGTCTGGTTGATCGTCAGCTTCTGCTTGATCAGGCCGCACGGCTGGGGCTGACGGTGAGTGACGCCGAATTGCGTCAGCGGATTGCCTCGCTGGGAGCCTTTCAGCGGGATGGCCATTTTGATCAGGAAACATATCGGCGGGCGTTGAGTTATAATCGCTTGACCCCAAATCAGTTCGAAGCCGGGTTTGAAGAAGATATTCTACTCGAAAAAGTCCGTTCGGTGGTCGGTGACGGGGTTAAGCTGGTGCCGGATGAGGTAGATATCTTATTGCGTCAGCAGCAGGAAGAGATCGCGGCTGAACTTTTGTCGCTGGCTCCGGCTGACTATCAGGCGGCCGTGGTGGTCAAGGAAGCCGAGCTGGAAAAGTTTTTTGCCGACAAAAAAGAAGATTTTCGCGTACCCGTGCAGCGCAAGATTGCAGCTCTGGTGCTCAATCGCAATAAGCTGCTGGAGAGTATTCCGGTAACTGATGCCCAGGTTGCGGAATATTACCAGGAAAACCTTGAAAAATATAATGTATCGGAGCAGGTTAAGGCGCGCCACATTCTGATCAAGGTTGCTCAGGACGCCTCCCCCGAAGAGGTGGAAAAAGCAGAGCAGGAGATTAACGATATTTTAGCTAAAGTAAAGGCCGGAGGTGATTTTGCCGAGCTCGCAAAAAAATATTCGCAAGGACCTTCGAACAGCATGGGGGGAGATCTGGGCTGGTTTGGCCGGGGCTCCATGGTCAAGCCTTTTGAAGAGGCCGCATTTGCTTTGACGCCGGGCACTGTCAGCGAGCCGGTGCGTACCCAGTTTGGACTCCATCTTATAAAAAATGAGGAATATAAGCCGGCCCATACCAAATCGCTGGATGAGGTTAAGGCCGGTATTGTTAAAAGTCTGCGGGCTGAAGCTTTGCCTGAACTTTTGCAGGAGCGGCTTAAGGAAGTTGCCGGAGTTTTATCCGCCTCAGATCGGGAAACGTTTGCGGCTCAGGCCAGAAAACTGGAATATCCCGTCGTTGAGACCGCTTTTTTTAAGGAAAAAGATGTCGTGGTTCCCGATATCGGCAAGGATCCGGCGTTGATTGCCGAATCCTTTAAGACGGCTGTCGGTCAGATTTCTGAGGTGGTTAATCCGGCCCGAAACAGTTATTACTTCATGGTTACTGAGGAAAAAGAGAGCTATTTGCCGGATCTGGCGGAAGTGAAAGAGGCTGTCGAAAAAGCCTATAGATATGAATTGGCGAAGGCCGAAGTTAAAGGGCTCAGCAAAAAAGTCGCTGCTGCGCTGACCGGTGGACAGTCGTTGAAGGACGCGGCGGCCGCAATCGGGGCCCAGCTGATTGATACCGGTTTTTTTGTTCGCGGGCGTGGAGCCGTTCCCAAAATTGGCAATGATCCTCAACTGAGTCAGCAGCTTTTCGCTCTGAACCTGGGGCAAACATCTGCGGCCCTGGCCCATAATGACGGTTTTATCTTTGCCCTTCTGCGTGAGAGGCGACTTGAGCCCGGGGCGGATGGGGCTAAATTGAAAGCTGATATAGAACAGCAGTTGCTGCAGTATAAGCGCTACCGGATCATGGATGAATTTGTGCAGGGGCTGCGTCAGGATGCCGATATCAAAGTTATGGCTGGAGTACTCGACTGACAAAAAAAGATTGACAGGGTGAAGGGGCCATGCTATTTAGGCCCCGCAAAATCGACATGGGGCTGTAGCTCAGCTGGGAGAGCGCTTGTCTGGCAGACAAGAGGTCGACGGTTCGATCCCGTTCAGCTCCACCAAAATAAAAAACTAAAAAGCAGGCATCGGTGCCATTACGCCGATGCCTGCTTTTTAGTTTTCAGCATTGGGTAGTCGTGTGTTTCCGGAGACAGATGGTGACGCATATGTCTGTCCTGATTGAAAGTGAAAGTTGGCATTAAATATGCATTAATTGTGTGCCCAGCTTGTGTTTCAGGGTGGGCTTCGCTGGCGTTGCGGAGAGGGATACTCTACGCTTTATCGTCACGGTTATTATTCTTCTAAGGCAGGGAGAGAAAAAATGAGGATTATGAAAAAGGATAACGGTGGAGAAATCGGCAGTATAGAAGTTGCGGAACTTCTGGATACGAGCCCTGATACCGTGAACTATATGGCGCGCAAGGGGATTCTGCCGGGTCATAAGGAACGGAAATTCTGGCGCTTTAATAAACGTGCCGTGGCTCGCTGGATTAAAACCCATCATTTGATTGAGGCATGATGCGAGGCTTAGGGTTGCTTGATGGTTTACTTTGGGGCTTGATCGTCCTGGTGGCAGCAGGTTCCCGGCGGTGAAGATTGTTCTTTTTTTTGGTAAAAAATAGCCAGTTAACGTTAACTGAAGTATTTTTGCCGGTGTTGTCGGTTTGCTCGGATATTTACAGTTCTGCCAGCTGACGTTAACTGTTTTTTATTGACAAAGGGCTTGTCTTGCTATATTGGGTACTCACTGTTCTTCTATAAAGCCGTTTTATATCAGTTGTTGTGCGGATGCAGAGCGGACAGCGTTATTTTATTTATGAGGGGTTCAGCTGGTGTAGAGAACCCCAGTGTCGAAACTCGGTATTTTAAAAAGTTTAACCAATGTAAATGTTCGTTGCGACGCAGACGAACAAACCAGGGTGTGAAGGAGAAAGACGATTATGCAGCTGACGACCCCGTACGACAATATCCCGGTTGATCTGAATGGTCCCAATATGAAGGACTATGATGATGTTAAGAAAAATTTTAAATTCAGCATCCCTGAATTTTTCAACTTCGGTTTTGACGTCGTTGATAAGTGGGCTAAGGATCGGACTAAACTGGCGATGGTTTGGGCCAGTACTGATCTGAGCGAAATCCGTAAATACAGTTTTTTTGATCTGCAGTGCCTCTCCAATAAATTTGCCAATGTGCTGCGGCAGAAGGGTATCAAAAAAGGTGATCGCGTTTTCGTGATGGTGCCGCGCATTGTTGAGTGGTATGCGGTTATGCTGGGAACGGCAAAACTCGGTGTTGTGCCGATGCCTGCTCCCAATATTCTGACCCCGCATGATTGTGAATATCGGGTTCAGCAGGCTGATGCCGTGGCGGCTATTATGTGGCATGAGAACGTCACCAAGATTGACGAGGTCCGCCCTACCTGTCCGACTCTGAAGAACTATATCTGTATCGGCGAGAAAAAAGACGGCTGGGATGATTATGACAGCCTGATGGCTGGCGCTTCCGCGAAGCTCTCACGGGATGAGGTCGAGGCGACCAAATCCAGCGATGGCCTTTTGATCTATTTTACTTCCGGAACTACAAAATTTCCGAAAATGGTCTGCCATACGCACGCATCCTACGGTATCGGTCATATTATCACGGCCAAATTCTGGCAGGATCTCAAGCCCACTGATCTTCACTGGACCCTTTCCGATACCGGCTGGGCGAAAGCCGGCTGGGGTAAAATTTATGGTCAGTGGCAGATCGGTGCGGCCGTTATGGTGCATAATGCGGCTGGTAAATTCGATGCCAAAACCCACCTTAAAATTATTGAAACCTGCGGGGTGACTACTTTCTGTGCTCCGCCGACGGCTTATCGGATGCTCATTCTTGAGGATCTTTCGGCATATGACCTTACCGGTTTGCGCCATTCTCTGGCAGCCGGCGAACCTCTCAATCCCGAGATTATTAAAGTCTGGAAAGAGCATACCGGCACCACGATTTATGACGGATTCGGTCAGACCGAGTCGGTTAATATGATTGCCAACTATCCCTGCATGAAGATCAAGTTCGGTTCCATGGGTAAACCCACGCCCGGATTTGATATTCATCTGGTTGATGATGATGGTAATCCGGTGCCCATCAATGAAGAGGGGCATATTGCCGTGCGCGTCAAGCCGGTAGCTCCGGTTGGTCTCTGTACCGAATACTGGCGCAATCCCGAAGCGACCAGCGAAGCTTTTGCCGGCGACTGGTATTATACCGGTGATAAGGCGACTGTGGATGAAGAGGGTTACTTCTGGTTTGTCGGACGTTCCGATGATGTTATCAAAGCCTCCGGTTATCGCATTGGACCATTTGAGGTTGAGAGCGCTCTGCAGAGTCACCCGGCTGTTGCCGAAAGCGCAGTTGTCGGTACTCCGGATGAGCTGCGCGGCACCATTGTAAAAGCCTTTATTATTCTGGCTCCCGGCTATGAAGGTTCGGATGCGCTGGTCAAGGAAATTCAGGATCACGTCAAGAAGGAGACCGCACCTTACAAATATCCGCGTGAAATTGAGTTTCTGAAAGAGTTGCCGAAAACCGTCTCCGGCAAGATCCGTCGGGTCGAGTTACGGAAGATGGAGGAAGAGAAAAAGGCTTCCAAATAGGGTTATTCAGCAGGGGAGGCGTAAGTCTCCCCTGTTTTGTAGTCAGTAATTTCTGTATTTAATAAAATTATTACGGGTTCGACCCGTCTCAGCTAAATTATAAAAAGAATAATGGAGGCATTAGTGAACAAACCGCAATTTGAACTTGGAGACATTACCATCGGCAGACTGGTCGAGACTGTAGCCGAGCAGTTTGGCAGCAACAAGGCCGTGGAGTACCATAAAAAAGGATTAAGTCATACCTATGCCGAGCTCAATCAGATCTGCAATCAGGTGGCTAAAGGTTTTATGGCTCTTGGGGTTGAACGTGGTGATAAAGTTGCGATCTGGGCTAACAATGTGCCGGAATGGATCTATACTCAGTTCGGTTTGCCGAAAATGGGGGCCGTGCTGGTGACGGTCAACACCGCCTATCGTAGTTTTGAGCTTGAGTATCTGATGAAGCAATCCGACTCTACGACTTTGATTCTGATTGGTGGACTGCGCGAGGCGGATGAGTATGTCAAGGTCATCAATGATGTCTGTCCCGAGCTGAAAGACTCCAAACCGGGTGAACTGAACAGTGCCAAGCTGCCGAAACTCAGAAATGTCATCTATATAGGAGATGAGAAAATTCCGGGAACCTTCAGCTGGGCTGACGTAATCGCTCTGGGTAATAAGATCAGTGACCAGGAACTTGAAGCCCGGCAAGCGACCTGCGAGCCCGAGGATGTGGTTAACATGCAGTATACCTCCGGTACCACCGGATTTCCCAAAGGTGTTATGCTGACCCATACCAACCTGATCGGTAACGCTTTCAGCATGGCTGAGTGCATGAATCTGACAGCCGATGACTGCCTCTGTATTCCCGTGCCTTTCTTCCACTGTTTCGGTTGTGTTATCGGAAATCTCTGCTCTCTGGTTTCCGGCGCGACCATGGCACCGGTCCTTGCTTTTAAACCGATTGATACGCTGGAGACGGTCGAAGCTTCCAAATGTACGGTTCTGCATGGTGTTCCGACAATGTTTATTGCCGAACTCGAAGAGATGGAGAAGAAAAAATACGATACCTCGCATCTGCGCACCGGGGTTATGGCCGGCTCTCCCTGTCCGATTGAGGTTATGAAGAAAGTCGTTGACGTGATGGGTGCCAGCGAAATGTCGATTGTCTATGGCCAGACCGAAGCTTCACCCGGGGTGACCCAGACCCGCAAAACCGACTCCCTTGAACTTCGGGTTTCCACCGTGGGTCGGGCACTGCCCAATGTTGAGGTGAAGATTGTCGATCCCGAAACCGGTGACGAGCTGCCCCGGGGAGAACAGGGCGAACTGGTAACCCGGGGTTATCATGTTATGAAGGGCTACTACAAAATGCCGGAAGCGACCGCCAATGCGATCGACAAAGACGGCTGGCTTCATACCCGTGACCTGGCCACCATGGATGCCGACGGCAACTGCAAGATAACCGGCCGCATGGGTGATATGATCATTCGCGGGGGCGAGAATATCTATCCCCGTGAAATCGAGGAATTCCTTTACACCCATGAGCAGATCAAGGATGTTCAGGTAGTCGGCGTGCCCAGTATCAAATACGGCGAAGAGGTTGTCGCCTATGTGCAGATGAAGCCGGGTGAAAAGACCACCGAAGCTGAGCTGAAAGCCTTCTGCAAAGGTAAGATTGCCTTTCATAAAACCCCGGCTTTTTTTATCTTTGTGGATGAGTATCCGGTAACGGCCAGCGGTAAGATTCAGAAATATAAACTGCGCGACATGGCAACTGAAACCCTGGGACGACAGGAAGATGCCAAAGTAAAAACCGCTTAATAATGTGAGGCGGTTGCGTGTTAAGGGATTGATTTATGAGGGAGATGGTCCGCCCGTCTCCCCTTGTTTTAGAGTTTCGGGGTTAGTTAACTTTTATTTACAAGGAAGGGAGGGACTTTACAGGCTGGAGAGAAAAAAGGAGTAATTCAAGGTTTGGTTAAGATTTTGAAAGTGTGTGGGGCGGGCTTTAAAGCTCGGCCTGAAGTGGACTTTGCGAATGAGGCTGGCCGAACACGGCGCTGGCGGCTATTGCGGAAACGGTACGAAATATTATTTTATTTCTTAAGAAGCTGTAACTGCCTGTTCTGGTGCGAAGCCGGGTTCCATGCAGAGTAATTTGTTTAATTGACTGTTTTGAGGAGGAAAAAGTCGATGGGTGCTTATAAAAAGGAGTGCTGGTTTTCGTTGATCAGTTTCTTGATAGTGATCTTCCTGACCAATATCTACCCGCTGTTCTATATGTTTCCGGGCCTGACCAAAGGGTTTATCATGGGTTTTCCGACCCACTATTTTCTGGCGATGTTCTTGGGCTGGGTAGTGCTGATTCCCTTTTACTGGTTCTATATGAATGTCAGTGAAAATATTGACCGTGAAATTGAGAGAGGTGACAAATGAGACGTCTGATTCTTGCAGTTCTGGGCTTGCTCTGTTCACCGGCTCTGGTTCTGGCAGCCGAAGAGGCGGCCAAAAAAATGTATGAGTTCCAGCCGACCAAATCAATTTCCACTTTTGGTCTGCTCTATACTATCGCCATGGTTGTGGCCTTTCTTTATGTCGGTTATATCTCGCAGAAGAAAACCACATCCTCGGACGATTACTATACGGCCGGCCGGGGTATCGGCGCACTTTCCAACGGTCTGGCGATGACCTCCAACTTTCTCAGTCTGGCGACCTTTCTCGGGTTTACCGCACTGATCTGGAAACTCCAGTACCTTCTGGTCGCCTTTGTTATGGCCTGGATGGGCGGCTTCGTTATGGTTTCGATTTCAGTGGCCCCGAGTCTGCGGCGCTGGGGTAAGTTTACCAGTATGCAGTTCATCGGCGAGCGTTATGGTGTCGCAGCCAAGATTATTGCGGTTCTCTGTATGATTCTGCTGGCTCAGCTCTATCTTATCGGGCAGATGAAAGGGGTTGGTAACATCTTTCAGGTCATGTTCCACTGGAACTATACTACCGGTCTGATTGTCGGCGGCCTCGTTGTTACCGCATATGTTACGATTGGTGGCATGTATGGCCTCTCCTACAATCAGACTCTGCAGAGTATCATTCTGCAGTTTGCTCTGATTTTTCCGACGATTATGATTCTGTTCAAGCTTAATGCCGGACCCGGCAGTCTTTTTCCGCCTTTCGGGTATGCCAAGCTGGTTCCGACCATGTTGGCTGAGCTGCCGACCTATTTTGATCCATTCACAACCGTGATGGGTAAAATTCCGTTGAGTTTCAAGTATTACACTGCGATTTTTCTGAGTTTGAGTTTCGGTACCATCGGTCTGCCCCATGTTGCCATGCGTTACTTTACGGCCCCTTCCGTGCGTGAAGGTAAAAAGGCTACGCTGTGGGCCATCGTGTTCATCGGTGCCGTCTTCCTGACCACCTTTGCCATCGGCTTTGCCGCCAAACTCTACACGGTTCAGGAAATTGTTGGAGCCCAGGGTTTGACCATCAATCCCAAAGATGCTGACCTTCTCGTTGTGGTCATGAGTCAGGCCTTTACCCCTGCCTGGATTGGCGCTCTGCCGATCGCCGGAGCCATGGCTGCCGGTCTTTCGACTATTGCCGGTCTCCTGATGGTTATCGGTACCGGTATCGGGCATGACATCTATACGACAATTAATCCGAACGCCTCCGACAGCAAGAAGATGAAGATGGGTCTGACCTTCACTGCTATCGGTGGTATCGCTACCATCTTTCTGGCCTTGAATCCGCCGCAGTTTTTGCTGACCAGTGTTATCTGGGCCTTCGTCGTTGCCGCTTCTACCTTTACCCCGGTTTTGATTCTTGGTATCTGGTGGAAAGGGGCCAACAAGATCGGGGCTAACCTGGGGATGATCGTCGGTGCGATTCTTTCTATCACTTTGTGGTGGACCAAAGGCAAACTTTTCGGCATGACCTTCATCAACATGGGCCCCCTGGGTTACCTGATGGGCGGTATCTTCAGTGCTTCCGCCGCCTGGTTTGTGACGATTGTTGTCAGTCTGATTACCGGTGGTGAGAAGGATGAAGAGATCCTGCGCGTGGTTGACAAGATTCACGGTTGGAGCGACTATAGTACAGCGCGCTACTCCAGCAACACTTTTGCAATCTGTTGCGCTCTTATTGCCTTAGGCTTTATGATCTGGTCGGCAATGCCGGTCTAGAGCAGCTCTTTGTATGATGGTTTAAAAAAGACAAGGGGGATGGAAATCCCCCTTGTCTTTTCATTTTACCGAACTTGAACAGCCATAACTTTTCAGGTTAATCAACCAGAAATCAGGTCTCAATCTATGCTTCTTGCTGATCTATTTTTACTTCGGGATAGTCCATATCGTTACGCCAGCGGCCCGTCAATCTCGCCTTTATGGATGCCGTTACTGCTCATTGCGACAGGGTCTTTTTACGGATATCTGGTCGCTTTATTTCAGAAAACTGCAGGGGTGGCTATTCATGGTTATGCAGTAGAGCAAATCTCCTCCACCATACTTTTCGGAGGAAATATTATTGCCGGTATTCTGATCAGCCTCTTTTTTCATGGTGGTGTGACCCTGCTTGTCTGGCTGATGGCCCGCGGTGTGGGGGGGCCTGGACTTCTGGCGCTACTCTATCGGACCTCGGCTTTTTTGCTGCCGCTGGCACTGCCGGCGCTGCCCTATCTGGCGGCCAAGAGCGTTCTGCCTGAAGGTGATCCCGAACATCTTCTGCCTTTGAGCGGTCTTTATCTGCCGCTTGCAGTCTACTCCCTGCTCTCGCTGGGGGTTGGACTTTTCCAGATGTTTCGGGTTACTCAGCAGGTTACCCCGCTGCGCTGCGCTATCGCGGTTTTTCTTCTGCTTTTCTTCTCCTACGGGGTTTTTCTGCTTGTATAATGCGGCCTTATTATACCGGAAATCTGCCTTTGATCATTACATCACAAATTGAAGACAGCGCTTTTCCGACCAGTATAAATTATTGCGATTAAATGTGACAAAGCCGACATGGCCGCCGTGGCGAGGCGTCTCCAGGCTGAGATTGGGGTTGGCCGCGCATTCGGAGAAAGGGTAGCAGGCTTCAGCCAGAAAAGGGTCGTCAAGGGCGTTGATCAGCAGGGTTGGAATCTGAATGTTATTGAGAAACTGCTTGGAGCTGCACTGCTTCCAGTAGTCAAAGGCATCAATAAAGCCATGCAGCGGGGCCGTATAGCGGTTATCAAAGTCGAGGAAATTCTTTAGCTGCTCATAATTTTTATCATCAAAAAGTTCGGGAAAGTCAGCTTGTTTGGCTTTTATCTTTTGCCGCAAAAGGCGTAAGAACCTTTGCATATAGACCTGGTTGCCGGGTCTGGCAATCTGCTCACTGCTCGCTTTAAGATCACAGGGCACCGAAAATGCGACACACTTTTTCAGGCGGGGGTCAATTGAACTGCCTTTTTTTCCCAGGTAGACCAAGGAGACATTGCCGCCCATACTGAACCCCACCAGATTTACCTCCCGGTATTGATATTTTTTAAAGACATGTTCAATGACGGTTTCAAGATCTTCATAAAAACCGCTGTGATAGAGTTTCGGCTGGCGGTTAATAGCCCCTCCGCACCCGCGAAAATTCCAGGCCAGGGCCGCAAACCCGGCATCGGTCACCGCTTTAACCATTCCCTTGACATAAGCTCTGGTCGAGTTACCTTCCAAACCATGTGAGATAATAACAAGTTTATCAGAGCTGCCATAGACCCAGTCGAGATCAAGAAAGTCGTCATCAGGCGTCGAAATGGTCTCGCGGAGGTAATCAACCCCTTTAACTTGGCGAAAAATGGTCGGGTAAATTGATTGGCGATGGCCATTACGGAAAAAAAGGGGCGGGTGATATTCAGTCATGGAAAATATGTCGGAAAGCAAATTTAAGGATGACGGGCTTTAATCAGATCCGGCGGTGAAAGGCTCAATATGAATTATAATGTTGAGCAGATATGGAAGTCTGTGTTTGATAAATTCTTCCAGACGGTCAGCAATTGCGTGACTGGTGGCGACACTCATCTCGCCGGGAACCATGATGTTGACGTCAAGAAATACTCCACGCCCGACCCTGCGGGTACGCAGCTGATGCCAGGCCAGAATTTCGGTGAACTGGTTCAGGGTAGTTTCAATCTCCAGCTGAATTTGCGGGGAAACGGCCTTTTCCACCAGCTCCTCGAGGCCTTGATAGCCGATTTTTAAAGCGACCAAAGCTATCATCCCGCCAACCACCAGGCCCGCCGCCAGATCAGCCGCAATCCAACCCAGCCAGCTGGCGATTGCCCCGCCAATAACAACCAGAGAAGAGAGTGCATCCGAGCGATGATGCCAGGCGTTAGCTTCGAGAGCCGGACTATGCAGGCGTCGGGCCAGAGAGATTGTTTTCTGGTAGGTATACTCTTTCAAAAATACCGAAAACAGAGCTATAGTAAGAACCCAGCGATAATCTACAGGTAGTGGCGCGCCCTGGTTGAGACAGGAGAAGGCTTCTTTTATAATCCCGAGAGCCACGACCAGCAGAATAACGGCGACGATCAGCGAAGCCAGGGTTTCAAGTTTGCCGTGACCGAAAGGATGATCGTGGTCGGCCGGTCGCGAAGCCAGTTTGAGGCCCCAGAGCACGATCAGATCGGTAATCAGGTCGGTAAGGGAGTGAATGCCGTCGGCAATCAGGGCGAGGGAAGAGACCAAAAGGCCGCCCGCCAGCTTGGCGATAATGAGAATCAGGTTGATAACCAGGCCCAGGTAGACAACCCGCTTTTCCGCATCGCGGTTCAAGGCCGCTATATTTTTAATTGAGCAATGGTTATGCATGTCGTGCCGCGATAAATTTTTAATCTGCAATTGTATGAGAGAAAGGCAAGCTCGTCAGAGCATATCTATCACCTTTATCTTATCTTTACAATGCTGCGATAAAATTCTAAAACAGTAAGAATTCGAGTCCGCCAACAATAACGCTGTAATCGAGTCAAGGATCGACGATTATGAAAAAAGAACAGATAGCCGTGGTTGAGGATGAGGCCGATATCCGTGAGGTTATGGTTTACAATCTGGAAAGAGATGGATATCGGGTGTTCAGTGCCCGGAACGGTAAACAGGGTCTGGAGCTGATTCAGGCCAAAAAACCGGATCTGGTATTGCTCGATCTTATGCTGCCCGGTCTTGATGGTCTGCAAATCTGCAAGCTGCTGAAAGCCGATGAGCTGACCTGTTCGATACCGATTATCATGGTCTCGGCCCGGGGGGAAGAGAGCGATATAGTCTCAGGTCTTGAGCTCGGCGCCGATGATTACATCACCAAACCCTTCAGTACCCGCGAAATGCTGGCTCGCGTAAATGCGGTGCTGCGGCGCCGGGAGCCGTTAAGTGAGAAAAAAAGCAGCGTGCGGATCGAGTATGCAGGGGTTACGATTGATGTCGGCCGTCATCAGGTCTGGGTGGATGATGAGCCGGTTGCCATGACTGCAACCGAATTTAAGCTGCTGCACTTTCTGGCGCATCATCCGGGCTGGGTTTTTACCAGAGATCATCTTATAAGTCGGATTATGGGAGAGGACAACTTCATCGTCGACCGTAATATTGATGTTCATATTCAGGCGGTCCGCAAAAAACTGGGACCGTATCGCAACCTGATCGAAACTATCCGTGGTATCGGTTATCGTTTCAAAGAGCGTGACGAGCCATGAAAACGAACTTTTTTAAATCTCCCCTGCTTTGGAAAATATACTCAATCTTTGTCATCATTATTTTATGTTCGGCAGTTATTGTAGGAGGGTTGACCGGGGCTTTGATCAAGCGGAAAACGCTGGAGGAAGTGCAGGAGAACCTGCAGGTCAGAGCTACACTGTTATGCGAGCTCGCCGCGCAGCAGCTCAGCCCAGACAACTACATTCAACTGCAGCAAGAGATCAGGGAACTCGGGCAGAAGACGGCAACCCGACTGACCATTATCGACCCCACGGGCAAGGTTCTCGCCGACTCTGAAAATAATCCCGCCGAGATGGATAACCACAGCAATCGTCCCGAAGTGAAAGCGGCGCTACTCTACGCCTACGGGGTGAGTACCCGTTTCAGTGATACGGTCAAGACGCAGATGATGTATCTGGCCCAGGCCGTGCGTTTGCATCAGCGCCTTAAGGCCTATGCCCGGGTTTCTCTGCCTTTGACGGTTATTGATCAGCGCATCGCTGAGAGTCGCATGATCATCATGCTCGCGATTGCAGTGGTGGCCCTTTTAACCCTGCTCTTTGCTTTCTTTCTCGCCCAACACTTTATTCGGCCTCTTCTCTACATGACGTCCATGGCGGAGGCCATGGCGGCGGGTGATTTCAGCCGGCGTCTGCACTTGAAACGTCAGGATGAAATCGGACATCTTGCCAAAACCTTCAATCTGATGGCCGAAAAATCACAGCAGCGGATTGCGACGATCAATCTTGATCGCAGCAAACTAAACGCCATCTTCGCGGCGATGAGCGAAGGTGTGATTGCGGTTGATCGGGAGGAAAAGGTAATTCACATCAATGTGGCCGCAGCTTCATTGCTGGGCACGGAGCCCGGCAGGAGTTTGGGTAAGCCGATCTGGGAGATTACGCGCCTGCAGGAACTCAACCGGATTCTGGCTGATGCCAGTCGCGCGGCCGACGAAGTCAAGAGGAGCATGAAGATCTCGTTTGGTCTGAGAGAGCGGATAATTGAGATGCACGCGGTACCGCTGAAAGACAGCGCCAACCGCGTGGTCGGTGCCATGGTGGTTTTGCTTGATGTCTCCGAACTCAGGCATTTGGAAACGGTGCGCCGCGATTTTGTGACCAACGCCTCGCACGAGTTGAAAACCCCGATCACCGCCATTCGGGCTCTGGTCGAGACCTTGATTGAAGATTTCGGCAGGATGCCTGCCGAAATTCAACTCTCATTTTTAAAGAAGATCAATAACCAGTCGCTGCGTCTGACGGCTCTGATAATCGATTTGATGGCCCTCTCCCGCTTCGAACTGCAGGACGATTGGTCCGTTAAAGTTCCGGTGAACCTGGGTCGTACGATTGAGAATTCCTACCTGAGTCTGCTGCCCATGGCCGAAGAAAAAAATCTTCAGATAGAAATCAGCAGACCGCAAACGGAGATCGAAATTCTCAGTGATGAGGAGTCGCTGGATCAGGCGGTAACCAATCTGCTCGATAATGCGATTAAATATACCCCGGACGGAGGGCATATCTGGTTGCGTTTGAGAGAGGCGAACGGTGAGGCGGTAATTGAGGTTGAAGATACCGGTATCGGCATAGAGCCGGACGATAAAGCAAGAATTTTCGAACGTTTTTATCGGGTTGACAAAGCCCGTTCGCGGGAGCTCGGCGGTACGGGCCTGGGTCTTGCCATTGTCCGTCATATTGTCCTGGCCCACAAGGGGAGGATCGAAGTTGACAGTTTACCGGGCAGCGGCAGTACTTTTCGGATTTATCTGCCCATGACAAAAGTCAAGCCTGATTCAGCCGAGATTTGAATTGTTAATTTAGTCGGAAATAGAGGTAGAGGAGATGTCAAAACACCTGCAGAATGAACTTGATAACCTCAAAAAAGAGTTGCTGGGGATTGCCGCGATGGTTGAAAATGCGACCGACAAAGCCCTGGTTGCTCTGGTTGAACGGCGCGAAGAGCTTGCTCACGAGGTAATCGGTGAAGATAATATGATCAATGATAGAGAGGTTCGCATCGAAGAGGAGTGTCTGAAGTTGCTGGCTCTGCATCAGCCCATGGCCAATGATCTGCGTTTTGTTATCACCGCGCTCAAGGTCAATAACGACCTCGAACGTGTCGGTGATCTGGCGGTCAATATTGCGGAACGCGCGATTTACCTGGCCAAACATGAGATGCTCGCAGTTACCCTCGATTTCCCGGAAATGGCGACCGGGGTGATGGACATGCTGCGCGCCGCGCTTGATGCTCTGACCAATCAGGATACCGGGCTGGCGCGCGAGGTGATTGTCAGGGACGACATTATTGATGCTGCCAACCGCAAAATGTACGACTCGCTTACCCGTCTGATGCAGGAAAGTCCATCTACCATCAAACGAGGTCTGCACCTGCTTTCGGCCTCCCGCCATCTCGAAAGAATTGCCGATCTCGCGACCAATATCTGTGAGGACGTTATTTATATGGTCGAAGGAGACGTCATTCGCCACCGCTCCTCAACTTATTTGCTGGAAAACGATAACTAAGAGGCTATAAAAAGCAAAGCCCAGGAGAGATAACCCTGTTTCTCCTGGGCTTTTAAGATTATTCAGAGTAACTATTCAGCTTACTTTTTCGCTGCAGGTTTTTTCTCGGCTGCAGCTTTATCTTGGCCGAGAGCCAGTTTGAGTTCTAAAAGATCGGCCATCTCCTGAATATTTTTGCTTAAGTACCAGCGCCCGTCGGCAAAAACACCATAGTCAGCACCGCCCATAGCACTCGCAAAGCGGGTCGAGTTGGCAAAAAAGAGCCACTGTTCAACCCACATCTTCTCAATTGCCTCATCAAAAATACTCTCTTTCTGGGCCAGACCTTTAGCGGCCCCTTTCTCCCAGGCAGTAGCCAGGATTTTAGTCGCGGTCAGAGTCATGGCATTAGTCTGTTCGATCGTGTGCTCAAGCCGTTTATACTGATTTTCAACCCAGGAAGTCGCATGACAACCAAGGCATATTTTCTGCATCGCCTGGCGCCTGGTGGTCTGCGTTTCAGCATCAATCAGGTACTCGGAGGCGGGTTCGCCGGTTAATTCGACCGGCAGCGGCAGGCCCGCTTTATTTTTAATGATTGAGGTATCAGCTTTAATCGGGTGGGCATGGGCATAGATACCAAAAAGTCGGTAGGGGCTTCGGTCATTCATCTGATGCGAGCGTTGGGCGATAATTTCACCCGCACTGTCGACAATTAGACTGGTATGACAGGTGGCGCAGGTCGGAGCGGAAAAATCGGTACCCAGTTTCCAGGGGACCGCGTCAAAGTCCCATTTTGTCCCCAGGGATTTATAGATATTGCCGTGTTTACTGACATCATAAACCTTGGAAGCGGGTACGTCGGGCCCTTTGTGACATTCAGAGCAGGTTGCCGGTTTACGAGCCATAGCCATTGAAAAGGAGTGGCGCGGATGGCAGGAGGTGCAGGAGCCTTTACTGCCGTCGGGGTTTATGCGACCAACCCCCTGGTTGGGCCATCCCTTAAGCCGGGGAAACTCCATCTCGCCGAGAGCGGTCTCTCGGGTGACTTTACCGTCTACCTTAATAATGGTACCGTGACAATAGAGGCAGGATTCAGCATCTGTGATTTCGTCATTGTGGGGATTGAGAATCGTTTTACTGCCGTCAAAATCCTGGATTCCGTTAATAGAGTCAACCAGCATCTTATGTACCGGATTATGCATGAGATTGGCATAGGCCTCGGACATGATATTGTGACTGTACTGATCGGCTTCAACTTCGTGGCAGACAGCGCAGTCCCGAGATGAGACTATGGTGTGAATATTAAAGCCGTTATGTTCGAAAGCGGCCTCTTTGTGACTGGCGTTATTGAGTGAGTGGCACTCATAACAGCCGACCACAACATTGGCCATCGCTTCGGGAACGGCTGTGACCGAAATCCGTCGATTAATCTCGGGCGATTGTAAAGCTTGAGCCGGAGTAATTTTTGCCATGCGACTTTTCTCCCAGTCGCTGACAATTCCCGGCGTCGCCATGACATGGCATCCAATACACTCCTGCGTCTGCTCACTTATTTTGGGTTCTTCTGCTTGCGCCTGCAAAGTTAAAGAGCATAGGCATAAATTCAGGATAAAAAAGAGTGACCAAAATCTTTTCATTATCAGTACCTCCATAAAACAGTTAAAGATAAAATGTAACTTCTAAGGAACAACCTTTTTCAGCCACTGACCCGCACAGACAACCACGGAAGAAAACCTTGTCAGTGTGGGTTCGTGTGGGTCTGGGGCTAATCATTATAAATTGGTAACTATTCAGCAAACCCGCAAATTCTGGGAACACAATCCCGATTTCTTTCGGAAAATCAGGTTGTGTTCCCAGAATTTTCTGAAATGCATCAATATTGGGAGCTTCTTTACTTACGCTGAATAGTTACAAATGTTTGTAACTTTCACACAATTGCCCGGCAGGATGCTGAGCCTCAAACATGATATATAGATTAAAAAATTTTTTTTCAACTATAGTTTGCAGTGAAAAAGCTTCTCTTATCGCCCGGCAAAAGAGGTCTTTTCAGAATGGGCTACGCGTTGTTTGCGGCCTAAGTTGCAACCTCCCTGAATTGATAGATCATGGCTGCTGTCAGTGCTGCAATCCAATTGTTCATATTGGCGAAGGTAACTTTTTTACACCAGATCTTTATATTAACTTAATTTTTCCTTGTTAGAAAGAGTTCAAATTAATCAAACAGGTTCAGTTGCAAGTTAAAAAGCTCGATAAGAGCCTGAAACTTTAAAAAAGAAATAAGAAATTTACTAATGGCCTCAACCTTTCTCATAGTTCTGCTTCTTTTAACAGCCTTCGCCTTTTACTGCGGCCGAAAGCGCTCCTGTCAGGTGGCCGCCTTAAGTTGCGGGATCAGCAAACTTCATTCGCGCCCAACCTATTATGGCGCTCTCGCCGCCCTCTGGTGTGTTCTGCCGGCAGCTTTGCTTTATGCCGTCTGGCATTTTTTTGAATCATCAATTGTCACCCATTTTGTCGTTGCCGGTTTGCCTGAAAGTATGAGCAGGCTTCC